>DVJL01000032.1 GCA_018716805.1 Candidatus Faecivicinus avistercoris | reverse complement strand
GAGGGCGCAGGTTTGGATGCATCCATGGAACACGAGGTCGAGCTGCTGCAGAATGCGGGGTGGTCGCCGGGGATCGTCGGCGTAAGCGGGGACTGTTTTCACCTCGACTGGGGCTGTGATGGGATCGCAATGGACGACACGATAGAACTCGCAGCCGCGGTCAGCGCGGGCTATTCGCCCTGTCCGGATTGTGCGAATGTGTACGTCTGGGCGACCGAGAGCGGCCGCTGGTTCCATACGGCGCGCAACTGCAAAAGCATGCAGAATGCGCGGCTGTACACGCTCGACGAGGCGATCGGCATGGGCAAGGAGGTCTGCGCGACCTGCGTCGGCTATTCGACGGTGTGGATGACCGATGCGGGCGATTACATCCACACTGCGCGAAACTGTTCGGGAATGCGCGGGGCGATTGAGATTTCCGTGACGGAGATGCCGCTCACCAAGCACCTCTGCGCGATGTGCTATGGCGAACCGTGCATCTGGACGACGGAGAAGAGCGACTTCTACCACGTCGATTTCCACTGTGCGGAGCTCAGTCAGGCCGACGCGCTGGAGGTCTGCGAAAGTGAGATGCTCGGCAAGGGCAAGGCGCCTTGCCCGGCCTGCGCGGGCGCGTCCGTGGAATTGTACGATGCGCCCGTGGCGGCGTTTTCGACCGAGGCGCCGCCCGCCGGGAACGAGGCGGTCGCCGAAGGATAGGCGTTCACTGAAGGCGGAGAGCGTTTGAATGCTCCTTAAAATCGAAGGCAGTCCCTTTTTCGCCGTTTGGGCGCTGAGGATTTTCGACTCAGCGCCGCTGGACCCGCGAGTTTTTCGCGAAGCGGATGGAGAATTCGCTTGAAATTGCGGATTCTTCCGTTTTCAAACGCCCTCTGGCTTGAGACATGTACGGACGGAACGGCTGGTACTGAATTCGGTGCCGGCCGGCTTCGCCGCGCAGCGATGCGCTTTCCTCTGAGATGCGCAGCGTTTTGCAATTTGCCCGGTGATTCCATGCAATATTGGATGATTTTACAGAAATATTCTCGTAAAAACGGAGATTTCCATTGAGAAACTTTCAAAAATGGCTTGACAAGTCTGCGCGAGGCTGGTAAGATAGTCGTATGCGGAGCAACGGCGCTGTGCGAACAGCGCCGTTGCTTGTTTTTGGGCGGCAAAGCGCCGCCAAATCCCTCGTAAAGGAATGAGCATATGGAGCAAGTTGGTCAGAAGAGGACGTTGAACGGCCGCGGACTGTACGATCCGCGCTTTGAGCACGACGCCTGCGGCATCGGTGCGGTCGTCAGCATCGACGGCGTCAAGAGCCGCCAGACGGTGGATCGCGCGCTCAAGATTGTGGAAAAACTCGAGCACCGCGCGGGCAAGGATGCGGACGGCAGCACGGGCGACGGCGTCGGCATCCTCCTTCAGGTGCCGCATGCGTTTTTTTCGCGGCAGGAATTGGGATTTGCGCTGCCCGAGGCCGGCGATTACGGCGTGGGGATGTTCTTTTTGTCCCCGGACCGCCTGAAGCGCGCGCAGGCGCGCAAGCTGATGGAGATCGTCGCCGGGAAGGAAGGGCTGAAGTTTCTCGGCTGGCGGCCGGTGCCGGTGCATCCGGAGGTGCTGGGCGAGCGCGCCCGCGCGTGCATGCCGGTCATCGAGCAGTGCTTCATCGCGCGCCCGGACGGCGTGCCGCGCGGCCTTCCGTTCGACCGCAAGCTCTACATCGCCCGCCGCGTGTTTGAGCAGAGCAATGCGGATACCTACGTCTGCTCGATGTCGAGCCGGACGATCGTCTACAAGGGCATGTTTCTGGTCGGCCAACTGCGCGCGTTTTACGGCGACCTTCAGGAGGAGGACTGCGAAAGCGCCATCGCCATGGTGCACTCGCGCTTTTCGACGAACACCTTTCCGAGCTGGGAGCGCGCGCATCCCAACCGGCTGATCCTCCACAACGGCGAGATCAACACCATCCGCGGAAACGTCGACCGCATGATCGCGCGCGAGGAGACGATGTCCTCCGCCGTCATGCAGGACGACATCGACAAGGTGCTGCCCGTCATCAACGCTGCCGGAAGCGATTCAGCGATGCTGGACAACACGCTGGAATTCCTGATGATGAACGACGTGCCGCTGCCGCTGGCGGTGATGATGACCATCCCGGAGCCGTGGCAGAACGAGCGCGACATCTCGCGCACGCGCCGGGATCTGTACCGCTACTATGCGACGATGATGGAGCCGTGGGACGGCCCGGCGTCGATCCTGTTCTCCGATGGCGAAATCGTCGGCGCGGTGCTCGACCGCAACGGCCTGCGCCCGTCGCGCTATTACATCACCGACGACAACATGCTCATCCTCTCCAGCGAGGTCGGCGTGCTGGACATCCCGCCGGAGAAGATCGTGCGCAAGTCGCGCGTCCGCTCGGGGCGGATGCTGCTGGTGGACACCGTGCGCGGCCGCATCATTGAGGACGACGAGATCAAGGAGACGTATGCCGCGCGGCACCCCTATGGCGAGTGGCTGGACGGCCACCTGCTGTCGCTGAAGGATCTGCCGCTGCCAAACAAAAAGATCCCGTCTATCCCGCAGGAGATGCGCGACCGGCTGTACAAGGCGTTTGGCTATACCTACGAGGACGTCAAGGAGGTCATCCTGCCCATGGCGCTCAATGGTGCCGAGCCGACGGCCTCCATGGGCGCGGACATCCCGCTGGCCGTGCTTTCGGAAAAGCATCAGCCGCTGTTCTCCTACTTCCGGCAGATGTTCGCGCAGGTCACGAACCCGCCGATCGACGCCATCCGCGAGGAGATCGTCACGGATACGGCCGTCTACGTCGGTTCCGACGGCAACCTCCTCGAGGATGCGCCCGAGAATTGCGCCGTGCTGCGGCTCGACCAGCCGATCCTCTCCAATGCCGACCTGCTGCGCATCCGCAAGGCGCGGACGAAGTCGCTCCGCGCGGCGACCATCCCGATTCTCTACTACAAGAGCGAGCCGCTTGACCGCGCGCTCAACCGCCTGTTCGTCACCTGCGATCGCGCCTACAAAAACGGCGCGAACATCCTGATCCTCTCCGACCGCGGCGTCGACGAAAACCACATGGCGATCCCGTCGCTGCTGGCCGTGTCCGCGCTCGAGCAGCACCTGATCCGCACGCGCAAGCGCACAGCGGTCAGCGTCGTCCTCGAGACGGCCGAGCCGCGCGACGTGCACCACTTCGCGCTGCTGCTCGGCTACGGCGCGCGGGCGATCAACCCGTATCTGGCGCTCGAATGCGTCGACGAGCTGACGGAGAAGGATCTGCTGGACAAGGACCGCTATGCGGCGGAGGTGGACTACATCGCTGCCGTCGTCAAGGGCGTCAGCCGCGTGGCCTCCAAGATGGGCATCTCCGTGCTGCAGTCCTACCAGAGCGCACAGATTTTCGAGGCCGTCGGCATCCGGCAGGACGTCATCGACCAGTATTTCACCAACACCGTCTCCCGCGTCGGCGGCATCGGCCTGGAGGAGATCAACGAGGGCGTGGCCTTCCGCCACGACCGCGCGTTCGACCCGCTCGGCCTGGCCACCGACACGACGCTCGATTCCATCGGCCAGCACCGGCTGCGCAGCGGTCCCGACAAGGAAGACCATATGTACAACCCGCTGACGATCGTCGCGCTGCAGCGCGCCGTGCGCGAGGGCAGCTACGAGCGGTTCAAGCAGTACACCGCGATGGTGGACGATGAGTCCAAGCCGCACACGCTGCGCGGCGTGCTTGAATTCGCGTTTGACCAGTGCACGCCGGTGCCGGTCGAAGAGGTCGAGCCGGCCAGCGAGATCGTCAAGCGATTCAAGACCGGTGCGATGTCCTACGGCTCGATCTCGCAGGAGGCGCACGAGTGCCTCGCCCTGGCGATGAACCGGCTGGGCGGGCGCTCGAACACCGGCGAGGGCGGCGAGCAGCGCGAGCGCCTGAACACGCCGCGCGGCTCGAAGATCAAGCAGGTCGCCTCCGCGCGCTTCGGCGTCACCAGCGAATACTTGATGAGCGCCGAGGAGATTCAGATCAAGATGGCGCAGGGCGCGAAGCCCGGCGAGGGCGGCCACCTGCCCGGCTCGAAGGTCTATCCGTGGGTTGCACACACGCGCCTGTCCACGCCCGGCGTGCCGCTGATCTCGCCGCCGCCGCACCACGACATCTACTCCATCGAGGATCTCGCGCAGCTGATCTACGACCTCAAGAACGCCAACCGCGCCGCGCGGATCTCCGTCAAGCTGGTCAGCGAGGCGGGCGTGGGCACGGTCGCAGCGGGCGTGGCGAAGGCCGGCGCGCAGGTCATCCTGATCTCCGGCTGTGACGGCGGAACCGGCGCGGCGCCGCGCACCTCCATCCACAACGCCGGCCTTCCGTGGGAGCTGGGCGTGGCGGAGACGCACCAGACGCTGTCGCTCAACGGCCTGCGCAGCCGCGTGGCGATCGAGGCCGACGGCAAGCTGATGAGCGGCCGCGACGTCGCCATCGCGTGCATGCTCGGCGCGGAGGAATTCGGCTTCGCGACCGCGCCTCTGGTCTGCATGGGCTGCGTGATGATGCGCGTGTGCAATCTGGACACCTGCCCGGTCGGCATCGCGACGCAGAATCCCGAGCTGCGCAAGCGCTTCTCCGGCAAGCCGGAATACGTGATGAACTTCATGCTGTTCATCGCCGAGGAGCTGCGCGAGATCATGGCGAAGCTCGGCGTGCGCAGCGTCGCGGAGCTGGTGGGGCGCGGCGACCTGCTGCGCGTGCGCGCCCATCAGGTGACGCACCGCGCCTCGACGATCGACATGTCGCGCATCATCGGCGTGTCGATCAACGAGCACCGCGAGCCGGAGGCCGCGTTTGACTTCCACACCGAGCGGACGCCCGACGAGCGCGTGCTGCTCAAGAAGATGGATCCGGCAAGCGGCAAGCGCCAGTCGGTCAGGCTGAAGGTTTCGAGCACCGACCGCGCGTTTGGCACGATCTTCGGCAGCGAGCTGACGCGCCTGCACGGCGGCAAGCTCGAGGAGGACACCTACGTCGTCGAGGCTTCGGGCGGCGGCGGACAGTCGTTCGGCGCGTTCATTCCCGCCGGCATGACGATCCGCCTGACCGGCGACAGCAACGACTACTTCGGCAAGGGCCTCTCCGGCGGCAAGCTCGTCGTGATGCCGCCGAAGGCGAGCCGCTTTGCCGCAGACGAAAACATCATCATCGGCAACGTGGCGCTCTACGGCGCGACGAGCGGCCAGGCCTACGTCTGCGGCCAGGCGGGCGAGCGCTTCGCCGTGCGCAATTCCGGCGCGGTGGCCGTCGTCGAAGGCGTCGGCGACCACGGCTGTGAGTACATGACCGGCGGCTGCGTGGCCGTTCTCGGACGGACGGGGCGCAACTTCGCGGCGGGCATGTCCGGCGGCGTCGCCTATGTGCTCGACGAGGGGCACGACCTCTATCTGCGCGTGAACAAGCAGATGGTTGACATCGAGGAGGTCACCGCCGAGCACGATGCGGAGATGCTCCGGTCGATGATCGAAGCCCATGTGCGCGAGACGGGTTCCGCCAAGGGGCGTCTGATATTGGAACACTTTTCTGAATACCTCGGCAAATTCAAGAAGATCATGCCGGGGGACTATCGCAGGATGATCGAGGCCATCGCGCGGTTTGAGGGGCAGGGGATGTCCCGCTCCGCCGCAGAGCTCGAGGCGTTTCGCGAAGTGGCGAATGAGAGGTGACGGAAGATGGGCAAGAAGGATGGATTTCTGCTCTATGAGCGGCAGGCAAACCGGACGCTGCGCCCGAAGGAGCGCATTCGGAACTTCGACGAATTCCACCCGCGCCTTCCGGATGCGGAGCGGCGCAGGCAGGCCGCGCGGTGCATGAACTGCGGCGTGCCGTTCTGCCAGAGCGGCGTGCAGATCAGCGGTATGTTCACGGGCTGTCCGCTGCACAATCTGATCCCCGAGTGGAACGACATGCTCTACCTCGGCAATGCGCGTCATGCGCTGGACCGGCTGCTCAAGACGAACTGTTTCCCCGAGTTCACCGGCCACGTCTGCCCCGCGCTGTGCGAGGCCGCGTGCACCTGCGGCTTAAACGGCGACAGCGTCACCGTGCGCGACAACGAGCTCTCCATCATCGAGGAGGCGTTCGCGAAGGGTTGGATGGCGCCGCACGCACCCGAGGTGCGCACGGACAAGCGCGTCGCCATCGTTGGCAGCGGGCCGTCCGGCCTCGCCGCGGCGCAGATGCTCAACCAGCGCGGCCATCATGTGACCGTCTATGAGCGCGCCGACCGGCCGGGCGGGCTGCTGATGTACGGCATTCCAAACATGAAGCTGGACAAGTCCGTCGTCGCGCGGCGCGTCGAGAAGATGCGGCAGGAGGGCGTCGAATTCATCACCAACGTCGATGTCGGCGCAGGGATTCCGGCCGAATCGCTGGTCGGGCAGTACGACGCCGTGCTGCTCTGCTGCGGCGCGGGACAGCCGCGCGACCTGAACGTTCCCGGCCGCGACGCCGAGGGCGTGATGTTCGCGGTCGACTTCCTGACCGGCGCGACGAAGCGCCTGATCGACGGCGCCGAGGCGGTCAGCGCCGCGGGGAAGGACGTCGTCATCGTCGGCGGCGGCGATACGGGCAACGACTGCGTCGGCACGTCCATCCGCATGGGCTGCCGGAGCGTGACCCAGCTCGAGATGATGCCGAAGCCGCCGGCCGAGCGCGCAGCCAGCAATCCGTGGCCGGAGTGGCCGCGCGTGCTGAAGGTCGATTACGGCCAGGAGGAGGCCATCGACGTGTTCGGCGGCGACCCGAGACGGTTTGAAACGACGGTGAAGGAGATCCTCAAGGACGACCAGGGCCGCGTCTGCGCGCTCAAGACCGTCAAACTGAAGGGGCGCGACGAGGTTCCGGGCAGCGAGGAAGAGATTCCCTGCCAGCTGATGTTGATCGCCGCAGGCTTCGTCGGCTGCCGGCGGTACATTCCCGAGGCATTCGGCGTCGAGGTCGGCCCGCGCGGCACGGTCGCCGCGCAGGAGGGCACGCATCGAACGTCGCGCGAGGGCGTGTTCGTTGCCGGAGACATGCGCCGCGGGCAGTCGCTCGTCGTCTGGGGAATCGTCGAGGGGCGCGAAGCCGCCCGCGAGGTGGACGCCTACCTGATGGGCTATACGGAACTGTGAGGCAGATGAAAGACCGCGCGATCCTCTGGCGCTTTGAGCGCGGGACTGCGCGGCCTGTTTCCATGGTGCAGGGCTGTGTTTCTGGGAAAATAGAGATCGGGCGGCTCGCATCCAGCGAACCGCCCGCTTAATTTGATTCAACTTTCAAAGGAAACCGGCACCCATTCGCCGGGGCGGCGGATGGCCTCCAGCCCCGCGCCTCGAACCGCCATGATCCGAAGCGTCTCCTCGTGGGGAACCGCCTGACTCGGATCGCGGAAAAACGACACGAGGTGCGCGATGAAATTGTGGAAATAGTCCGACTTGACCTCGATGATCCGGCTGCCCGACGCGGCCGTGACGTTCATGAGGAACGGGCTGCCCTTGTCATAGCCGGTCAGCGTCGCGACCTGTCCGCCCGCAAACTCGATCGTCATCGAATACCAGTCCGTGCCGGGAACGTACATCACGCGCGCGGGCGCGCTGTCGATCAGCATCATGACCGGCTCCAGCTGGTGGATCGAATACGTCTCGAAGCCGTTCGGACCCCAGCTGGCGATGGCGTCGGCCGGGCCGGCGCTCGCGTATTCATCGGCGTAGCGCAGCGCGGACGTCGAATAGCACGGCGTGCCGTTCGCCTCGGCGAGGTCGAAGATGCGCTTCGCGGTCGGGTAATCGGGCGCGAAGGTCTTGTCGATGTAGGTCGGCTTGCCGGACTTCAGCGGAAGCTGGCTCAGCTCCTCGTGCATCTCGCAGTTGTCGGGCGAGAGGACGATGATTCCGTCGCACTGCTCGACGACCTCGGCGATCGTCGCCGCCTGCGCAATGCCCATGTCTGCGCACCACTGCGCGTTCGTCCGGCCGCCGATCGGGCTGTCGATCATGCCGTAGGCCAGCGAAACTTCCATCTCGCCGTTTGAGGCTTCGCGAATCCAGTTCGGATAGTTGTTCGCGTGCCACTCATCGAGGTAGTAATCGATAAATCCGATTTTCATAACTGCATTCTCCTATGGCTTACAGCTTGACCTCGGCGTGCTGTTCGGCGGAATCGTAGATCGCCTGCATGATCTGCGCGGTGATGATGACCGTCTCGATGTGCGACGGCAGCTTCTCGCGCTTCTGGACGCAGCGGATGAAGGCGTCGATCTCGTTCTGGAAGTGATCGCGCGTCTTGAACTCCGGCTCGTACTCGACCAGCGCGCCGTTTTCGGCCAGATAGACCTTGAAGTTCGATCCATACTGCAGCCGGATGCCGCCCTTGTCGCCCATGAAGTCGATGTAAGTCTCGCTCTCGCCGATGTTCTGCGCCCACGCGCCGTTGAAGGTGATCACCGGGCCCTCGGTGCGGATCATGCCGGTCACGGAGTCATCGACGTCGTAGGTGCCGTCGAGATTCTTGGTGTTCTCCGCCCACATGTTCTTGTAGACGTAGTTCTTCATGTCCTTGCCCAGCTTGCAGAACGCCTCGCCGGTCACGGTCAGCGGCTTCGGGTCGCCGCAGCAGTACATCACGATGTCGAGATAGTGCACGCCCCAGTCGATCAGCACGCCGCCGCCGGCGATCGCCTTGGTCGTGAACGCGCCGCCGAGACCCGGAATCGAGCGGTGCGCGCGGAAGGAGACGTAGACGTGGAAGATGTCGCCGAGCTTGCCGCTGTCGATGTAGCGCTTGATGAGGTTGACGCTGTCGTTGAAGCGGTTGACGACGCCGATGTTGAGGATGCGGCCGGTCTCGCGCTGCACCTTGAGCATTTCAAGCGCCTCGGAATAGGTGCGCGCCGCCGGTTTTTCGCACAGCACATCCTTGCCGGCGCGCATCGCGGCGATCGAGATCTCGGCGTGCGCGTAGTTCGGCGTGCAGACGGAAACGGCCTCGATCTCCGGGTCGGCCAGCACTTCGCGATAGTCGGTCACAGCCGTGCCGCAGCCGTATTTCTCCACCGCGGCCTGCGCCTTCTCCGGGATGATGTCGCAGAAATACTTGATCTCCGCCTCCGGGTTGTTCATATAGGACGGTATGTGCGCCGAGTTGGCAATCGTGCCGCAGCCGATGATTGCAATTTTCATGGAATAACCACCTTTCGATGAGAATGCGCGCGGGTGCAGTCGGGCTGCACTCGCAGGAAACGGCGTTTACCTTAATAAACCATGACCATTATATCAGATAGCGGTGCCAACTTCAAGCATTTCGACAAAGATTTGTCCGGCGTTTGGCGATTGTCCCTCCGTCATTTTTCCCGCCCATGGCCATAGAATGATCGAAAAGCGAGGCGATGGATTTGGCGAACCTATTTGATTACCTCTATTGGCGGGGAGGGCTTTCGATGACGGCGGCGCCGTTCACGCCGGTGGACGGCCTGATCCTCTCATGGCTGGCCTCGATGCCGCTGAAGAGCCCCGCACCCGCAACGCTCGGCGAGGCGGCCGCGCGCGCGGCGGACGGGGGAGGGGCGGAAGGCGACGGGCTGAAGTTTCTGCGCGCAATGGCGGACAGCCCGCGCTTTCGCGACATGGAACTTCAGCGCTTCGAGGAGAAGTTCAGCGAAAGCGAGGAGATGCAGTTTGCCGCGCTGACCGCCCTGACCGGAGATGGCCGCGCGTTCGTCGCCTTTCGGGGAACGGACGCCACGCTGGTGGGGTGGAAGGAGGACTTCAACATGGCGTTTGCCGAGGAAGTGCCCGCGCAGCGCGAAGCCGTGCGCTTTCTCGATCAGGCCGCGGTGCTCGGCATCCCGCTGCGCGTGGGCGGTCATTCAAAAGGCGGCAACCTTGCGGTCTACGCCGCGGCGCGCTGCTCCGGCGCGGCGCAGGCTCGCATCTCGCTGGTCATGAACTACGACGGCCCCGGCCTGAATCCCGGCGTGATGGACAGTGCCGGCTATCGCGCCGTGGAGCCGCGAATCGAGACGTGGCTTCCCGAAGCGTCCATCGTCGGCATCCTGCTGGAGCGGTCGCCGCGCTACCACGTCGTCCGCTCGGACGCCGTCGGTCCCCTGCAGCACAGCCCCTATTCGTGGCAGGTGACGCCGGATGGCTTTGTCACCGTCGAGGAGCTGAGCGGCGCGAGCCTGTATGCCGACCGGACGATCCGGCAATGGCTGAATTCGATGAGCCTTGCCGACCGCGAGGCGTTCGTCGAGGCGCTGTACGACATCGTCGGCGCGACGCAGGCGCGGACGCTGGATGAAATTTCGGAAAACTGGCGGAAGTCGGGCTGGCAAATGCTCGACGCCCTCGACGGCCTCGACCTGCGCACAAAGTCGATGCTGTTTCTGTCGCTGGGCAAGCTGATCCTGTCCGCCGTGCGCAGCCTGGACGCTGCACACCCGAAGGGCTGAGGTCAGGCGCGCCTTCGCCGGAAGAAGGAAGGCGCGAACAGGACGAGCGACAGAAGGCAGATTCCACTGGTCAGGTAGAATACGTTCTGCTGCCCGAGCGCGCCGGCGAGCAGCCCGCCGCCGAGATTGCCGATCGCGC
Source organism: Candidatus Faecivicinus avistercoris (assembly GCA_018716805.1). Taxonomy (GTDB): domain Bacteria; phylum Bacillota; class Clostridia; order Christensenellales; family Aristaeellaceae; genus Faecivicinus; species Faecivicinus avistercoris. The sequence continues at coordinate 60,982 of DVJL01000032.1, read as the reverse complement.
GGGCAAAGCCGTAGCTGACCACGGCCAGCAGCATCTGCCCGGTCGCCTGCAGCCCGGCCGGCACGGTGCGCGAGATGTGCTTGGCCATGGCGACGGTCATGACGATGAAGCCCCAGCCGTGCAGCAGCTGGCTGGCCATTATGACGGCGACGTTGCGCGTCAGCGCCAGCAGGAGCCACCGCAGCGCCAGCGCCGCGCCGGCCGCGCACATCAGCCGGCCTGCGCCGAAGCGGTCGTACAGCCGGTCGGACAGCAGCAGATAGGGGATTTCGCCGATGGTCGCAATGAAATAGCACCAGCCGAGCAGCGTGCCGTTCGCACCGTCAAAGGTCAAGAACATCGGTGAGAAGAACGTGTAGAAATAGCCCATCGTCATCTGCATAGGCAGCATAAACAGCATCAGCCGCATCAGCTCGCGATCCTTCAAGAGCGCGGCAATCGACATCCTCCGGTTCTCTCTCGACTGGTATCCCGGCGTGTCCGGAAGCGCATAGCTGGCGGGAATCACCGTCAGACACAGTGCCGCTGTGCACCAGACCGCCAACGCTTCCCTTCCGGGAACGTCGATGAGTGCGCCGAACGCCAGCGATGCCAGCGCAAACGTCACGCCGCCCGCGAGACGGACGGGGCCGAACGGCTGGTTCTGTTCGTTGAGCGCCGTCAGCGCGATCGAATCGCCCATGGGCTGAATGGACGTGTAGAAGCAGGAGAACAGGCAGCCCAGCAGCAGAAGCGGCAAAAAGCGATCGGCGAGCAGAAAGGACAGCGCCGTGGCGCACGATCCGGCCGCGAGCAGGCGCAGCACGCGGTTTCGGCTGCGCGCGCGGTCGGCGCACAGACCCCAGCAGGGCTGCGCGGCGGCGCTCACCAGCGCGATGGCGGAGAAGATCGCGCCGATGCGCGCCGCGTCCAGCCCGCGCGCAGCATAGTAGAGGCTCATATATCCCTGAAAGACCGAATTGGCCGCATAGTAGGCCATAAAAAACAGCGCGTACCGCCATGGATAATCTCGAAAAGACATGAAAATTCCCTCCCGTGCATTGTCTATATAGTATGCGCGGGAGGGAAAATTGCTTGCGTACCGAGGGAGAAAGGCGCTATGCCTGCTCCGAAACCGCAGTGGCGTCCGGCTGTGCGAGCCGGCGGGTGATCTTTCGCACGCACCATGCGCAGACCGGCGCGATGTACAAAGACGCCGAAACCCACGCGGACTGGTCGGTAAAGCAGATGGCGTCGTAGCCGAACACCGGCACGAAGACTAGGCTGACGATCATGCGCGCGGCCATTTCCACGACGCCGGAGAAGATCGCCAATCCGGCGAAGCCCAGACCCTGCGTCGCCATGCGCGCCACGCTCAGGATGCCCAGCACCCAGTAGAAAAAGCCCATCGCGCGCAGGTACTGCGTCGCCGCGTCGAGCACCGGCGCGTCGGCGGCGCTGCCAGAGATGAAGATCATGGAGAGCGGCCGTCCGGCAAAGATCAGCAGAAGTCCTGCAAACACGCCGTAGATCACGCCGACGGCGATCCCCAGCCGGATGCCCTGCCGGATGCGGTCGGGATGGCGCGCGCCGAGGTTCTGGCCGCAGAAGGTCGAAACCGCCGTCGCGAGCGCGTCGAAGGGGCACATCGCCAGCTGTTTGATGCGCATCCCTGCGGTAAAGCCGGAAGTGTAGACGCTGCCCAGGTTGTTGTTCGCCGACTGCATGACCATGCTGCCGATGGCGGTGATGGACGATTGCAGGCCCATCGGGAGGCCCATTTTGAGCATCAGCTTCGTCATCGTGACGTCAAACTTCATGCTCTCGCGGCCGAACCACAATACCGGAACGTGGCGCGAGATGTAGCGCCAGCAGAGCACGCCGCTGACCGCCTGCGAAGCGATGGTCGCCAGCGCCGCGCCGGCCACGCCCATGCCGAACACGACCACGGCCAGCAGGTCGAGAATGATGTTCAAAAACGCCGACAGCGCCAGAAACAGAAACGGCGTGCGGCTGTCGCCCACGGCGCGCAGGATCGCGGACAGCAGGTTGTACAGAAGCGTAAACGGAATGCCCAGAAAGATGATGAGCAGGTAGGCGTAGGCGTCGTCGAAGATCTCCGCCGAGGTGGAGAGCAGGTGCAGGATCTGCGGGCAGAGCAGCGCACAGGCCGTCGTCAGCAGCACGGCAATGCCGAGTGTCAGCGCCATGCCGTGAAAGATCAGCCGCCGCATCGTGCGGTGATCCTCCGCGCCAAACGTCTGCGCAATCGGGATGGCGAAGCCGCAGCACGCGCCTGTGCAGAAGCCGATGACCAGAAACTGGACGCTGCTCGACGTGCCGACCGCGGCCAGCGCATTCGTGCCGAGATAGCGGCTGACGATCGCGGCATCGGCCATGTTGTAGGCCTGCTGAAACAGATTGCCCAGCAGGAGCGGAAGTGTGAACCGAAGGATCAGCGGGAGCGGACGTCCCTGCGTCATGCTGTTCATGAGCAACGCTTCCTTTGTAAAATTTCATGGAAGACCTGCGGCATTCCATCCTCCCTATTTTATGCCCGTTTACATGGCCTGTCAACAAAAATCATGCAAAAAATCCGCCCTTTCAGGCGGATTCAGGTTGTCAAAAAACCTAGGAGAACGCGAGAGGGCCGCAGCCCTCTCGCATAAAAATCGTTCCCGACGACCTGCGCGTCGGGAACGGGCGCTGATTTTTGTGTCGGGAAATCCCATTTCCCAGAGCAAAAATCGCTTCCTTGCAGTTTCCGCGCCCGGAAATCCGAAGGATTTTAGCGGAAACTGGAGGGGGTGGTAGGAGGCGCAGAATCCACAGGATTCTGCGGTTTCGCCTTTGGGCGAAACTGCCACGGCTCAAATTGAAAATTTGAGGCGCGGCACCTGGCGGGGGAGTTTACTCCCTCGTCCACCAGCTTGGCAAAAAGGCTTTTTTGACAAGCTGAAATCCGCCCTTTCAGGCGGATTCTGCCCGTCAACCGGCCATTTCTTTCAAGATGGCCAGCGCGCGGTCTGGATAGTTGGTGATGATGCGGTCGGCGCCTGCGCGGATGGTATCGCGGATGTCCTCTTCTTCGTTGACCGTCCACGGGTTGACCTCGAGGCCCAGCGCATGCGCGCGCTCGCATTCGCCGTCGATCTGCAATTCCGAGAAATGCGGATGGATGGCGTTCATGCCGAGGCTGTGGGCATAGTCCCACGGGCGGACGAGCGTCGCATCGTACAGCGTGCCGCACTTGAGCGAAGCGTCCAGCTCCTTGAGGTAGAGCAGGCTGTGATGATTGAAGCTGGAATAGAGGATGCGGTCGGACATGCCCATCTTCGCGGCCAGTTCGACGCACTTTTCCTCCAGCCGCGGATAGCGGATCCGGCTGTTCTTCAACTCGACGTTGACGTGCAGGCCATAGGGCTTGAGCAGCTCGTAGACCTCGCGCAGCGTCGGCACGGTGGCGTTTTTGTACTCCGGGTGCGTCTTGTTGAAATGGAATTTCTTCAGCTCGGCGGTCGTCATCTCGCAGATGAGGCCGCTGCCGTCCGAAACGCGGTCGATCGTCTCGTCGTGGGCGACGATCAGCTCGCCGTCCTTGCAGACGTGCACGTCCAGTTCGACGCCAAAGGCGCCCATCTTCGCCGCGAGTTCAAAGGCTTCCAGCGTGTTTTCCGGCGCATAGCCCGATGCGCCGCGATGTCCGTAGATAACCTGCATGGCATATTCCTCCTCATTGCCCGCCGCAGGGCCAGTTCATAACCCAATTATAACGCTTTTGGGTGCAAATGTCAATCGCATAGAGGCGGGATTTGAAGAAGGCGGCGCTTTGCAATCACTGCGCCTCCTGCGCTGTCGGGGAGGCGTCGGGACCGGCCGTGGGCAGGCGGACGGTAAAGCGCGTGCCGGCGCCCTCGACGGAGACGACGTCGAACGAGCCGCCGTGCCGCTCGACGATCCAGTTCGCGATGGCCAGCCCCAGCCCCGAGCCGCCGCTGTTGCGGCCACGGGCGGGATCGGAACGATAAAACCGGTCGAAGATGTGGGAGATGTCCTTGCGGCCGATGCCGATGCCCTCGTCCTGCACGAAGAATTCCGTCCATTTGCCGCATTCGGCTACCCCGAGAGAAATCGTGCCGCCTTCCGGCGTGTACTTCTGCGCGTTTTCGCACAACACCCGCGCGCACTGCTTGAGCATCTCCGCATCGGCGATGATGCGCGCTTCGCCCGCGGAGCGCGTATCGCGAAACCGCCATTGGTGCGCGGAATCGATCATGGCGCTCTCGTCGCAGACTTCGCGGATCAGCGCGGTCAGGGAAATCGGCTTGGGTTCAAATGGATTCCGCCCGATTTCGCCGCGCGCGAGGAACAGCAGCTCCTCGACCAGCTTCTTCATATAGTCGGATTCCGACTGGATGGCGGCGATGGATTCGTCGAGCACCTGAGAATCGTCCTTGCCCCAGCGGGCGAGCAGGTGAGCGTATCCCTGAATGACGGCGATCGGTGTGCGCAGCTCATGTGAGGCGTCGGAGACGAACTGCGCCTGCTGGCGGTACGACTCGCGCATGCGCACCAGCAGCCCATTGACGGCGTTTTCCAGACCGGTCAGCTCGCGCGCGCCCGTCTGGAGCCGCTCGCCCGGCTGGGTCGGGCTGATGTGCTCGATGGCGTTCTCCAGATCGCGCAGGCGGTCCTCATAGCGCGCGTCTCCCGCCCGCGCCTGGCTGACCGCGCGCATGTCCCGCGCCATGCGGTCGAGCGGCCGCAGCAGCTTTTGCGCGGCTCGATGCGCCTGCGCCGCGTGGAAGAGCAGCAAAACGGCCTCGAATGCGCCCAGCGCGGCGGCGAAAGGGAGGGCGGCTTCGAGCGCCGGACCGATGGCCGCCGTGTGCCAGACGCCGTCGGGCGATTGGAAGCTGTATTCGATCCTGCCGAGCGTCGAGACCGACCGGGGTTCCTCCCACTCGACGTCGCGCGGCAGCTCAAGCGACCAGCCGTCGCCCGAGACCGAGCGCTCCCAGAAGTATGCGCAGCCGGCGAACGTCAGCGCAATCAGGGCGATGTCGAGCGCCAGCAGGATGCCGAGCGTCCGCATCGTCCACGAATTGCCGATCTTGCGCGCGATCGAGCGCACGCGTCTCGTCTCGCTCATCGTCCCTCCGCGTCGCGGAACGCGTATCCAACGCCGCGGACGGTGTGGATCAGCTTGACGCCGAACGCGTCGTCGATCTTCTGGCGCAGGTAGCGGATGTAGACGTCGACGACGTTCGTCTCTCCGGCGTAGTCGTAGCCCCAGACCTGTTCGAGCAGCTTTTCGCGCGTCATCACGATGCCCCGGTTGCGCATCAGCGTCCGAAGCAGCTCGAATTCGCGGTTGGTCAGCGCGACCGGCGTGCCGTTCCACAGAACCGTCCGCCGCGCCGGATCGAGGGTCAGCCCGCCGGAAACGAGCACGCCGGAGGACGCGGGATCGGAATGCCCGCCCGAGCGAAGCGCAGCGCGAATGCGCGCGAGCAGTTCTTCGATTTCAAACGGCTTGGTGATGTAGTCGTTCGCGCCCATATCCAGCCCCGTGACCTTGTCCATGACCGCGTCGCGCGCGGTCAGCACGATGACGGGAACGGCGTCCGTCCGCCGCAGCCGGCGCAGCACTTCCAGGCCGCTCATGCCGGGGAGCATCACGTCCAGCAGGATCAGGTCGAATCCGCCGTTCTCCGCGAGATCCAGTCCCGTCCGGCCGTCAAACGCCTTCTCGACGGCATAGCCCTCGTGCGCAAGCTCCAGTTCAAGAAAGCGGGCCAGCTTTTCCTCGTCTTCGACGATCAGGATTCGATCCAATTTCCATGCCTCCGTTCCAATATGTCCGCCGCCTCTGGGCGCGGACGGGCATTCATTCGACGCCGCGGCCTGCAATTCCTGCCGGCGGCTTACTTTTTGTCCCGAAAGCTGTCCACGACCGTTACGCGGACGTTTTCGGCAGCGGTCGCGGCCTTGTCCATCACGTCGTTGACGGAGGGCTTGCCGAGCTGCTCGCCTTCAATCGAATAGCGCAGCCCGAAGAACAGCCCGGCGACGAGCGCGATCAGCAGCCAGACGTTGGCGCAGACCAGCAGGATTGCCATCGCCGTGACCGAAAGGCTGAACAGGCGCTTGCCCTTTCGGCTGACGACGAACGAATTCGCGTTGCCGACCTGGATCGCGCGCTGGAGCATGGCACCGACGCTCGACGCCCGCTGCTTGAAATCGGAGGCCTGTTCGCCGCTCTCCGCGGATTCGTCGCGCTGTGTGGAATAGTGCGCGGAGGCATCCTTGAGCCGTCCCTGCCGTTCGAGCAGCAGGATCGCGTCGAGCAAATCCCAATTCACCTGCTCGAGAATTTCGCGCGCTTCGGATTCCGTCACGTTGGCCTTTTCGCAGAGTTTTGCAATCTTTTCGCTTTCTGTCATGTCCATTCTCTCCCTTCAGTGGATGACTGTATTATAGCGCGCGTGGATTAAGCTGTCCTGTGAAAAAATTAGAGGCGGATTAGAAACCGTTTGGAAATCCCTGAAAAGTTTATTTTGCCGCGTCGCCGCCGCTGAATCCACGAGTTTTCCCTTTTCAAACGGACTTCGGGGAATGCAATTTCAGCTTGCCTCGGAATCTCACGAAAATCGACACAGATGCGCCGCATTTTTCCGGAACTTTCCGGAAAGAAATGGCGTCAAAGGATAGACCCGATAGGGAAGGGTGCGCAGCGATGCGCATCGCCGATTTTATGGAGGTGTTTGTTATGAAGAAATGGATTGCGGCAGCTGTTGCGTTGATCTGGCTGCTGAGCTGTGCCGGCCTGGCGGAAAGCGTCGCCGGACCGGTTGCCCTGGAGGATCGCTCTCTGCTGATCCGCTTTGACGATTCCGGCAGCGAAAGCTATGTCCTGATTGGAGCGGGAGACGGAACCGAGGTATTCGACGCCTTTGCTTCGAGCGGCGATGACTACGACGCGCGCTATGCCAGCCTGTGGAGCGCTCTTTCGCTGCTGGAGCCGGCGCTGACCGTCGACGGCGCGCTCGATGCGCTGGGCTTTGAGCGCGTGAATGGCGCGGCGACGGTTGTTTCGGTCAATGGCGTGGAGGTGGCCGAGCTGGCGGACACGGACGGCTTTGCGATCTTCTCCGAGGAGGTCGATTTGGACGGCGTTGATCTCGCGATCGACGATGCCTGCGAGGTCTCCCTCTGGCAGTCTGAATCCGAATTCAGCGCGGCCGATTCGCTGAACATCTGCCCGAACTGCGGCGAAATTAACGACGGCTCTTCCGAGCATACGACGCTCATCAGCGAGTTCTGCGACGAGGGACATACGCTGTGCATGGGCGATCCCATTCACCACTGCGATTCCTGCGGCGAGGACTATCCCTGCTCGAAGTCCAACAGCATAACACGTGCATCGTCTGCGGCGAGCCGTGGTGCTACAAGGACCACGGAGACCACACCGAGCAGGCGTGCGGCCATCGCGGTTGCGAGATCTACGGCCATGAGGCCGATCACGCCCAGTGCCCTGCCTGCGGCGGCTATCTCTGCGACGGCGAGGATCATACCCTGGGAACGTGCGGTGCTCACCATGCGGGCGATGCGGGAGACCATAGCGCGGCAAACTGCGGAACCGACGGCCACTACAACTGCGACGGGCTTGACCACAGCGCGGCGTCCTGTGGCACCGACGGCCACTACAACTGCGACGGACTTGACCACAGCGCGGCGTCCTGTGGAATTGACGGCCACTACAACTGTGATGGCCTCGACCACAGCGCATGCGAAAGTGAACCCGCAGCCTGATGGCGGCATTTTCCAGAAAAAATACTCCGAGCCCCGTTTCCATATGGAGACGGGGTTTTTTTCAGGCCAGAGTTTTCGACTGGCAGTTGATTCACGAGTGACCAGCATTTTCCGGAAAGGAATGCCGAGGCGGTTTCGCGCGGTATCCCCGGCGCTGAGGCGAGCTGAACGTGGCGCGCCGGGATTCCGGCGCGTCTGCAAAGAATACAGAAGGCAGGCTTGTGGAGATCATCCGCGGACAATGCGCGCCTGCGGTGGAAAATATTTACAATGCGGTACGGGAATCGAGCGAAAAAGGTCGTTGAAAATAAGAGAGGAATATGATATAATTTTGACAACATTGTGCGGAGGGTTGTTGTCATGTTCTGGAAAAGGATGGCTTCTTTTTTTCTGGCAATCGTCGTCGGCATCGGCATCCTGCCTGCGTTTTCCGCTGCCCATGCGGAAGACATGCCCTATGCCATCGCCGTGGATCTCACCAACCAGATCGTCACCGTCTACAGCACGGCCGACGGCAGCGTCGTTCGGCAGATGCTCTGCTCGACCGGCCTGAACGATTCCACGCCGGAGGGCACCTATACGCTGCCGGAAAAGCAGCGCAGCAGCGAGCGCGAAGAATGGTATTATTTTTATACCTTCAAGTGCTATGCCAAGTACGCGACCCGCATCTACAAGGGCATTCTGTTCCACTCCATTCCATATAGCCAGCAGCGGGAGTCCACGATCAGCAAATCCGGCCTGGAAGAATTTGGCTACCCCGCTTCGCACGGGTGCATTCGCCTGCGGGTGGAAGATGCGCAGTTTATCGCCGAGAATTGCCTGGCGGGGACGACGGTGCGGATCTATTCCAGCAACGAACCGGATGAGGAACTGCGGGCCTTGCTGTATGAATCTTCCTACACCAACGAAAACGGTCTGAGCTACGACGACTTCCTCGGCATTCCCGACGATCCCGACGCGCTCGGCCGGTTCAGCACCGGGCCAGAGGTTGAGGATCTGCAGTACCGCCTGCGCGCGCTGGGCTTTTATTCCGACGAGATCACGGGCACCTACCGCACATCGACGATCAACGCCGTCAAGCAGCTGCAGAAGGCGCTGGGCGTGGAGGAGACTGGTTATACGACCCCGGAACTGAAGGAAATCATCTACTCTTCCGATGCGCCTACGGCGATGAACATCGATCTCACCGAAGGCATGAGCGGCCCCGTCGTGCTTGAACTGCAGGAAAATCTGCAAACGCTCTCGCTCTATGACGGCGATCTGGACAGCATCTACGACGTGGACGTCATCGAAGCAGTCAACCTGTTTCAGCAGGTCTACGGTTACGCCGTGTCGAGCACGGTGACCACCGAGGTACAGCAGGCGATCTACTACGAGGCCGGCAAGGTCGAGGCGCTCTTCCTCGGCAGCGAATACACCTGCGAGCGCAATACGCAGAGCATCCAGATGGCGGTGGTCGATTCCAGCGTCCGCGTGCGCATTCGCGAGCGCGCCAGCACGGACAGCGAAGCGCTCGACAAGGTGACGGACGGCGAACAGCTGCTGCTGTTGGAAAAGGGCGACGAGTGGTCGAAGATCCAGTACGGCGACACCGTCGGCTACATGAAGAATATCTTTCTGCAATTCACCACGTCGGATACGATCACGCTGACGTTTACCGAAGTGGGTGGCGACCAGGTCTATACCATCGGCTATACGCTCGAGGAATACGAAGCAGGCGCGCCGTTCCCGGCGGAGACGTTTGCCAATTATCTGGCCAACGACGGTTCCCTCGACGACTATGAGGGCATTTCGCAGTATGCGACGGTGAACACCGGCTCGGAGGGCACGCTGCTCAATCTGCGCAGCACGCCGTCCACATCGGCCGACGTCGTCACCACGCTTGCCAACGGCAGCGAGCTGAAAGTGCTGCTCAAGAGCGCCGAATGGTCGCTGGTTGAGTGCGATTCGGGCAGCGGCTATCTCATGAACGACTATCTCGAGTTCTGGTCCGGCCCGGACGACCTGTTTGGCGAAGAGACGTCGGTGGACGCCGCGACGGTCGACGAAGGCTTCGTCGGCTCGGTGACGGCCATCGTGCAGGGCGGCGACGAGGGCACCTCGGACGTATTCGACCTCGATTCCGACGATGCGGAGAAGATCGGCTATCTGCCCGACGGCACGGAGGTCACCGTCGTCGAGGCCGACGACGACTGGAGCCTGATCGACTTCCAGGGAAATCGCGGCTACATGCGCAACGAGGATCTGCAATTCGTGCTGACGGAGGACTACATCTGATCCATTCAGCGACCAGCCGGGGATGCTGCGCCATTCCCGGCGGTTTTGCGTGTTCAGATACGATCTTCGGCGACAGCGCCCTGGGGGAGAGTTGCTTCGTTAAAATATGAAACAAACTGCGAGTTTACTTGAACTTCCTTGAAATTTGCGGCAACTGGCGTTATGCTATATACAGCGGCGAACGCAAACTGCAATCTGCAAATTAAGTGAGGGAACGCACCATGAAAGCAGTCAATATCAAGCTGAGTCTGGCAGAAAACGTGAAGTCCTTCGTCAACATTGCCAATCGGTATCCCTACGACATTGATCTTCGCGTGGGACGCCATGTCGTGGACGGCAAGTCCATCCTCGGCATCTTCAGCCTCGACCTCTCCAAGCCGATCACGCTCGAGGTTTACTCCGATCACTGCGACGACCTCATGGAGGAGCTCAAACCCTTCATCATCGGCTGACTGCACGAACGAAGAACGGCCTGTCTGCGGCCGCTTGAGATACATAGGATGCGTAGAAGACACCCCGCGCTCATTGGGAGGCGGGGTGCATTTTTGCGCGGATTGTCGAAACTGACACAATTTTTTTGCCGGGAAGCGCTTGCCCTGAACTTTCAAATGCGCTATAATACAAGGGAATTGCCGAATTTCTATGCAAATCCGGTTTTGATGTTGAGAATAAATGGAGGTCTGTTCATGCCGCTTTCGGGCCTGTCTTGGTTCCGGTTGAAGGAACATTTTCGCAAGTGCGCGGGCTTTTATATCATTGGCATCGTCGTCGCCGTACTGTTGACCAACCTGCTGTACACGACGACCCGCCCGCAGATTCCCGATGAACGCGAAGTGCTGATCTATCTGGTGGATTCCCTTGCGAGCGCAGAACCGCTGGACGCCCTTGCAGACGACGCGCTCGTCTATGGCCAGGGCGTGGATGAGACGCTGGAAGACGTGCGCTTTGAGACGATTCTGTACAACGATCCGGAGCAGGACTATACCAGCAGTTATCTTCTGGTCACGCGCATGGCCGTCGGCGACGGCGACGTCTATCTCGCCTCGGATATCGCCGCGGAGTACATCATGAGGGCCGGCGCGTGCGAACCGCTGGATGACTATCTCGCCGCAGGCTGGATGGCGGACTGCGATCTGGAGCCGGTCACCGTCTACGACGAGGAGACAGGCGAGACATATACCGGCGGCCTGCGGTTGGACAGCGTAACCGCCCTTTCCGAGACGGGAAGCATGCCGAACGAGGGCGCTGTGCTGATCATTGCTGCAAATGGAACCAACATCGACACTTCGCTCGAGGTGGCGGAATACGTCGTCGAGCGGCTGCTGGAGGGATACGATGCACCTGCAGAAAGTGCAGAACCCGCCGCTTAAGGCGATTCAGGGCGTGCTCGTCGTGCTGGGACTGATCGCCGTGATCGTGCTGGCATCCGTCGTGCTGCAGCTGCTTTCGCCGTGGATTGGCGCGGCGGCCGCTTCGATCGCGTTCTGGGTGGTGGGCATCGGCGTCGCGCTGTGGACGACGCGCCGGTTCATCATGAGCTATACTTACGCGCTCAACGGCGTAATGCTCAAAGTGACGTTCGCCTATGGCCGCTATGAGCGCGCGATGCGCGAAATCTATCTGAACAACGTCGCCTTTGCCGGCGCGCCCGAAGTGGTGCGAAAGCGCTATCCGGATGCGCGCGTGCAGCGGGCAGTTCGCCCGCGCTGCCCGATCGAGCCGTTTGCGGTCGCCTATAACGACGGCAATCGGATCGCCATCTTCGTCCTTCAGCCCGACGACGAGATCCGAACGGCGCTGACGGCGGCGGCGCATCCCAAGAAAAAGGCGCGCGCAAAGCAGACTTCAGAAGCAGGCGTGTGATGGAAAGGGATGAAATCCGCCTCGTTGCGCCCGATGAATCGCTCGCGGAGGCGGTCGCCGCGTATTACCGGCGCAACCGCGATTTCCTGCGGGCGTTTGAACCCGAGCGGGATGAGGCGTTCTATACGGAAGCACATCAGCGCGAGGCGATCCGCCGCGAGCTGCGCGACCGCGAGGCGGGAACGGCGTTTCGCTTTTACATCCAGCTTTCCGGAGCACCGGGAGAAGTCATCGGCGCGATCGGACTGAACAACGTCGTCCGAGGCGTATTTCTCTCGGCGTTTCTCGGATACAAGCTCGATGCGGCGCATCTCAACCGCGGCTATATGTCCGCTGCGGTCGGCCGGACGGTGTGCTTTGCATTTGATGAATTGCAGCTGCACCGCATTGAGGCGAACGTCATGCCGCGAAACGGCGCGTCCCTGCGCGTATTGGAGAAGAACGGCTTCGTCAATGAAGGATATTCGCGGGCATATCTAAAAATCAACGGCGTGTGGGAGGATCACATTCACATGGTGCGCCTCAACGACACCCTGCATTGACCGCAGACATGGGCGGACGGCGATCGCCGTCTGCTTTTTACTGCGCCGAAAAGCGATGCATAACGCAAACTCGCTTGCGCGCAGGTGAAAAATCCGGTATAGTAAATGCGGTGAGTTTGCTTTCACTTTTCGCCGTGGAGGGGTATTTCCCGATGATTCAACACGATGTGCCCGCAGGCGTGCCGCGAATGCCGCTCGAGCGCTATATTCGCCGCGCGTGGCCGATGGTGCCTGCGCGGGCGGTGCGCGATCTGCTCAAGCGCCGGGATGCGAAGGTCAACGGCGCGCGCTGCGGCGCGGATGCGATGGTTGCGGGCGGCGATCGGCTGGCGCTCTACCTGCCGGACGCATATCTGCCCGATAAGGCCGTGTTCGCGTTTGACGACGGCCGTCTCGCGGTGGCCGTCAAGCCGCAGGGGCTGCCGGTGGACGTCGATCGCGACGGCGTCGGCGCAGACACGCTGCTCGCGCGCGTCAGCGCGGTGCATCCGGGCGCGCAGCTCTGCCACAGGCTCGACGCGGCCACGGGCGGGCTGGTCATGCTCGCGCTCGACGACCGAACGGCGGCACAGGCGCTCGAGGCGTTCCGCATCCATGCGCTGCGAAAGCGCTACTTCGCGCTGGCGTCGGGCGGATTTGAGCGCTCAGAGGGCGTGCTGCGGGCGTGGCTGTGCAAGGATGCGCGGCGGGCAGAGGTCCGCGTCGTCCATCACCGGGAGAAGGGCGCGAAGGAAATTGAAACGCGCTACCGCGTGATCGATGAGGCGGGCGGCATTGCGCGCGTGCTGCTGGAGCCTGTGACGGGGCGGACGCATCAGTTGCGCGCGCACATGGCGGACTTCGGGCATCCGCTGCTCGGCGACGACCGGTATGGCGACCGCGCGCTGAACCGACGCGCGCCCGGGCCGCTTCGTCTGTGGTGCGGCGAACTGGAAATCGATTCGGACAGCCCGCTGGCGGACTACCGCGGCATGCAATTCGCCGCGCCGCCGCCGGCATGGTGGGAAAACGGAGGTTAAGAGGATGGGCATTCGATTCATTGCCTCGGATGTGGACGGCACGATTCTGCCGCGCGGAGGCGAGATCTCGCAGCGGACGCGCGCGGCCGTGCGGCTGTGCGGCGAGCAGGGCGTGCCATTTGTGATCGCCAGCGGGCGCTGGTATGTCTCCGCGAAGGAGATCGCCGACCGGCTCGAGCTGCGCGATGGATACATGATCATCGCCAATGGCGGCGCCGTGGTGGATATGGCGGGGAAGCCGCTGATGGAATGGGTGATGTCGCGGGACGCCGCGTGGAGGGCCTATGAGATCATCCGCCGGTACGATGTGATGGCGAATTCGTTTGTGCGAAACGCGGTCTATCGCGTGAATACGGCCGCGTTGAAGCGCCCCGTGCACGGGCTCGGCGACTATCTCGGCGGCGCCTATCACATGGTCAACGACGATCGCAGCCTGTTTGAGTCGCGGGGGCTGACTTTTCCCTACAAGTTGGAGGCGTACGGCGACGATCCGGCCGTGCTCGCAAAACTGCGCGCAGAGCTGGTGGAAGCGGGCTTCAGCGTCTCGAGCGCCTATGCTGACAACTTGGAAGTGATGTCCGCCGGCTGTGGCAAGGGCGCGGCGGTTCAATGGCTGGCGAGCCGGTTGGGGATTGCGCGCGAGGCGTGCATGGCATTTGGCGACAATCTGAACGATCTCTCCATGCTCGATGCAGTCGGCTGGCCGGTTGCGGTGGAAAACGCGGTGCCGGAGCTTCGCGCGATCGCGTGGATCATTGCGCCGGAATGCGCGCAGGACGGCGTCGCGCAGACGATTGAGCGCGCGCTGAAGGGGGAAATCGCATGATGCACATTGTGCTGGTTCATCCGGAGATCCCGCAGAACACGGGCAACATCGCCCGAACGTGTGCGGCGACCGGCGCGATGCTGCATCTGATCGAACCGCTGGGCTTTGAGCTGTCGGACAAATACTTGAAGCGCGCCGGACTGGATTACTGGCGGTTGATGAAGCTGGAGGTGCACGAGAGCTGGGCGGCGTTCCGCGCAGCCTATCCGGAGGCCAATTTCTGGTTCACTTCGACGAAGTCTCCGCGCGACTACGCTGGCGTGCGCTACGCCGATGGGGATTTTCTCGTATTTGGCCGCGAGACAAAGGGCTTGCCCGAAGCGATGCTTTCAGAGCATTACGACCGCTGTATCCGAATTCCGATGCGGCCGGAAGCGCGGTCGCTGAATTTGTCGAATTCCGTCGCAATCGTGCTCTACGAGGCGCTCCGGCAGCAGGGCTTTCCCGGCCTGTGCGGCGAGGGCAGCCTGACGGGCGCACAGCCCGAAGGAGACTGGCAGGACTATGTGTGACGCGGCGGACTTCAGTCAGGCCAACGGAGGAGTGGGACTTCGCCGATTCGTTTTTGCTGCACCCCGCCGGACGGCGGGATTTGGTCTTTGTCTGGAAGGAGAGTGTGCGCTTTGGAGGATCGGGGCGTTCGGCTGAACAAGTTCATCGCGGACAGCGGCTACTGCTCGCGGCGCGAGGCGGACCGCCTCATCGCCGAAGGGCGCGTTTGGATCGATGGGCGCGCCGGCGGCCTGGGCGACCGCGTCGAACCCGGAATGGAAGTTCTGGTGGACGGCAGAGCGCTGGCCGGGCGCTGTGAAAAGGTCTACATTGCGCTGAACAAGCCGGTGGGCATCGTCTGCACGGCCGACCCGCGCGAGCCGATGAACGTGGTGGATTACCTCGGCTATCCGGAGCGCGTGTTCCCAATCGGCCGTCTGGACAAGGATTCGCAGGGGCTGTTGCTGCTGACCAGCGATGGCGAAATCGTCAACCGAATCCTGCGCGCGGCGGGCAGGCACGAGAAGGAGTACGAGGTCGTGATCGACCGGCCGGTGACGCCGTCGTTCGTGGAGAAGATGTCGGCGGGCGTGCCGATACTGGATACGGTGACGCTGCCCTGCCGCGTGCGGCGCACGGGCGAGCGGTCGTTCAACATCGTGCTCGTACAGGGGCTGAACCGCCAGATTCGCCGGATGTGCGAGGCGCTGGGCTGCAGGGTGGTTTCGCTCAGGCGCGTGCGGATCATGAACATCCGCTTGGGCGGACTGAAGCCGGGACAGTGGCGGATGCTGACCGCCGCGGAGCTTTCGGAACTGATGCGCCGGCTGGAAGGCAAGAATAAGGGGAGGGAATAGACAATGGCGAGTGTAACGCTTCGCAAGACCCGGGAGACGCGCGTGCGCGGCGGGCACCCGTGGATCTACGCTTCGGAGATTGACCGCGTGGACGGCGGCTTTGAAAATGGCGACATCGTGGATGTGAAGGACTTCCGGGGCAAATTTATCGGCCGTGGATTCTACAATCCACATTCGCAGATCAGCCTGCGCATCCTCACGCGCAACGACGAGCCGTGCGACCGCGCGTTCTTCGAGCGCCGGATCCGCGACGCATGGGCGTACCGCCAGCGGCTGTGCGATCCGGAGAGCTGCCGGCTGGTCTATTCGGAGTCGGATTTCCTGCCGGGGCTGGTGGTGGACAAGTTTGCCAACACGCTGGTGATGCAGTCGCTCTCGCTCGGCATCGATCGCATCAAGGACATGCTGTGCGACCTGCTGATGGAAATCGTTCAGCCAGACGGCATTTACGAGCGCTCGGACGTTCCGGTCCGCCGCCTGGAGGGCATGGAGCTGACGACGGGTCTGCTGCGCGGCGCCGTGCCGGAGCGCGTGGACATGGTGGAAAACGGCATCCACTTTCTGGTGGACGTCCGGGGCGGGCAGAAGACGGGCTTTTTCCTCGATCAGAAGGAGAACCGCGCGGCGATCGCGCCGCTGTGCCCCGGCGCGCGCGTGCTGGATTGCTTTTGCCACAACGGGTCGTTTTCGCTGCACGCGGCGAAGTACGGCGCAGAGAGCGTGCTCGGCGTGGACATTTCCGAGGATGCGCTGGAGGTCGCGCGCGAGAACGCGCGGATCAACAGGCTGGAAAACGTCGCTTTTGAAGCGCACAACTGCTTCGACCACCTGCGCGAGCTGACCGATGCGGAAGAAAAGTTCGACCTGGTCGTGCTGGATCCGCCGGCTTTCACAAAGAACAAGGCGGCGCTGCCGGCCGCGCTGCGGGGGTACAAGGAGATCAACCTGCGCGGGCTGAAGCTCGTGCGTCCGAGCGGTTTTCTGGTGACGTGCTCGTGTTCGCAGCATGTGCTGCCCGAGGCGTTTCAGACGATGGTCAACGAGGCGGCGCGCGATGCAAAGAAGCGCATCCGGCTGGTCGAGTTCCGCACGCAGGGCAAGGATCACCCGATTCTGCCGCAGGCGGTGGAGACGAAGTACCTCAAGTGCATGATCCTGCAGGTGATGGAATGAGGCCGAGATTGAAGCTGCATGTTCCCGGGCTTCGGGAGATGGATTACCGCCGCCGTCTGCTCGCTCAGCCGGAGACGATGGCCTACAACCGCGGCCAGCCAGTCGATGCCCCGGGTTATGACGTTGCCACCGGCTGCATTGATTTTCCGATGTCGGACTGGCGCTTCTGGCGCGACGTCTGGCTGTGGCGGGAGCCGTCGAGATACAGCGCCTATCTGTTCGACGAGGATTTGGGCGCGTTTGTCGGCGAGGTCGCCTATTACTACGACATGGAATCGGACGCGCACGGCACGGGCGTGCTGATCGAGCATGCGCATCGGAACCGCGGCTGCGGCTGCGAAGGACTTCGCCTGCTGGCGGAACACGCCTTCGCGCGACCCGAAGTGGAGCGGCTGTTTGCCGAGCTCCCTTTGGAGCGCGAAGCAGCCGTCCGAATGTACCTCACGGCGGGCTTTCGCGAAGTGCGCGTCGAGGGCGGCATCTGCCGGCTGGAATTGGATCGGGAGGAGAAATGAATATGAATGGGCCGGTTTTTGAGCGAAACATTGAGACGGAGCGGCTGATTCTCAGGCCGTTTGCGTTGGACGACGCGCAGGCGATGTTTGACAACTGGGCGTCCGACGATGCGGTGACGAAATTCCTGACGTGGCCGACGCACCAGAGCGTGGCGGATACGCGCGCGGTGCTTGCACAATGGGCGGAATCACAGTCGATGGAGTGGGCAATCGTGCCGAAAGAGATGGGAGAGCCGGTTGGTTCCATCGGCGTGGTGGACGATCAAGGCGACGAGGTCGAAGTTGGATACTGCCTTTCGCGTGCGGCGTGGGGCAAGGGTTATGCCGCCGAGGCGTTGAACGCGCTCATCGAATGGCTCTTCGCGCACGGCGTGAGCCGCGTGCTCGCCAAGCACGATGTTGAAAACCCGAATTCCGGCCGCGTGATGCAGAAAGCGGGCATGCGCTATCTGGAATCCCGCGCGGGCGGCGTGGTGAATCACCTGGGAAGACGCGACGTCGTGGTCTACGTCCGCGAGAAATGAAAAAACGAGCCGGATTGAATGAGATCCGGCCCGTTTTCTATTTCTGGAGGATTCCCTGAGGTCTCTGCGCAGATTCCTCATCAGCGCTTTGCAGCCGCACTAAGATCAGTCCTTCAGCACGTTCTGTTCGATCCAGCGGGCGACGCCGTCGCTGTCGTTGCTCGCGGCGATGCCGTCGGCGGCCTGGCGCACTTCGGGGATGGCGTTGGCCATCGCAATGCCAAAGCCGCAGCGCTTGAGCGAGCCGATGTCGCTGAAATCGTCGCCAAAGGCGGCCATCTCCGCCCATGTGATGCCCGTGCGCGCGCCGAGCCGCTCGAGCGCGCCTTCCTTGGTCGCGCCGTGGCGGGTAAATTTATACCAATTTCCGCCGGCAAAGCCCAGCCAGTCGCAGTCGACTTCGGCGGCAATCCGCGCGGCGGTCGCCGGATTGGGCAATTCCATGCAGATCTTCAGTCCCGGTTCGCGAAAGTCGGAAAAATCCGAATAGGTCGCGCGGCTCCAGCCGGCGGGATAGTGCAGGGCGTAATCCGGGTCGTTGCAGAAGTAATCGCCGGCGGTATCGACGGTGATCGGACAGTTTTCTCTCCGTCCGAGGTCGATCAGCCGGCGCGTCTGCGCCGGTGTGAACGCCAGCGCGTCCACCAGCTCGCCTCCGCGCGTAATCATCGCACCGCCGCTGGAGATGACGAAATCCGGCTTTGCCTGTTCGATCAAAGAAGTGCAGTGGATCTCGCCGCGCGCGGTGTTGAACGCGGTCAGAACGCCCTTCTCGCGGCAGCGGTCAAGCGTCTTGAGCGTCAATGGGGAGATCGTCTTGTCGCTGCGAAGCAGCGTGTCATCCAGATCCATCGAGAGCAGCCGAATCATGTCCATCGCCCCCTGCCAAAATCATAGCGGGTCATTGTTAAAACCACAACTTTTCATCGGGAAAAGTACATTTTCTGCCAGCCGTCAGGTGCGCGGATTAACTCCTGTGGTGAAATTGGTTAAAGTTTGCTCGCAGGCTCAGTAGGTATGGAAAAAAGTGCAGAAAAGTGGTATAATATAATAGAAGGAAAAATTCATTGAGACGCGCCCAGCGCGGTGTGAGGGAATGCCATGAATCAGAATCACGAAAATCATTACGACGAAAGTCAGATCCAGATTCTCGAGGGGTTGGAGGCGGTGCGCCGCCGTCCGGGCATGTATATCGGCTCCACGGACGAGCGCGGACTGCATCACCTCGTCTACGAAATCGTCGACAACGCCATCGACGAGGCGCTTGCCGGCTTTTGCGACACGATCCTGATTACGCTGCACGCAGACGGCTCCGTCACCGTTTCGGACAACGGCCGCGGCTTTCCGGTGGGCATTCATCCGAAGGTCGGCCGTCCGGCGGTGGAGGTCTGTCTGACGATGCTCCATGCGGGCGGCAAGTTTGGCGGTGGGGGATACAAGGTCTCCGGCGGCCTGCACGGCGTGGGTGCGTCGGTCGTCAACGCGCTGTCGAAGCACCTGCAGGTCAACGTCTATCAGGACGGCAAGATCTATCAGCAGGAGTACGAGCGCGGAAAGATCCTCTACGACCTCAAGGTCGTCGGCGCGACCGACCGCACCGGCACGACGATCACCTTCTGGCCGGACGTCAAGACCGGCGAAGATCCCGAGCCGGGCATCTTTGAGACGGGCGATTTCAGCTTTGACGTGCTCAAGACGCGCATGCGCGAGATGGCGTTTCTGAACAAGGGCGTGCGCATCACGATGGTGGACGAGCGCGTCGAGCCGCACATCGAGCGCACCTATCACTACGAGGGTGGCATCGTGTCGTTCGTCGAGTACCTGAACAAGAACAAGGAGCCGCTGTTCAAGGATCCGATCTACATCGAGGGCTTCAAAAACGGTTCGACGGTGGAGGTCGCCCTGCAGTGGAACGACGGATTTACGGAAAACGTGTTTTCGTTTGCGAACAACATCCATACGCCCGAAGGCGGCACGCATCTGGCGGGATTTCGCAACGCGCTGACCCGCGTCATCAACGACTACGGCAAGCGCACCGGCGCGATCAAGTCCACCGACCAGAGCCTGAGCGGCGAGGATGTTCGCGAAGGGCTGGCGGCGGTCGTCTCGGTCAAGCTGATCGAGCCGCAGTTTGAGGGACAGACCAAGACGAAGCTCGGCAATTCTGAAATCCGCCCGCTGGTCGATTCGCTGGTCAGCGAGAAGCTGGCGACCTATTTCGAGGAGACGCCGGCGGCGGCGCGGGCCGTGCTGGACAAGTGCCTGTCCGCGGCTCGGGCGAGGGAGGCGGCGCGCAAGGCGCGCGACCTGACGCGCAGAAAGACTGCGCTGGAATCCGCTGCGCTGCCGGGCAAGCTGGCCGATTGCTCCGAGCGGGATCCCTCGAAGTGCGAAATCTTCATCGTCGAGGGCGATTCGGCAGGCGGCAGCGCCAAGCAGGGCCGCGACCGCCACTTCCAAGCCATTCTGCCGCTGCGCGGCAAGATCCTGAACGTCGAAAAGACGCGCATCGACAAGGCGCTGTCCAACGCTGAGATCAAGGCGATGATCACCGCGTTTGGCGCCGGCTTCGGCGACAGCTTTGATCCGTCGAAGCTGCGGTATCACCGCATCGTGTGCATGACCGACGCCGACGTCGACGGCAGCCACATCCGCATCCTGCTCTTGACGTTCTTCTATCGCTTCATGCCGAAGTTGATCGAGGACGGCTACGTCTACGCCGCCCAGCCGCCGCTGTACAAGGTCACGCGCGGCAAGACGGAGCGCTACGTCTATTCCGACGAGGAATTGCAGCGCCTGCTCGACGAGATGGGGCGCGACGCAAAGCCCGACATCCAGCGGTACAAGGGCCTGGGCGAGATGAGCTACCAGCAGCTCTGGGAGACCACGATGAATCCCGAGACGCGCAGCATGTACCGCGTCGAGATGAAGGATGCCATTGCCGCCGACGAGCTGTTCACGCTGCTGATGGGCGACAAGGTCGAGCCGCGCAAGGAGTTTATCGAGGAGAACGCCAAGCTCGTCGCCGACCTGGATATCTGATGAAACGGAGGACAGTCACTTGACGGATGACAAGAATATCGGCCACATCATGCCGTTGAACATCGAGGATGAGTTAAAAAAATCGTTTATCTCCTATGCGATGGCGGTCATCGTCAGCCGCGCGCTTCCGGATGTGCGCGACGGACTGAAACCCGTGCATCGCAGGATTCTCTACGCCATGAACGAGCTGGGCATCACGCCGGACAAGCCGTTCCGCAAATCGGCGCGCATCGTCGGCGACGTGCTCGGCAAATACCATCCGCACGGCGACAGATCCGTCTACGATGCGATGGTTCGCCTTGCGCAGGATTTCTCCACGCGCTACCTGCTCGTCGATGGGCAGGGAAACTTTGGCTCCGTGGACGGCGACGGCGCGGCCGCAATGCGCTATACCGAGGCGCGGCTGTCCAAGCTGTCGATGGAGATGGTGCGCGACATCGAAAAGGAGACCGTCGACTTCTACCCGAACTTCGATGAGACGCTGATGCAGCCGGCGGTCATGCCGGCGCGCTTTCCAAACCTGCTGGTCAACGGTTCGTCGGGCATTGCGGTCGGCATGGCGACCAACATTCCGCCGCACAATCTGGGCGAGGTCATCGACGGCGTGATCTGCATGCTGGACAACCCGGATTGCACCGTGGACGACCTGATGCAGCACATCAAGGGACCGGATTTTCCGACCGGCGGCGTCATTCTCGGCCGGCGCGGCATCTATGACGCCTATCACGAGGGCCGCGGCCGCATCATTGTGCGCGCTAAGAGCGAGATCGAGGAGATGCCCGGCAACCGCCACCGCATCGTCGTGACCGAGATTCCCTATATGGTCAACAAGGCGAAGCTGATCGAGAAGATCGCCGAGATGGTGCACGACAAGACCGTCGACGGCATCTCCGACATCCGCGATGAGTCCGACCGCAAGGGCATGCGCATCGTCATCGAGCTGAAGCGGGACACGAATGCAAACGTCGTGCTGAATACGCTGTACAAGCACACTCAGATGCAGGACACGTTCGGTGCGATCATGCTCGCCCTGGTGGACGGCGTGCCCAAGGTGCTTTCGCTCAAGCAGATGATCCACCACTACATCGAGCACCAGGTGGACGTCATTCGCAGGCGCACGAAGTACGATCTGGACAAGGCAGAGGCGCGCAGCCACATTCTGGAAGGCCTGCTCATCGCGCTCGATAACATCGACGAGGTCATCGCGCTGATCCGCGGCAGCCGCACGCCGCAGGATGCCCGCGATGGATTGATGACGCGCTTCGGCCTGACCGAACGCCAGGCCCAGGCCATACTGGACATGCGCCTCCAGCGCCTGACCGGACTGGAGCGCGACAAGCTTGAAGCCGAGTACGCCGAGCTGCAGAAGCAGATTGCCTACTACCGAAGTGTGCTGGCTGATGAGAAGCTCGTGTTCGGCATCATCCGCGACGAGATCAGCGAGATCCGCCGCAAGTATGCCGACGAGCGCCGCACCGAGATCACGGCCATGGACGGCGAAATCGACATGCTCGACCTGATCGACGAGGAGGACATGGTCGTCACGCTGACGCACTGCGGCTATGTCAAGCGTCTGCCGAAGGACACCTACCGCGCGCAGCGGCGCGGCGGCAAGGGCATCGTCGGCGCAACTACGCGCGAGGAGGATTTCGTCGATCAGATGTACGTCACCTCGACGCACGATCCGCTGATGTTCTTCACCAACCGCGGCCGCGTCTACCAGCTCAACTGCTATGAGATCCCCGAAGCAGGGCGCACGGCGCGCGGCACGGCCATCATCAACCTGCTGCAGCTCGATCCCGGCGAAAAGGTCTCGGCGATGCTGCCGGTCCCCGCGGAGAAGGTTTCGGGACATTACCTCGTCATGGCCACGAAGAACGGCATCATCAAGCGCACGGAGCTGAGCGAATTCACAAACCTGCGCAAATCCGGCCTGATCGCCATGGTGCTGCGCGAGGATGACGAACTGATCGGCGTCGCGCTGACCGATGGCAGCGGCGAAGTGCTGCTCGGCACGCATGGCGGCATGGCCATCCGCTTCCCGGAAAGCGACATGCGCCCGATGGGTCGCAATGCCATGGGCGTGAAGTCCATCGAACTGGACGACGGCGACTCGGTCGTTGCAATGTCGATCGTCGAGGAAGGCGCGCTGGTGCTGTCCATCACGGAGCTCGGCTACGGCAAGCGCACGGAGCTGGACGAATACCGCGTGCAGAGCCGCGGCGGCAAGGGCATCAAGGCGATGAACCTCACTGCGAAGGTCGGCCAGCTCGCCGGGCAATTGCTCGTGCACGACGACGAGGACATCCTGCTGATTACCGACGACGGCACGATCATCCGGATGCCCGTGGCCGACATCTCCGTGCTCGGCCGCAACACGCAGGGTGTTCGCCTGATGCGCGTCGAAGAGGGATGCAGGGTCGTCTGCGTCGCCCGCGCAGAGGCCGAGGAGGATGCGGAAGAGGAATCCTCGGACGAGGCGGGACAAGAGAGCGAGACGAATGCGCCGGAATCGGACAATCCCAGTGATGAAATCTGAATTCAATCCCCATAAGATCACCCCGCCGCGAAAACGGCGGGGTTTGATATTGCGCTTTTTTCCGGACGGATTCGCCTGCCCCTCGCGGCGGCTCTTCCCGGGAAAAGGAAAGATCAGTCCAGTTCAACCATCGAAAGCGAGATTCGCTTTTTCTTTTTGTCCACGTCGAGCACCCAGACCTCCACGACGTCCCCGACCTTCACGACCTCGGAAGGATGCCTGACAAAGCGGCGGGACAGTTTGGAAATGTGCACAAGCCCATCCTGATGAACGCCGATGTCAACAAACGCGCCGAAGTCGATCACATTGCGCACCGTGCCGCGCAACTTCATGCCGGGCTTGAGATCGTCCATGTCGAGCACGTCGCTTCGCAGGATCGTCGGCGGCAGATCCTCGCGCGGATCGCGCCCCGGTTTGACCAATTCGTCGATGATGTCCCGCAGCGTCGGCTCGCCGATGCCCAGCGATTCAGCCAGACTGGACAGGCCGATCTTCTTCGCGCGTTCGCGCAGTTCCGCCGGCGCGCCGCCGCGCACGTCCTCCGGGCGGTAGCCCAGCCGTTCGATCAGAGCCCGCGCGGCGGGGTAGGATTCCGGATGCACCGCGGTGGCGTCCAGCACGTCCTTTGAATCTGCAAGACGAAGAAAACCTGCAGCCTGCTCAAATGCCTTCGGCCCGAGTTTCGGCACCTTTTTGAGCTGATTTCGAGATTGAAAGCCGTTTTCTTCGCGGTAGGCGACGATGTTCTTCGCAAGCGTCGGGCCAATTCCCGCGATGTGCGTCAGAAGCGCCGCCGAAGCGGTGGACAGCTCAACGCCGACCGCATTCACGCAATCTTCAACGACGCCGGCCAGCTTGCGGTTCAGCTCGGATTCCTTCAAATCATGCTGATATTGTCCGACGCCAATGGATTTTGGATCGATCTTGACCAGCTCGGCGAGCGGATCCTGAAGCCTGCGTGCGATGGAAACCGCGCTCCGCAGCGAGACATCGAAGTCCGGGAATTCTTCTGCGCCAAGCTTGGAGGCGGAGTAGACGGATGCGCCGGCCTCATTGACGATCGCATATCGAATGTCGCCGGAAAGCGTGCCGATCAGCTCCGCGATAAAGGCTTCCGCTTCGCGCGATGCAGTGCCGTTTCCGATGGCAATGGCGGTCACGCCGTGCCGGCGAATCATCCCGCCGACGATCCCCTTGGCTTCCTCGCGGCGGCGGTCCATGCCGGGGATGGTGAAGTGCGCGACGCCCGTTTCGAGTACCTTGCCATTCGCGTCCACGACGGCGAGCTTGCAGCCCGTGCGATAGCCGGGATCGACGCCCAGCGTCACATGTCCCTTGACCGGCGGCTGCATGAGCAGCTGATGCAGGTTGCTGCCGAAGACTTCAATGGCGGCCGCCGAAGCGCGCTCCGTGAGCATTGTGCGAATTTCCCGTTCGAGCGAAGGCTCAATCAAGCGGTCCCATGCGTCCTCTGCCGCAAGCTCAAGCTGTTCCTGCGTGGAACTCCCGCGGCGGATGAACGAGCGTCGAAGGATATCGAGTGCCGCATCGCCGTCCATGTCCAGCTTGACCTTCAGAAAACCCTCGCGCTCGCCGCGGTTGATGGCGAGAACGCGATGATCTGGAATACGCGAAACCGGCTCTGCATAATGATAGTACATTGCATATGCGCTGTCCTCTTCAGAAACCGCGGCGGTTGAAACGCCGCCTGTTCGGACAAACGCGCTGCGCAGCCTGCCGCGGCAATCAGCGTCGTCGGACATGCGCTCGGCGACGATGTCGCGCGCGCCGCTCAGCGCCGCTTCAACGTCTACGACGCCCTTTTCCTCAGAGACAAACCGCCTCGCCTGCGATTCGAGCGTTCCAGAAAATGGCTGTTGAAGCATGAGCAGCGAAGCGAGAGGGGAGAGGCCCCTTTCGGCGGCAATCGAGGCGCGCGTTCTGCGCTTTTGACGGTACGGCCGGTAGAGGTCTTCGAGCGCTGCGAGCGTATCCGCCGCGGCAATCTTCGCGCTCAGCTCCGGGGTCAGGGCCTGCTGTTCATCGATCAGGCGCAGGATTTCGGCGCGGCGCTTGTCGAGCGCACGAAGGCGCTCTAACCGCTCGCTGAGCGCGCGAAGGGTCTGATCGTCCATGCTTCCCGTTCGCTCCTTTCGGTATCGGGCGATGAAGGGAACGGTGGCGCCAGAGTCCAGCAGGTCAACGACGGCGGCGACGCGATCCAGAGGGAGGGACATCTCCCTTGCAATGACATCCAGAATGTTCAATGATCTTCTCCTTATATTGGGAATAGCCATATTATACCAGATTTTTCCGAATCGTGGAAGTTGTTTTTTCAACAGACCATGAATTATTATATATTGAATTTTTGAACTATATTCACAATATGCATATTTATTTCTACAGACTTTGGTTTGTTTATAAGGAACAGCAAGCCGGAATCCGGCTTTATACGCAGACTCCGTGCGGTTTTTCATCTGGCCGGCTCTGTACAGCGCCGCAGTGTTGTTTGGTTACAAATTGTCAACAAAATTTCCGATTTCCGTTCATGTCCAGTTGATAAATATCCGATAGAATACAATTCAGAGTTCAAGGATCGAAGGCGGCTGTGCCTTCAGCCTTGCCCGGTGAATGTGGAGGATGAGAGATATGTCCAGAATTATAG
Source organism: Candidatus Faecivicinus avistercoris (assembly GCA_018716805.1). GTDB lineage: Bacteria > Bacillota > Clostridia > Christensenellales > Aristaeellaceae > Faecivicinus > Faecivicinus avistercoris. The sequence continues at coordinate 34,854 of DVJL01000032.1, read as the reverse complement.
GAATCGACTTGGGAACGACGAACTCCTGCGTGGCCGCGTATGAGGGCGGGGAGGCCGTCGTCATTTCAAATTCTGAAGGCGGGCGCACGACGCCGTCGGTCGTCGCCTTTACAAAGAACGGCGAGCGCCTGGTTGGCCAGATGGCCAAGCGACAGGCCGTCACCAACAGTGAGCGCACCATCAGCTCCATCAAGCGTCAGATGGGCACGGATTACCGGGTCAACATCGATGGAAAAAAGTATTCGCCGCAGGAAATCTCGGCCATGATTCTCCAGAAACTCAAGAAGGATGCCGAGGACTACTTCGCAGAGCCGGTGACCGAAGCGGTCATCACGGTGCCGGCCTATTTTTCCGATGCTCAGCGTCAGGCGACCAAGGACGCCGGCACGATCGCGGGCTTGAACGTCCGCCGCATCATCAACGAGCCGACCGCCGCGGCGCTGGCCTATGGCATCGACCGCGAGGAGCCGCAGAAGATTATGGTCTACGACCTCGGCGGCGGGACGTTTGACGTCTCGATCCTCGACATCAACGCCGACGTCATCCAGGTGCTCGCGACGGCGGGCAACAACCATCTGGGCGGCGACGACTTCGATCAGTGCGTGACGGACTATCTGGTCAAGATGTTCAAGTCCGAGACGGGCATCGACCTTTCGCGCGACGAGGCGGCGCTCTGCCGCGTGCGCGAAGCCGCGGAGAAGGCGAAGATCGAGCTGTCGAGCACGACGGTCGCGACGGTCAACCTGCCGTTTCTGACGGCTGACCGGAGTGGGCCGAAGCACATGGATCTGTCGCTGACGCGCGCAAAATTCGATGAACTGACCCGCCACCTGGTCGATTCCACGATGGGACCGGTGCAGCAGGCGATGGCGGATTCCGGGCTTCGGCCGTCGGACTTGAGCAAGGTGCTGCTCGTCGGCGGATCGACGCGCATTCCCGCCGTGCAGGAGGCCGTCAAGCGCTTTACCGGCAAGGAGCCGTTCAAGGGGATCAATCCTGACGAGTGCGTCGCCATCGGCGCGGCGCTTCAGGGCGGCGTGCTGGGCGGCGACGTCAAGAGCCTGCTCTTGCTGGATGTGACGCCGCTGTCGCTGGGCATCGAGACGGTGGGCAACGTGTTTTCGCGCATCATTGACCGCAATACGACGCTGCCGGTTCAGCACAGCCAGATCTTCACGACCGCGGCGAGCTTCCAGCGCTCCGTCGAAATCCATGTGCTTCAGGGCGAGCGCCCGATCGCCTCGGAAAACCGGACGCTGGGCAAGTTCCGGCTCGACGGCATCCGGCGCGCACCGCGCGGCGTTCCGCAGATCGAGGTGACGTTCAGCATCGACGCCAACGGCATCGTCAACGTCTCCGCGCGGGATCTCGGCACGGGCAAGCAGCAGGCGATCACCATCACCAATTCGTCGAATTTGAGCCAGCGGGAGATCGAGCAGGCGATGCGCGATGCGGAGACCTATGCCGCCGAGGACGCGCGCAGGAAGGAAGAGGCGGAGCTGGAAAACCGGGCGGACAACCTCGTCCAACAGGCCGAGTTCGCCATGAAGAAGCTCAGCCGCGAGGACAAGCGGCGGATGCAGGATCTGGTCAAGGAGCTGCACCGCGCGCGCAAGGCCAAGGATCGCCCGGCCATCCTCCGCGCTTGCGAGGAGATCGAGCGCGCGCTGTCCGCGGCGGGGCAGACGATCTGGAATTCCGACGCGCAGCCCAACGACGACGGCGGATACGACGCGACCTACGAGCCGGTCAACGACGACGCAGACAAAAAGTAAAATCTGAATTTCGCCTTCGGAATGCGGGTGAAAGTTGATCTGGCGTTTACAATTACGCGATATAATAGCAATGAGAGAAAGGCAAGGGTGGGGTTGGCGTTGTTCGGATACATTGTTCCCAATCAATCCGCGCTGAACGATGCTCAGAATGCCCGCTTTCGCGCCGTCTATTGCGGATTATGCCGCGTGTTGCGCAGGCGCCACGGATGGGTGGGCGCCTCGACGCTCAGCTATGATCTCACCTTTCTGGGCATCCTGCTGGCGGCGCTGTACGAGCCGGAGGAGGAGCGGGGAGAGGAGCGCTGCCCGACGCATCCTCTCAAACGGCACGCCTACGCGGTCTGCAAGCCGCTCGAGTACGTCGCGGATATGAACGTCGCGCTGGCCTACTACAAGTGTCTGGACAATTGGACGGACGAGCATAGCGCCGTATCGCTCGGCGAGGCAAAGCTGCTCAAGCGCGGCTACCGCAGGGTTTCCGAGCGCCATCCGGACAAGTGCGCCGCAATCGAATCGTGGCTTCGGGAAATCCATGAAATCGAATCGCGCCCGGAGGGCGACATCGACGCCCCGGTCAACAGCACCGGACGGATGCTGGGCGAGTTGTTTTGCTACGACGACGGCTACTGGTCGGAATCGCTGCGCATCATGGGCGACGGACTCGGACGGTTTATCTATTTCATGGATGCCTATGACGACCTGCCGGGCGATGTCCGCCACAATCGCTTCAATCCACTCAAGCCGTTTCGCGAGCGCCCTGATTTTGAAGCGATGTGCAAGGACGCGCTGACGATGATGGTCGCCGACTGTACGCAGGAGTTTGAGCGGATGCCGATCGTTCAGGACGCCGATCTGCTTCGCAATGTGCTCTATTCCGGCGTATGGAGCCGGTATGTGCAGATCCAGAAAAAACGAGAGACCGACAGCAAAGGAGAAAAGTAATGCAAGATCCGTATCGCGTTCTGGGCGTCTCTCCCAACGCGTCCGAGGACGAAATCAAAAAGGCCTACCGGGAACTCGCACGGAAATACCATCCGGACGTCAACAACGGCTCGGCTGCCGCCGAGGCCAAGATGAAGGAAGTCAACGAGGCGTATTCCACGATTATGAAGATGCGCCGGGAAGGGACTTCCGGAAGCAGCCAGTCGCATCAGGGCTATGGCGGCTATGGCAATTCTTCTTACGGGAATTCCAATCCCTATGGCAACTACGGCGGCTACGGGAATTATGGCAATTACGGCAATTATGGCGGCTACGGCGGCTATGGCGGCCGCTCGCAGGGTGGCTATACGCAGTCCTCGCCGCGGATGCAGGCCGTTCGCAACTATATTCAGGCCCGGCACTTTCAGGAGGCGCTGCACCTGCTGGAGGAAATGAACGAGCGCACGGCGGAGTGGTATTTTCTCGCAGGAGAGGCCAATCTGGGGCTGGGCAACCGCATCGCCGCGCTCAATTATGCTCGGCAGGCGGTCAGCATGGATCCCAACAATTTCGAGTATCGGTCGCTTCTCAGCCGTCTGGAGGGCAGCAGCCATTTCTACCAGACCAACGGCGAGGAACACGGCTTCAACATTCCGTCCGCCATTTGCAGCAATCCCTGCGCAATCTGTTGTCTGAGCCAGGCGCTTTGCAGCTGCCTGTGCAACGGTTGTTGCAGCCCCGGCGGCTATTATGGCGGCATGCGCTATTGCTAGAAGGTATTTGAAATTCTTGAGGATAGAACCGCAGCGGGGGTAGTTTTGCGGAATTCCAGACGGATTTCCGAACTTCGGCCAAAGGGCCAACTTAGGACAGGGAGTGGATCACATGTCATTCTGGGAAAAGATCAAGAGCAGCTTGCGCCGCTTCATGGTAGGGCGCAACGGCCCGGACGAGCTCTCCTTCGCGATTCTGATCTTCGCGCTGGTGTTGTTGCTCGTGTCGTCGTTCTTCGCCAGCTGGGTACTCAACCTTCTCGGACTGGCGTCGTATGTGTGGATTATCTTCCGCATTTTCTCGCGCAATATTGAAAAGCGGTCGGCAGAAAACCGAAAGTATCTGCAATTGCGCGCAACCTTCAAGACGAAATGCTCGCAGGCGTTCGTCCGCCTGAAGAATATCCGCAAGTACAAGTATTTCAAATGTCCTGAATGTCACACGCTGCTGCGGTTGCCGCGCAAAGTCGGCGAAGTGACGGTTACCTGCGGAAAATGCCGGCATTCCTTTAAGCAAAAGGCGTAATGAGACGGGCGAAGGCGTTGGCTTTCGCCTTTTTGTGTTCGCCATCAACATTTTTGAATTTTGTCCAGAGCGACGCTCCGAACCGTGGAGATTCGCGATCCGCCCGTTGCAAACCTGAGCTCGGGCGGCGCTCCGGGCGGTAAGAATTCGCCCGAGCGATCCGTCTGCTGCGAACTTCAGCGCGAGAGGGATTTACAATTGCGTTTTTCTCAAAACTCTGTTACAATGATAAAGGATGTGAATTTGGGAAATGATCCCCATCATTTGGAGGTGGCGGCTTTGAAGCAGCACATCGACACCGCGCCGGTCTGGGAGGCTTACCGGCAGGATTGTGAATGTCCGCTCTGCCTGTTGAACGCGAAGGTGGAGGCGGCCAACGTCAACTATTTCCTCGGCGAATCGGTCATGGAGCCGGATCAGCGCATCGATGTCAATCAAAAGGGCTTTTGTACGCGGCATTTTCGGCAACTCTACGACGCCGGAAACCGGTTGGGATTGGGGCTGATGACCCACACGCACCTCAAGGAGACGCTGCGCCGGCTGGGAGATCACGCGAAGCGCATGAAGGATGCAGCGGCGGAAGAGGCCGGAAAGCCGGTCTATAAGCGCATCGGCCCGAAAAAGGGCGCCGGCGTGGTCGAAACGGCGGGTGAACTGGAGGACATCAGCGGTCATTGCGTGCTCTGCGAGCGCCTTGCGGACAATATGGAGCGATATATTTATACATTGCTCTATATGTACAAACACGAAGCTGAATTTCCTGCGCTTTTTGCCAAATCAAAGGGAATGTGCTTAAAGCACTATCGAGAATCGCTGGCCATGGCGCCCAAGCACCTGTCGGGTGAACGGCTCAAGCAATTCGTCGATACGCTGGTCGATCTGGAAATCGAAAACTTTGAGCGTCTGGAAAAGGAAATTGAGTGGTTTACGCTCAAGTTCGACTATCGCAACGAGGACAAGCCCTGGGGCAACAGCCGCGACGCCGTCAAGCGCTCGATCAACAAGCTGCGCGAACAGGTGATCGAGTAGAGCGTATGTGAGCAGAGATAATCCGCAAATTCGACGGCCTTTCCGAAGATCGCTTGCAAATTTCTGAAAATGCGTGTATAATAGAACCGTTGGAGAGGAGGCGGACGCAATGACCGAGCGGAGGATGTGCGTCTTGGAAGACGGCAAGGTCTGCGACGACTGCGGGCAGTGCAACCTGTGCGATCTCGATCCAACGAAGATCTGCGATAACTGTATGAAGTGCGTCCGCTCCGGCGCGGATTACAACGCCATCGAGATCGACGAGATCATCGACGATGGAACGGGACTCGAGGAGTTCGGACATACGCTCGAAGATCTGGAAAATCTGAAGAACCGGGAAGATCCGAAATGAAACAGCGCTGCCGCGGGAAGGGGACGTCTGCGGCAGCGGGTTTTATATCTCTTTAAATCTATGCGTTAAAGACAGCTTTTGCGAAAAGATACAACCAGTTTTCAGGAACAGGAGGCGTTATATGCCCACTTATGCCGAACAGCGCGCCAAGCAGCTGCTGTTGCTCACGCGCGATGTGCTCAAAGAATTGCCAGGCGTCTGTGCGGAATTCATTCAGGCCATCGATGCGACGACCCAACCCATGACCCGCTACGCCTACGTCTGCGATTTGAAAATGTTCTGCGAGTTCCTCGTCGCAGAGCTCCCCAAGTTCGCCGGAAAATCGGTCGAGCTCCTCGACGAAAGCGATTTTGACCGCGTTACTGCGCGCGACATCCGCACCTACCTCGACTACCTCGGCTACTACGTCAAGGATGAATCGGAACGCACGAACGCTGAACTCGGCAAGATGCGCAAGCTCTCCTCGCTGCGCAGTTTTTATGAATTTTTGTTTAAGAATGAATATATTCAATCTGACGTCAGTAAGCTGGTGGATATGCCTAAAAGGCATGACCGGCCGATCATTCGGCTGGAAATCGATGAGGTTGCGCGAATGCTCGATGCCGTCGAAAGCGGTGAAGGCCTTTCCGAACGGCAGCGCCGCTATAATGAGCACACGAAGCTGCGCGATCTGGCCATTCTGACGCTGTTTCTGGGAACCGGCATCCGCGTCAGCGAGCTGGTGGGTTTGAATATTGACGACATTGACTTTTCGATCAATGGCTTCCTCATCACCCGGAAGGGCGGCAATCAGGCGATTTTGTACTTTCCTGACGAGGTTGCGGATGTGCTTCACAGGTATCTGGACGCGCGCAGACAGGTCGAGGCGCGCGCAGGCGATGAAGACGCGCTGTTCCTCTCCCTGCAGAACCAGCGCATTTCGGTGCGCGCCGTGCAGGTGATGGTCAAGAAATACGCCCAGCTGGCCGCGCCGTTGAAAAAGCACCTCAGCCCGCATAAACTCCGATCGACATTTGGCACGAACCTCTATCACGAGACGGGCGACATCTACCTCGTCGCCGACGTGTTGGGCCACACCGACGTCAACACCACGCGCCGCCATTATGCCGCTATGTCGGATGACCGCCGCCGCCTCGCCGCAAAAAAAGTCAGGCTCCGGGAAGACCCCCAGGAGCCGAAATAACTTCCTTCATCTGTTTTCGAGCCGGTGGCGCTTGATTTCGCCCGTCGCGAGTTCGTCGCAGCGGTTGTTCAGCGGATTGTCGGCATGTCCCTTGACTTTGATCCACTGAATCCGATGCTTCTGCGTATAACCGAGGATTTCCTTCCAGAGATCCTGATTCTCGACGGGCTTCTTGTCGCTCTTGACCCAATTCCGCCGCACCCAGTTTTCCAGCCAGTGCTGGCGAAAGGCGTTGACGAGATAGGCGCTGTCCGAATAGACGCAGACCTCGCAGGGCTCTTTCAGGCGGGAAAGCGCCTGAATGGGCGCAAGCAACTCCATGCGGTTGTTCGTCGTGTGCGCCTCGTAGCCGGAGAGTTCGAGCCGGGTGTCTTTGTAAATGAGGATCGCGCCCCAGCCGCCCGGCCCGGGATTGCCGGAACATGCGCCATCGGTATAGATGGTGACCTGTTTCAACCTTCCACCTCCTCGCCCTCTGCCCGCGAAAACGCTTCGGCAACGGCGCGGGCATTTTCGCGCAGCGCATCGAAATATCCCTGTGCGCCGTCCGTTTCGCCGAGCGTGGACAATACATCGATCTGCGCGACGGCGAATCCCGCCGCTTCCAGTTCATCGACGAACGGCTTGGGCGCCTGCCGCTCGATCAGCACAACCTTTGCGCCGCTCTGTTCAAGCATTTCTACGCATTGCTCAAACTGGCTGTCATACAGCCTTTCGCCGCTTTCACGAACGATGGTCGTCGCAATTTCCAGACCATAATCCTGCGCAGCATAGACCAGTGCCTCGTTCAAAACCGCTGCGCTTTGGCCGGCGCAGTCCGCCGTCTCTTGCTGGATCTCAGCCTTCAGCGCCTCCAGTTCCGAAAGCGCTGCGGCCGCATTCGATCGATAGTCTTCAGCGTGATCCGCGTCCAGCAAAGCCATTGCGGTTTCGATGTTTTCCACAATCGACATCGCGCCGTCCACCGACATGTAGAGGTGCGGATTTGCACCGTCAAAATGCGTGGATTCTTCGTCCGTCTCTTCGTCCTCCTGGAAGAGCGTCAATCCGGATAGCGCTTCAATCAGCAGGATTGAAGCCTGATCCGAAAGGGCTTCGAGTGTGCCCTCAAACGATTCCAAGCCGCGCCCTCCGGCAATGACGACGTCCGCAGAAGCCGCCAGCAAGGAAAGATCCCAGTCGGACATCGAATAGCTGCGCAGGCAGCCGTCCTGCGGCTGGACGAGGCAATGAAGCTCCACATCCGGCACGCCTCCAATCACCATTTCGGCAAGGGCGTAGATGGGATAAAAGGTCGCATAGACCGAAAGCGATTCTGAATTTTCCTCCTCGACCATCGGCGAACAGCCTGTCAGCAATAGAATCAGCGCGAGCGCAAGCCCTGCGAGCCGCGTCAATCTCATGGCATCCTCCAACGTTTTTTGCCATTATACCATGCGCATGTAAAAAAGACAATCGCGGCCATGAAACCAACCGAAGTCGGTAGCATTGGCCGCGAGCTTGTCTATCAACAGAATATATGCTTTAATCTTTAGATTTTCCACAGACCAAATTCGATTATGCGCGTATGCTTACCAGAGGTTGACCACATCTACGCCGCTGAAGTAGTATTCAACGATTTCTTCAGCGCTCTTTCCCTCGTTTGCAAGCGCATACGCGCCCCATTGGGACATTCCGACGCCGTGGCCGTAACCACGCCCTTCAAAGGTGACGTTTCCCGCCTCGTCCACTTCGATTTTGTCGATCAGCGTGCTCTTCAGCCGGTTTGCGCCGATCTGAATGCGGAAAGACGGGGCGGATATTGCAGTTCCATTGATGCGCAGCGTCTTTGCTCGGCCGGACTCTCCTCGCTCACCGATCTCTACGCTCTCGATGTCGCTCAATTCAAGCCCCGTTCCGGCCGCGGCTGCGAGCACCTCCTCCTCGGTAAAGCGCACCGTCCATTGTTTGACGTCGTCCGGCGCGTCTTCCGAATCCGGCGATTCCACCACGGACAGGTACTGCGGATCCTCATCCTCATAGTCAAGCGCGACGGAGGGCAATTCCGTCATGCCGCCGGAGTGAGCGAAGAACCAAGCGTAGGGATATTCTCCATCCGCGCTGAGCACCATGCCCGCCGTCTCCTCGACCGCCTGACGGACGCGGTCGTTGATGTTTTCAGGCGCATAGGCCTGCGCCTCGCTGACGTCCGTGGAAATGTCCGCGCCCTCGTACATCGACGACTTTGTGTCGCAGAAATTCAGCACAAAGGTGCGCGCGAGGATCGCCTGTGCCTTGAGCGCCTCCATCGGCCAGTCGTTCTTCATTTCGCCGGCGACGACGCCCATCACATAGTCCTCGAGGTTCATCTCCTCGATTTCCTCCGCAGCGACGTCATAGACGCGCAGCACGGGCACGCCGTCGCCGCCGATTTCCAGCTTCTCCGGAATCGCCGGAACTGCGGCGCTTTCTCTGGGCGCCCCATCTGTTTCGTCGGACAGGCAGCTGCTCAGCGCCAACACCACCAGCGCAAGCAGCACAAATACGCGCTTTGCCTTGCTCACAAACCTCACCTCTCAGATGATGGCGTTTCGGCCGCGCGCCTGAAACGCCTGCGTTCAAACTTACGCGCCGTGAAGCGCGGTCTGAAATCTGTCCTAGTTTGTGCGCAGAGGGCGCTTTCTATGTATGCCTTTCAAGAATGGATCGGGCGCGTTCTTCGAGACGCGCTTTCGTCAATCCCGCAATAGTCCGAGCGACGCGATGGCCTCGGCGATGCTGTCCACGCCGCAGACCTCGACGCCCTCAATGCGGCGCAGCCCTCGAAGATTGGCTTTGGGCAGCAACACGCGGCTGAATCCCAACCGCGCGCATTCTGAGATGCGCCGCTCCGTCTGCGCGACCGCGCGGATCTCGCCGGCCAAGCCGATTTCCCCCATCACCGCCGTGTTGGAGCCGATTGGACGATTGCGAAACGACGAGGCCACCGCGGCGCAGAGCGCCAAATCGGCGGCCGGTTCGGTCAGCGTCATGCCGCCGGCGATGTTGAGATAGACGTCCTTGTCGAACAGCCGAAAGCCGGCGCGCTTCTCCATGACGGCCAGCAGAAGCGCAAGGCGTCCCTGATCGACGCCGCTGGCCATGCGGCGAGGATTTCCGAACACAGTAGTCGCGACGAGCGCCTGTACGTCGGTCAGCAGCGGGCGCGAGCCTTCCATCGCCGCCATGACCACGCAGCCGCTGGCGTCGTGTGCGCGCCCGGAGAGCAGCGCTTCGCTCGGATTGCCGACCTCGACCATCCCTTCGGACGCCATTTCAAACATGCCCAGCTCGTTGACCGAGCCGAAGCGGTTTTTGACCGCGCGCAGCAGCCGGTATTGGTGCTGCCGGTCGCCCTCAAAGTAGAGCACGGCGTCGACCATGTGCTCGAGCACGCGCGGCCCGGCGATCGCGCCCTCCTTGGTCACGTGGCCGACCAGAAAGACGCTGCACCCACCGGACTTGGCCAGCCGCATCAGCAGCGACGCGCATTCGCGCACCTGCGAGACGCTTCCCGGCGCGGAGGCCAGTTCCGGAAGGTACATCGTCTGAATGGAGTCGACCACCATCACGCTCGGCGAAAGCTGCTCCATTCGCTTTTCCACGGTCGTCATGTCGTTTTCGGACAGCACGAAGAAGCCCGAGCCGCCCGCGCCCAGGCGGTTGGCGCGCATTTTGATCTGCCGCGCGGACTCCTCGCCGGAGACGTAGAGCACGCGCGCGCCATCGCGGGCCATGTTCGCGCAGACCTGCGTCAGCAGCGTGGATTTTCCGATGCCCGGGTCCCCGCCGACCAGCACCATCGAGCCGTCCACGACGCCGCCGCCGAGCACGCGGTCGAGTTCGCCAATGCCGCAGCTGCGCCGGGCCGGCGCCTCGTCGGGGATTTCATCCACCCGCAGCGCTTCGGCGTCGTTTCCCGGCGCGCGCCGCAGTTTTTTCTCAGTAAGCTCTGCTTTCGGCACGCTCACCTGTTCCTCGAGCGTGTTCCAGCTTCCGCACTCCGGACACCTGCCCAGCCATCGCGGCGTCTGATAGCCGCATTCGTTGCAGACATAGATGGTCTTGTTCTTCGCCATGCTTCCTCCGTGCCTTTCTGCCGGTCAGAATCCCTCGAACTGATTGCGCGGATCCTGGCTGCGGCGCTTCTTGTTTTCGTCGTCCAGAAATTCAATTTCGAGCTTGTCGAACGCGACGTCCTCCATAAAGTGCTCCGGCAAAAAGGCCGTGTGCCGGAATTCCTGAAACTCCCGGTCGTGTTTTCCCAGCCAGATCGGGTTGGGAATGTCAAATTCCCGGCAAAGTTCTGTCAACGCCGGCTGAACGTCGTCGAACGAGCAGGGCGCGGTGCCCTGTCGGGAAATGCGGTGCTTTACAATGATTTTTGCCCATAGTCTCGCCATGCGAACGCCTCCGTATGCCTCTGCTCTCTGCCGCCAGACAGGCGGATGGGCGGCCAAAGCCGCCCATCCATTATAGCACACGCATTTCCCCGTTGGCAAGCGCATCCGGAATTGCGGACAGCCGACCGCAGGTCAGCCGAGAATTGCGCTCAGGTCTTCCGGCGCGCCGTTGACATAGTATTCCAGATGGACGTGCGCGCCGAGTTCGGCTTCGCCGTCGCACATACCGGCGGCGCTGATGACCTCGCCACGCGCGACTTCCTGCCCCGCTTTGACCAGTTGAAGCGTATTCAGCGAGGCGTAGCGGATCACGCGCCCGCCGCCGTGGTCGATCGCGATGACGTTTCCATAGATGGGGTCTGAATAGGTTTCCACGACGGTTCCATCCGCAGCCGCGACCACGGCTTCCCCGGCCGATGCGGCGAGATCGATGGCCGGATGCGTCTGCCACATGCCGAGCGCATCCGACCACACCAGTTCATCCGCCGCATAGCCGGCGATGATTTCGCCGCCGATGGGTGCGAGGAACGGTTCTTCCGTGGGTTCGGGCGATGCGGTTGGCTCGGGCTGTGCCTGGGCGGCGCGCGCGGGGTCGACCGTCGCAGACGGCGCCCCCGTCTCGCGGATGGAGCCATTGCGGTATCCATAGGCCGCCGTACCCAGCGCCGCAAGGACGACGGCCAGCACGGAGTAGTATCCAATGGCTTCGCGCCGGGTTTTCAGCCAAACGAATCCGCGGCGAAGCGCCTGTCCCAGCGCACGCATCGCTTCCGAGGCGTGGCGCGGGTGGCTTCCGATCGTCTGCCGCAGCGATGCCGCAAACAGCGCGCTTCTCATGGCATGCAAGGCCGGCCGTTCGCGCTCGGTGACACGCCTTTCACGCTTCAAAACGCGAGCGCTTTTGAACGCTTCCCGCCGCGAATCCCGCGCCTCTGGGTGCGATTCATGCCCTTCGCCCCGGAGTGAATCCTGCACCTTTGCGCGCGATGCATCCCCCTTGCTCTGGAGCGGATCTTGCGCCTTGGCACGCAGCTTCCCTGTTTCGCCCCGCCTCAGCGGCGCGCCGACCGCTTGTCGAAGCGCGGGGGCGAAGGCGTGCTGCCTTACGCGCTTTGACGCCGTGGCAACTGCGCTCGCCGCGTGCCGCAGGTGGCGATGCGCAGCGCCTTTTGCCGCCGCGATCCGTTCGGTAAAGCTGCGCTTCTGACACGGCGCAGCGTCCTTCGCGCTCGGAAATGGCCGAACTTTCGCCCTGCGCGTCTGCTTTGTTTGCGCGCTCTGTCGCGCCTGCGTCCGAATGCGCTCGATGCACACACGGATTCCTTCTATCGCGCGGCGGCTTGTGGCGCGAAATGCCCTCAAGCCCGCGCCAAGCAGCCGTTTTACTCGGACGCCTTTCGCGCGAATCCGCCACGCATAGCGCCGAATGCACTGTCCCGCCTGTTCCAAATGCCGGTTTTCCTTTTTGTTCATAGCAAAAGCCCTCCGTTGGTTCCAGTATGGAACGAACAGAGGGCTTTATACAGCAGGTCGATTAAAAATCGTCGTAATCGTCGCGCCCGCGCGTGCGCGTATTTCCGCGCGCATTCCGGCGCCCATTTGAGGTGGAACGATAGGTTCCCCGGGAATTGGAATTCCGCCTGGGCGGATTCGACCGCTGCCTCTGCATGTACTCCCTGCGGCGGCGTTCGTAGAGTTCGCGGCGGCGGCGCTCCCTGCGGCGGCGTTCCGAGCGCGCGCGGAGAATCAGCACGACGATCAGCAGCGCGAGCACGACCAGCAGAATGCGCACCAGCACGTTGTCAAACACATGCAGGAACGGGAACAGGTCGTAGATCGTCGTCGGCTCTGGCTGTTCCGCAATATCGCGCCCCGCGATGAGCGTAGCGGTGATCTGCGAGCCGTCCTGCGTGGTATAGGTGAAATTGCCGACGATTTCCCCCATAGAAATGGGCGCTGTGAGGTTGCTGAGATCGCTGACCGCAGAGCGCGAGACAAAATCGTCCAGCGCGGCAGACAGCGCATCCTCATCGCCGGTGCGGACAAAGCGGGCATAGGACGAATCGCTGACGTCCGTAATCCGCAGCTCCAGCAGGCCGTTTTGCGCGTCGTCCTCGTGCGCATTGGAAACGCGCACCGTCGCAATGCGCGATCCGGCCAATTCAAACAACTGTTCGAGCGAATAGCCAGTATAACAGGTGAAGCCATACTCGGACAGGCGCTCGGTATCAGCCCAGCCGTATTCGCGCTGCTCGCAGTTGAGAGTCACGGTAATCAGCGTCACGCCGTCACGTGAAGCCGCACCGACGTGGCAATAGCCCGCCCGGCTGTGATAGCCGGTCTTGACGCCGATGCTGTCCTCATTGTAGTAGTTGCCCGTCGGGTTGAGCATCAGATTGCCGTTGGTGATCGGAACCTCTCCGCGCGTGGAAATGTTCAACGTATAGGAGTAGGTCGATACGATTTCGCGGAAGGTCTCGTTCTGCATGCCCGCTTGGGCGATGATCGCCAGATCCTGCGCGGTTGTATAGTGGTTTTCGTCGTGATAGCCGTGGGCGTTGGCAAAATGTGTGCCTTCGCATCCAAGCTCCAGCGCACGGGCGTTCATGCGTTCGACAAAACTGGCGACTGAGCCGCCCACCAGCACGGCTACCGCGTTTGCCGCATCGTTGCCGGAGCGCAGCATCATGCCGTAGAGCAGGTCGCGAAACGTCATCGTCTCGCCTGAATAGACCGGAACGGTTGAACTGTCCGACGGGATGTTCTCCGCTTCGGGCGGAATGGTCACCATCGTGTCCAGATCCCACCCCGTCTCCAGCGCGAGCAGAAGCGTCATAATCTTCGTCGTGCTTGCGGGATACATCCGCGTGCGCGCATTTTTGCTGAAGAGCACCTCGCCGGTATCAGCATCGACGACGATGGCAGAACTGCCGTAGAGCTGATCTTCCGTCAGCGAGGCCGGAGCGGATGAATCGTAATCCGAAGGCGCCGCCAGGGCCGGCGACGCGAACAGCAGCAGAAGCGCCATCACAATGAGCGACGCCAGACAGCGGATTCCACGGGTGTGCATTTTTTCCTCCATAATTTCCGATAGACGGCTTTTCAAAATGATGCGTATACTATTATACCACTTTCCGAGGGCTTTGTACAGCCCGGGCAGAAAATTCTAACATTTACAAACGCGCCCTTGAAATGGGACGTTCAATCGTGTATAATAATGTTGACAAAATCATGAACTCAAAATTTCGGCTCTGTTGAATTCGAGCCGATCTGCAAGGTCAAGGAGGTTCCCACGTGGCAAGGAAGATACTCATCGTCGACGACGAGCCATTGATCGTAAAGGGTTTGAAATATTCGCTGGAACAGGACGGTTATGAGACGGACTCCGCCGTGGACGGCGAGGAGGCCGTCAACAAATTTTTTGCCGGGCAGTTCGATCTGGTGCTGCTCGACGTCATGTTGCCGAAAATCGACGGCATCGAGGTCTGCCAGCGCATTCGCGAAAAGAGCAACGTGCCGATCATCATGCTGACCGCCAAGGGCGACGATATGGACAAAATCCTCGGGCTTGAATATGGCGCGGATGACTACATGACCAAGCCATTCAACATTCTCGAGGTCAAGGCGCGCATCAAGACGATCTTCCGCCGCACGATGATGCAGCGCGAAAACGCGCCGCGGATTGTGACCGTGCGCGATTTGAAGCTCAACATGAACAACCGCTCCGTCACCGTCGGCGACCGCGAAGTCAACCTGACGGCGAAGGAGTTCGACCTGCTGCAGCTGTTCGTCACCAACCGCGGCAAGGTCTTTTCCCGGGAAAGTCTGCTTGAAACGATCTGGAAATACGACTATCTGGGCGATCTTCGCACGGTAGACGTGCACATCCGCCGCCTGCGCGAAAAGATCGAAAGGGTGCCCAGCCAGCCCGAGTACATCTTCACGAAGTGGGGAGTTGGCTACTATTTCACTGACAAGGATTAAGTCCGGCCTGTATTCCATACGCTGGAAGATACTCGTCGCTTACCTGCTGATCATCGGCGTCGCCTTCTCGGTGGTCGGCGTATCGCTGCTCCAGCTGGTGGGCGAATATCTGTTTACGCAGCGCGTGCGGGACGACCAGCGCGTGGCCGATTCGCTCGCCGAGCAGATGCGCGAGCCGATGGCCGCGATGGACGTGGACGCGATGTATCTCTCCGCGCTCGAAATCTGTGCCGATGGGTTGAGCCGCGTGCTGGTGCTCGATCGCTACGGCGTCGTCCAGGTGGACACGCTGTCGATCCTCAACGGCACGCGGCTTCAGAGCGCTGAGGCGGCCGACGTGCTCGCGGGCGCGGAGTCGAGCTACGGCTTTTACAATGGCGACGATTCGCCGTGGTTGAGCGCGCTCTCCTATGCGAGCCTGATGACCGGGGTGTTCGCCTCCCCCATCCTCGCGGATCCCGAAACCAGCCTGGGCGCGGTGATCTACATCTCGCAGGTGCAGGAGATCTACGAAAGCCTGCACGACATACAGCTTCGCATCCTCACGTGGCTCGTTGTCGTGGCCGCGCTGGTCATCCTGATGAGCGTGTTCCTCATCCGCACGATCACGCGGCCCGTGGGCGAGTTGCGCGAGGGCATCGCGAAGATGTCCGCCGGCGATTTCAGCGCGCGCGTCAACGTTCGCGGGCGCAACGAGTTCGCCGAACTGGCCGCGGCGTTCAACAGCATGTCCGAGCGGCTGGCGCTGCTGGACAAGACGAGAAATCAATTCGTCTCCAACGCCTCGCACGAGCTCAAGACGCCTCTGAGCACGATGAAGATCCTCATCGAGACGATCCTCTATCAGGATCCGCTCGATCCCGGCATGACCAAGGAGTTCCTGAACGACGTCAACAAGGAAATCGACCGGCTGAGCCGGATCGTCTCCGACCTGCTGACGCTGGTGAACATCGACAGCGGCGGCATGCGGCTGAACACCGCCGACCTCGATTTGAACGACCTTCTGCTCGAACAGATCAAGCGTCTGGCGCCGCTTGCGCGCGAAAACGGCATCGAACTGGACTGCTCCGGCCGCGAGGCTGTGGAAGTGAACGGGGACGCCGTCAAGCTGCAGCAGGTGATCTATAACGTCATCGACAACGCCATCAAGTACACGCCGCGCGGAGGCGAAGTGCACGCCAGCATTTCCCGCGCGGGCAAGAAGGCGATTGTTCGCGTGGCGGACACCGGCATCGGCATCCCGGCGGACGACCTGCCGCACATCTTCGACCGATTCTACCGCGTGGACAAGGCGCGCTCGCGCGCGACGGGCGGCACGGGGCTGGGGCTTTCCATCGTCAAGCAGATCGTGCTGCTCCACGGCGGGACGATCACCGCTTCCAGCGAGGAGGGCAAGGGCACCACGTTCACCATTGAGCTTCCACTCGCTGCGAAGTGAGCGCCGTGCATCCGGCCCTGTTTGAAAGATCTTCTTAAACTGTGTTTTCCCTTTCGGACAGGCGTCGGAGTTATTCATTTGAATTAGAAGGGAGCAGTGCGATGGCCTTTAAGCGCGCGCTCGCCGCGGCGCTCGCCGCGGCGGTCTGCCTTTCGCTGACAGGGTGCGTCCGCGCGCCCTATGCGCCGGAGACGGAGACGGAGATCGTCCTTCCTGAACCGTCGCAGGAGCCGGCGTCCATGATTCTCGGCGAGACCATGGATGTGCCGCCCGTCAGCGTGACGCTCTATTACGTCGCCGCAGATGGAACGTCGTTCTCGACCGTAACCCGGAGCATCGCCGTCTCCGAAGGAGAGAACATCTGTGAGGAGGCGGTCAACGCGCTCCTTCGCTCGGGGTCTTCTCCCGACCGGATGGACGTCATTCCATCGGGGACGCAGCTTCTCGGCGTCGAATACGCCTGCGGCATTGCGACGGTCAACTTGTCGCTCGACGCGCTTGACGTCCAGAGCGAGCAGGAGCACATGATGATGCTCGCCTCCATTGGAAATACGCTGTTGTCCATCGAGGGCGTCGAGGGCGTGAACGTTTTGATCGACGGCCGCTCCATCGCCGTGGCCGGACTTCCCACCGGCATTCAGACGGAGATGTATTCCTCCATCACTTCTGCCTATGCGCAGATCAGCGCCGAGCGCGAGTACTTTATCGAATCCCAGACCGGGGCCATTGAGCGCACGGCGGCGCTGTACTTCCCGGCATCCGCCGGAAACGGCCTGATGCCGGAACTGCGAACGGTGTCGTTTGACAGCAGCGACTATGCCTCGGGGCTGATCCGCGCGCTGTGCGAAGGCCCGCTGTCGACCCCGGGCGCAACGACGGCCATCCCTGACGGCGCGGACTTCCTGCTGGAAAACCCGGCGATCGAGATCTCGCCGGCCGGCGAACGCGTGCTCAGGCTCGATTTTTCCTCCACGCTGCGCAATTATCTCGCGTTTTCCGGCCTCGAGGAATGGCAGCTGATCGGCTCGGTCGTGCTGACGATCTGTTCGTTCGCGCCGGAAATTGACGCGGTCTCCATCCGAATTGGCAACGAGGAAGTCCTCGGCTGCGCCGTCGGCGAATCTCAGATCGAGTTTGAAGGCGGAACGATCCGCCGGTCGGACTTTGCCTCCAGTATTTCCAGCGCCGTCGCGCTGTATCTTCCCCATGCGGACGGCACATTTGAGCGCGTCGAACGCGCGGTTTCAATGGTGCGCGCAGCTTCTCCGCTCAGCGTGCTGTATGCGCTGTTTGACGGCATTTTGGCGCAGAACAACAGCGCCAGCGTCTTCCCCACCGGCGTCTATTACGACGACATCCTGGGCGTTTCCGTCTCGGATGGCATCGCCAGCGTCAATCTGTCGGCCAACTTTTATCGCCAGGCTCAGGCGCTGGACGCCACGGCGGAGCGTGGCGTCGTCTACGCCATCGTAAACACGCTGTGCGAGCTGGAGGGCATCGCGGGCGTTCGCTTCTACATCGAGGGAATTTCCGCCCAGACGCTTTCCGGCAGCATCTATCTTCGGAGCGTCCTTCTCCCCAATCCCGGCCTCGTCTCTCCGGAGCCTTCGGCCGTCCCGGAAATCACAGCGACACCGTGATGTTGCGCTCGCGCATCCACGTGTTTACCTGCAAAAGATAGGCCAGCATCTGCGGCCCAGCCATCAGTTGGCCAAACCACGGCGTCTCCGCGGGATCCAATGGCGATTCCGCGAGGGCGCGCACGCGGCCGGCGTCGATCCATTCGAGGATCGGCGCGTCGCGGTCGGCCAGCATGCCCGCCGTCATTCCGCGGATGATCTCCGTGTAGATCGGACTGCACGTCTTTGGATAGGGGCTTTTCCGGCGTTCGTTCAGTTCACGCGGCATCAGGTCGCGAACGGCGGCGCGGAAGAGCCCCTTTTCCATGCTGCCCATGAACTTCATCTTCCACGGCACGTTGAACACATACTGCACCAGCCGTTCGTCGCACAGCGGCGTCAGCACCGTCAGCCCGGCGGGCTCGCACATGCGCACCGCGCGCTCCTGAAGATTGGCCATGAAAAACCGGAAGCAGAGCAGCTGGATGCGCCGCAGCTCGCCTTCGCGATCGTCCGGCGCGCAGTCGATGCCCGTCTGTTCGACAGCCGCGTGCAGCGTCCTTCTGACGTAGTCCGGAAGGTTCAGGCGGCTGCGCAGCGGTTCGGACAGAATGGATTCGCGCAGCGCGACCGAGCCCGACCACGGGAATGCGTCCTCGCCGAGATGCGCGCCTTCGCGAAACCACGGATAGCCGCCGAACACCTCGTCGCCGCACTCTCCGGAGACGACCACCGGCGCGCGCCGGGCAATCTGCGCCGCAAACAGCAGCAACGAACTGTCCACATCCGCCATGCCGGGAAATCCGCGCGCGGATACGGCGTCCGAGAGCGCGCTGGCGAGCGCGGCCTGATCCAGCACGACCACATGATGTTCCGTGCCGAACGCCTGCGAGGCCATCGAGGCGAACGGCGCATCCATCGACGGGCAGAAGGCGCTCGGCCGAAAGTCCTCGGCGTTGTCGCGATAGTCCACGGAAAACGACAGGATGCGGCCGTTTTGTCTCGCAAGCATCGCCGTAAGCGCGGTCGAATCCAGCCCTCCGGACAGCATCGCCGCCGGATGCAGCGGCGCGATGAATGCAACGGCGTCGTTGAGCAGCGCGCGCGTGTGCTCGATGGTCTCCTCCTCATCCTCGAGGTGCGGCGCAGGGCGCAGCGCAAAGTACGCCTCAACGCGGTTGCGGCTTCCCTCCCCGATCAGCATGCAGCCCGGTTCCAGAGAATGGACGTCGCGCAGCGGCGTCCTCCCCGGCGTGCGCGCAGGCCCCAGGCCGAACAGCTCGCACAGGCCAGCCGCGTCCACGACCGGCGGCGCCGAGGCCGTCTTGAGCAGCGAGTCCGGATGATCGGAAAAGACGACTCCGCCGTCGGGCGCCGCCGCGTAGAATACCGGCAGTTCGCCCATGCGGTCGCGCGAGAGCACCATGCGGTCGCGGGCGACGTCCATCACGCACGTCACCACGGCGCCCTCGACCTCTTTCGGATAGTCGGTTCCCCATTCCCGGTAGGCCGCCAGGATCAGTTCCGCCGCACTGGTGCGCGGCGGGCAGCGCAGCCGGTTCAACAGTGAATCCCGGTTGCGGATGCGGCCGCAGGCCATGGCGAGCAGGCATCCCTCCGAGGCCGAATCGGCCGCGCACAGCGTCATCCGTCCCTTGGAGACGCACGGCGCATCGCAAATGCCGCGCGTCGATCTCGGATAGTTGGAGTGGTACACGCCCAGGTAGTTCATTTCACCACGCTCCTCATCGATACGATCCATTCTATGCCGGCGGGACGGCAAAAATCACCGCGCAGCCGGGCCGCGAGATGGACAATTTGCTCCGGTTTGTGCTATAATGAATGCGTAAATGCCCGATCAATCGAAAGCCGCGGCGCGCTGTGCCGCTTGCAGCGGCTCTGTGAGGAGGATGTTCATGCGATTGACGATACTCGGCAACAACGGCCCCTATCCTGCGCCGGGCGGCGCCTGCTCGGGCTATCTGCTCGAAAGCGACAGCGGAAACACGGCGGTGCTCATCGAATGCGGCGCGGGCGTGCTCGCGCGCCTGCTTGAGCACGTTTCGATCGACCGGCTCGACGCGATCGTCTTAAGCCATCTCCACTACGACCACATGTCGGACATGCTGCCGCTGCACTATGCGCTGCAATTCAATCCGCGCAAGCGTCCGCTGGACGTCTATGCGCCGCGGACGCCGGGCGAGGTTCGCGCCCTCCTTGAGGACAGGCAGATCGATCTCTGGCCTATGCGCCAAGCCACGGTTGGCGAGATGTCGCTGAGCTTCTGCCCGGTGCGCCATCCGGTGGAGACCTACGCCATCTCGGTCGTCTGCGACGGCGCGCGCTTCGTCTATACCGGCGATTCCAACACGGACAGCGCGCTCGAGCTGTTCTGCAATGGCGCGGATCTGCTCCTGGCGGACGCGGGCCTCTCGACGGCGGACTATTCGCAGGAGGCGCCCCACCTCTCCGCCGCGCTGTGCGGCAAGCTCGCGCGCGACGCGGGCGTCAAGCGCCTTCTGCTGACGCACTTAAATCCCAAATACGATCCCGATGAACTTCGCAGTGAAGCGCGCGAGTTCTTCCCCGGCGCGGAAATCGCCGCCTGCGGCGAATCGCACTACGTCTGACCATGCGGGCGCTGGCGGGGTTTGTCCGGCGCCAATGGCTTGCGCGGCCACTGGCGGTGAGCGCGGCCTGCTTTCTGACGGGCGTGCTGATCGCCCAGCGCCATGAATTCGCGCTGGGCGCATGGCTCGCCTGCGCCGCGGCGCTCGCCGCGCTCTATGGTCTGATCCTGCGAAAGTCCGGCCGGCGATGGTTTCTTCTCGCGATGGCAGCCGCCGTGATGCTGGGCGGCGCGCGGATGCAGCTGGCCTGTCAGATGAATCCGCAGGTGCCCGAGCGGTTTTCCATTCCATTTGAAGGAAAAGTCGTCTCGGAGCCGTCGCTCAACGCCGATGGCGACCGCATCGTCTGTGCGCTCCGCGTGGACGAGATGGACGGAGCGCCCGTGCGCCACACGGTTCGCCTCTACCTTCGCAGCGACCTCCTGCCGCTGGAGGGCATTGAATACGGCCAGCGTCTGAGCTGTTTTGGCCACATCTGGCCGCAGGACGCGGCGACCAACCCGTATGAGTTCGACGCGCGGGAATGGCTGCTGTCGGACGGCATGACCGGCATGGCGGCGGCAAAGCTCGAGGACGTCGAGGTCGTGTCGTGCGATCCCGGACTGGGCGGATGGATGATCGCCGCGAGGCGCGCGATTTCCGAGCGGATCGGCGAGCTCTTTCCAGACAATGCGGAGCTGGTGCGCGCATTCGTGCTCGGCGACCGGACGGGCATGGACTCGGAGCTGACCGAGCGCTTCAGCCAGACGGGCATCACCCACCTGATCTGCATCTCGGGCATGCACATCTCCGTGCTGGCGGTCGCGGTCTCGGCGCTGTTGAACCGCATCCTTCCGCGCAGGGCGGCGGTGGCGGTCACGCTCGCCGTCATCCTCGGGTATGGATTTCTGATCGGCTTTCCAGCGTCGCTCATCCGCGCGACGGTCATGTTTGCGAGCTTCAGCATCGCGCCGGTGCTCGGCCGCCCGTCCGATCCGGTGACGCGGTTGGCGACGGCGCTGCTGGGCATGCTGGCATTCAATCCGCTGTTCATACTGGACGGCGGATTCACGCTCTCGTTTCAGGCGTCGGCGGGAATCCTGCTGCTCGCCCCGCCGCTGGAGCGGCTGTTCGGCGTCGACCGTCTTCGCAGGATCAAGCCGCGCGCGAGCTGGACGGGCAACCTTGCGCTGCGCGCAGCGAAGTACTTTCCGCAGCTGCTGTGCTCGACGCTTGCCGCGCAACTGGCGACGCTGCCGACGATCATCGAGTTCTTCGGCTCCCAGCCGCTCATCGCCATACCGGTCAACCTGCTGGCGATCCCGCTTTCGATGTACGCCTACCCGATCGCGCTGATCGCATTGGTGCTTTCGGTGGTCTGGATGCCGCTGGCGCAGCTCGCCGCAGCGGGCGCGAATCTGCTGTTTTCGATGCTCGTGGAGGTCGTCAACTGGTTTTCCGCGCTGCCGCCGGGCGCCATCCACGCGCCGCACTATCCCGGCTGGCTCACGGCCGCGCACTATGCGCTGATGATCGCTGCTTCGGGAATGAGCCGGGCGTCCATCCGCATCCGCCGGTTTCTGCCGGTCGGGCTGGCCGGGCTGATCGGCGTTTCCATTCTGTGCGCCCGCGTTCAGACGGCGGGCTTTCAGGTGGTCTTTCTCGACGCGGGGCAGGCCGACGCCGCCGTCGTGCGCACGGAGGGCCACGTCTACCTGTTCGACACGGGCGACCTCTATTCGCCGGTGACGGACTATGTGACGGCCTCCTGCCTCGGCGTGGACGCGGTCTTTCTCTCGCATCCGCACTACGATCACGCCGGAGGGCTGGCCGAGCTGATCGAGGAGATGCCGCCCGGGGCGATCTACGTCCCCGAGGGCTGGTTCGAGGCCGACGCGAGCGACACCGTGCGGGCCGGCATCGACCTCGCCGGGGAGAAGGGAATCCCGATCGTCGAGCTGTCCGCCGGAGCCGAGATCAGGCTGTCCGACCATGCCGTCGCGCGAATCTGCGCGCCCGCCGGCGCGGCGAATTCGGTCAACGACCTTTCGATGGTCGTCGAGGTGGCGTATCGCGAAAGCGGCGTATTGTTCACCGGCGATCTCTCGGCGGAAGGCGAACCGTCGCCGCTGCCGGACGTCGACGTGCTCAAGGTACCGCATCACGGCTCGGCGCAGGCGTGCAGCGACCGAATGCTGGCGGAGCTGACGCCGGAGATTTCGGTCATCCCCGTCGGCGAGAACAACTATGGACATCCGTCCGAACAGACGCTTGAGCGGCTCGAATCGGCCGGATCTGCAATCTACCGGACGGATGAATGCGGCGCGGTCACCGTTCGGATCCTGAGGGACGGAACGATTCGCGTCAAGACCTATCTTCCTGTGGAGGAACCATGATGGCGATGGAACAATCGGAAGGACGCGCAAACGTCTATCTGTTTTCGGGCGCGGAGGAGTGGCTCAAGCGCGAGGCGCTGGACAAGCTGCGCGCAAAGTGGCTCGTTCCCGGGCTGGAAGCGCTCAATGAGACGGTCCTCGAGGGCGCGACGGCGCAGCAGATCATCGACGCCGCCGAAACCGTGCCCGTGATGGCCGAGCGGCGGCTGGTCGTCGTCCGCGACTGGGCGCCGCTGATGTCCGGCTCATCGCGCAACGAGGACGCCGAGGTCAAGCGGATGCTCGCGTGGCTGGACAGCCCGCCGGAGACGGCCGTGACGGTCTTTTACTGCCGCGGCGCGCTGGAGTTGCTCAAGCAGATTGCGGACAAGCGCCGGAAGAGCCGCGGCGGAGCGGTCAAGCTGACGGCGAGGGAACAGCTCACCGAGAAGATGCAGAGCGTCGTGTTCTCTCCCCTGGAGGGCAAGGCGCTGGCAAGCTGGATTGCAAAGCGGCTCAAGCCTTCGGGCAAATCCCTTGCGCCGGACGCGCGCGAACTGCTGGCGTTTCTCACCGGGAACGACCTGACGCGGATGGACGGGGAACTCGCCAAACTCACCGCCTATGTCGGGGATCGCACCGAAATCACCGAGGCGGACGTCCGTGAAATCGTGCCGCCGTCGCTCGAATATTCGATCTTTCAGCTGCTGGACAAGCTGCTCGACAAAGATCTGCGCGGGGCCGAGGAAATGCGCGCAACGCTGTTCCTGAGCGGCATGAATGCCACGCGAATGCTCGGAACGCTCACCTCGCTGCTGCGGCAGCTCGCGCACATGCGCCGCGGGCTGGACGCCGGGCAAAACGCCGCCGCCCTTCAGCGGACGCTCGGCATGCGCTCCATCTATCAGGCGCAGCAGACGGCAAAGCAGTGCAGAAAGCGCCCGGCAGACGAGCTGCAATCGTTCTTCGCCTTCAGCGTCGAAGTGGAATTCGCCGTCAAGAGCGGCCGGCTGCGCGATTCCGCGGCGCTCGACGCACTTTTTTTGAGAATTGCCGCGCCAAAACTTGCCTTGGAATGCAACCAATGCTATAATAATTTCGTCTAAAAGAGGAATCCAAATGGGAGGTGAAAGAGGATGAAGAGACGTCTATCGCTGTTGTTGATGATCGTCCTGTTGTGCGTCCTCCCGTCGGCGCAGGCGGATGTCCCGCAGATTTCCGGAAGCCTGTTTTCGAGCGCCAAGGATGCGCTGGTCTGTCTGGCGTCGGGCGAATACGAGCGGCTGGTAACGCTGCTTCCCTTCTCCGGCGTGGCGCCCAGCGCAACGGAGTGGCAGAGCTTCGCGGGGAATTTTTCGACCCTCGGCAGCGGCGTGCAAACGGAATACGCCGTGGCCTATTGGACGGGGGCCGACTGGTGCCTCGCGGTGCCGGTGGCGACGCCGAGCAGCGGAGATGTGGAAGTCATGGCGCTCATCAGCGCGGATGGATCGACATTCTCCGGCTACCGCTATGCGAGCTGGTCGCAGATTCAGAGCGAATATCAGAGCGCGTCGTATGTGACGTGGAATGAGGAATACGTCGACTCCGAGCCGGTCATCGCCGTCGACTGACGATGCGCCGCGTTGCGATTATCGGCGGAAACGGAAGCGGCAAGACGACCTTTGCCCGCCAGCTTGCGCAGCAAACCGGTTTGCCGCTGGTTCACCTCGACCGGCTGTACTGGGCGGAGGAATGGACGCCGCGTGCCGCTGACGAATTTGACCGCCTGCTCGCCGCCGAGCTGGAAAAACCAATGTGGATTATGGACGGAAACATACGGCGGACGCTGCCAAAGCGCCTGCCGCATTGCGATACCATCTTCTATTTTGATTTTCCCGCAATCGCGTGCTTTTGGGGCGCGTTTCAGCGCATCTGGAAAAACCGCGGCCGGAGCCGTCCGGACATGGGCGGACGCTGCATCGAGCGGTTCGACCGAAAAGCGTGGAAATTTCTGCTGAGCACGCTGTCGTTTAACCGGAAAAACCGCCCGTTTTACCGCGAAGCCCTCGCCCGCTGCCCGGGCGCCAAAGTGATCGTATTCAAGAGCCGGCGGCAGGTGCGCAGATGGATGGAAAGCGCTCAGCTGCCTGCGCAGAAGGAGGCTGGAGGCGAATGATTTCCTATCAGGTTGGCGACGGCGCGCTGACGGCTGAGGCGTTTTTGAAGCTCGTCAACCGCGTCTGGCCGGGCGAATACGACCTCGAACGGACGGAAGCGGCGCTCGCCCGGACGCTCAACATCACCGCGCACGATGGCGGCGAGCTCGTCGGCTGCCTGCGCATTTTGTCGGACGGCTGCTATTTCGGAACCATCACAGAACTGCTCGTCCTCCCGGCATACCGGCGGCGCGGAATTGGCAGCCAGCTGCTTCGCCTCGCGCGGGAAAATGCCCCTACCCTGCTCTATTTCGGCGCGCAGCCCGGACTAGAACCCTTTTACGAGCGAAATGGCTGCCGCAGAAGCCTGCAATCCTATGAGCTTCCCAAGGCGTAACGCCGCTTGCCGGAGCCGCCTTTTTTCAACTGTTTACAAGATATCCCAAAGCGATGCCGGCAGGGCTGCATACCGAGCAGGTGGTCACGCCGCTGCCCGTGCAGTCCGGGCACAACAGCAGCATACCGGACTGAAGGACGTACAAGTTGCCGCCGCAAGTAGAGCAGGCGCCGCTCGCGCCCGTGCCGTCGCAGAAGGGGCACGCGCGCGTGTAGTCGCTCGTCATCACGCCGAAGCCCCGGCAGGCCTTGCAGAGATAGCGTCCGCTGCCGCCGCAGGCCAAGCACTGCTTGCCGAAAGCGAAACCGGAACCAGCGCAGTTCATGCAGGCGTCTGTATAGCCAAGGCCGGCGCAGGCGTCGCAGCGATGGTTTTGCGCGTAGGTTTGCAGCGCTTCCAACGTCAGCTGCGAGGGATTCTCCAGCTCCCGCCCGTTGCGTTGGCAGGAAACAAACTCAAAGCTGAATTCGCTGGTAAAGCGCACGAGCAGGGAAAAATCATCTCCCGGCGCGCCGCCTTCGCAGACGCCGTAGACGTCCGTCCCGTCCGTCGCTACCGACCATTCCACATTGGCAAAGGCGGCCTCGATGGCGTCGCCGATGGGCACGCCGTTGACACGCTTGCTGCGCATCGTCCAGATATAGTCGTCCGCCGTCCATTCGTAGTCCTGTGCCGCCAGCGCGGGCGCGGTGTACGCCAGACAGAACAGCAGGCACAAAAGCGCTGCAAGCCTTCTCTTCATTCCTAATCCCCCATCTCTGTATTCAAAAAGGGACGCGGTGAACCGCGTCCCAGAGCGCTGAAAGCCCAGAGGTGCAAAAACGCCCTATAACATGAAAATCAGTGGCAATCTTTGCTTTCCTGACTTGCGAGCTTTCTCATCCCCATGACAGGCTGTCCACTGTATCGGCATCCTAAGCGAGCTCGTCTTTCCATCTGCGCCTGTGCGCTTATTCTTCCTCTTCCTCGTCGGGCAAATCGGCGTCGTGGTAGACTTCCTGCACGTCGTCGTAGTCCTCGAGCCAGTCGAGCAGCTTCGTGACCTTGGCGACGGATTCCGGATCGCTGATCTCCACGGTCGTGGTGGGCACCATCGCGCGGTCGGCCGACAGGAACGTGCAGCCGGCGGCCTCGAGCTGGTCGCGCACGGAGGAGAAATCAGAGGGATCCGTGTAGATGACGGCGCTGTCCTCGTCCATTTCGACGTCCGCCGCGCCGCAGTCCAGCGCCAGCATCATCAGCTCATCCTCGTCGAGCTTCTTGGAGTTGTCGATGACGATCACGCCCTTGCGCTCAAACTTCCAGCTCACGCAGCCGGAAGCGCCGAGGCTGCCGCCGCACTTGTCGAAGATGTGGCGGATCTCGCTTGCGGTCCGGTTGAGATTGTCCGTGACGACCTCGACGATCACCGCCACGCCGCAGGGCGCATAGCCCTCGTAGGTGACCTCCTTGTAGTTCGTCGCGTCGCCTTCGCCGGCGGCTTTTTTGATCGAGCGCTGAATGTTGTCGTTGGGCATGTTGGCCGCCTTCGCCTTGGCGATGACGTCCTTCAGCTTGCTGTTCAGCGCGGGATCGGCGCTGCCGCCCGTCTTGACGGCGATGACGATTTCGCGGCCGATCTTGGTAAAGATCTTGCCCTTTGCGGCGTCGGTCTTCGCCTTCTTATTTTTAATGGTTGACCATTTGTTATGTCCGGACATGGACAATCCCTCCCAGTTGAGCATATATTATATGATAACACAAACACTCTGGATTCGTCAAGGAAAACCGCGTATAATCAACTTAAAGAATTGAGGTGTTTCCATGGGAATCGTAACGGGGCTGCGCGAATTTCGCGGCGTGGTGATCGTGGCGCTCGATGGCTGCGATGC
This sequence comes from Candidatus Faecivicinus avistercoris, assembly GCA_018716805.1. Taxonomy (GTDB): domain Bacteria; phylum Bacillota; class Clostridia; order Christensenellales; family Aristaeellaceae; genus Faecivicinus; species Faecivicinus avistercoris. Next base: position 7,443 of record DVJL01000032.1, on the reverse strand, counting down.
GCTGCGCGTGCGCAGGATGCACTTTGAAAAGCGGCCGCTGGCCGAAGGCGAGGCGGTCGATCCGCAGGCTTACGAGGATTCCGTCGCGGCGATCCAGCTTGCCGACGCCTATGAGGCGGCGCTGACCGCCCTCGATTCGCGCGCGCGGACGGCGCGGGAGCTGGAGCGGGCGCTGCTGAACAAGGGCTACGTCCGCCCCGCGGTGGAAGCCGCCGTCGAACGGCTGCGCGAAAACCGGCTGATCGACGACGCGCGCATCGCCGGGCGCATCGCGGAATCGAGCGCGGACAAGCCCGTGGGCGTCTATGCGCTCAGGCGGAAGTTAAAGGCGAAGGGAATTTCAGACGAGGACGCGGATGCGGCGCTCGAGGCGTTTGACGACGATCAGCAGCAGGCGGCGGCGCGCCGGGTGGCGGAAAAGCTGCTCAAGCGCTATGAAGGCCTGCCCCGCCGCGAAGCCCGCGCGAAGCTGTCGCAGGCGCTGGCGCGGCGCGGCTTCGGATGGGACAGCGTTCGCGCCTCGGTCGACGCGCTGCTCTCGGACGATTCATTCGACTGACGGTTCTTTAACGATTCTTGACTGCATCGTCACAATTGGGGCGCGTTCCTTAGCTGAATCTTAGGCGCAGGCATGGTATACTGTATGCCAGTGTTCAGGAGGGGGATCATGAAGGCACGGGAGTGGATGCGCGACATGGCGCTGACGCTGCTCATTCTGGCTGCGTCCTTTTCGGCCGTCGTGCTCATGCAGCGGGCGTTCGATACGGCGGCGATTGCGCCAGTGGTGTTCGTGATGGCGGTCTTTCTGGTTTCGCGGTCGACGCACGGCTATGTCTGGGGCATTGCCGCCTCGCTCATCAGCGTGCTTGCGGTCAACTACGCATTCACGTTTCCCTATTTTGAGTTGAGCTTCTCTCTGCCGGAGAACGTGTTCTCCGGCGTCGTCATGCTCTTCGTCGCCGCGATGACCAGCGCGCTGACGACCAACCTCAAGGCGCAGGAGCGCATGCGCGCGGAGAGCGAGCGCGAAAAGACGCGCGCCAATTTGCTGCGCGCCGTTTCGCATGACCTGCGCACGCCGCTGACGTCGATCTATGGCTCCTGTTCGACCATCATGGAAAACTACGATTCGCTGGACAAGGAACAGCAGATCAAGCTGCTGGGCGAGGTCTGCAGCGATGCGAAGTGGCTGAACCGAATGGTGGAAAACCTGCTGTCGGTGACGCGGATCGACTCCGGCGAGGTCTCCGTAAAAAAGACGCCGACGGTGCTGGAGGAGCTGATCGACAGCGTGCTGGTCAAGTTCCGAAAGCACTACCCCGACCAGCCGGTCGAGGTCGAGATTCCGGAGTCGTTCATCACGATCCCAATGGATTCGATCCTGATCGAACAGGTGATCATCAACCTGCTGGAAAACGCCGTCCGCCACGCGGAGGGCATGACGCGGCTGGTGCTGCGGGTGTTCACTCTTGGAAACCGCGCGATCTTCGAGGTCATCGACGATGGGTGCGGGATTCCGAAGGAGCGGCTCGATGGGCTGTTCAGCGGCAGCATCAACCGCGAGACGGCGGCGGCGGACGACGGCCGCCACGGAATGGGAATCGGGCTGTCCGTCTGTGCCACGATCGTTCGGGCGCACGGCGGGGATATTCGCGCGGAAAGCAAGGTCGGCCGCGGAACGACTTTCCGCTTTTCGCTCGAAACGGAGGATGCCGAACATGGGCAATAATAAGTTCAAGATTCTCGTCATCGAGGACGAAGCCAATATCCTGAGCTTTCTGGAGACGCTGCTCGTCACAAACGGCTATCAGGTCCTGACCGCGCGGACGCGGGCCATGGGACACGCGCTGTTTTTGTCGCACACGCCGGATCTCGTGATCCTCGACCTCGGCCTGCCCGACGGCGATGGCGTCGAATTCATCCTCACCGTGCGCGCGCGCTCGGCGACGCCGATCATCGTGCTGTCCGCCCGGACGACGGAGCAGGACAAGGTCGCTGCGCTCGACTTCGGCGCAAACGACTACATCACCAAGCCGTTCGGCACGGCGGAGCTGATCGCGCGCGTCCGCGCGGCGCTGCGCAGCCATCATCAGGCGGCCGGCGCGCAGCCGGACGGCAAGTTCATCGCCGGCGGGCTGATGATCGACTACGCCAGCCGGCAGGTTCTGCTCGACGGCCAGGAAGTCAAGCTGACGCAGACGGAATACAACATTGTCGCCCTGCTCTCCGAGCATTCCGGGCGCGTGATGACATATGCCTCCATCGTACAGGCCATCTGGGGCGAAACCGATCCGGGCAGCACGAAGAAGCTGCAGGTCAACATCGCCAATATCCGAAAAAAGTTCGGCAGCAAGCCGGGCGACAACCCGTACATCCTCAACGAACTGGGCGTCGGATACCGGATGGTCGAGGAGGACCTCGAAAGAAAATGACAACGGAATCGGAGGAACTACCATGGTCTTGGCTCTCGTCATCTTTCTGATCACCTATGCGCTGATGCTGGCGCTGCAGAAGTACCGGCCAGTTATTGCGCTGTCGAGCGCGGTCGTGTTCATCGCGCTGGGACTGTTCGGCGTGTACGATTTTACGCCGCTGGACGCGCTCGGCGCGGTGGACTACAACGTGCTGATGATGATCGCGGGCACGATGGGCATCGTGTCGCTGTTCATCGAAAGCCGGATGCCCGCCTATCTGGCTGAAGTGCTGATCGTAAAGGTGCCCAACGTCAAGTGGGCGGTCACGGTATTGGCGCTGTTTGCCGGAATCGTCAGCGCGTTCGTCGACAACGTCGCGACGGTGCTGATGGTCGCGCCGGTTGGATTGGCAATTTCCAAAAAGCTGAAAATTTCTCCGGTGCCAGTGTTGATCGCCATCGCCGTCTCCTCCAACCTGCAGGGTGCGGCGACGATGGTCGGCGATACGACCAGCATGTTGCTGGGCGGATATGCCGGCATGAACTTCCTTGACTTCTTCTGGATGCAGGGACGTCCGGGCATCTTCTGGGGCGTCGAGCTGGGAGCGCTTGCATCGCTGATCGCGCTGCTGGTGCTGTTCCGCAGGGATACTCAGCCGGTTTCGACAAAGGTGGAGACTGAGGTCACGGACTACTTCCCTTCCGCGCTGATGATCGGCACCGTCGCGCTGCTGATCGTCGCCTCCTTCCTTCCCGAACCGGAGGGCGGCGCGCTCTTGACGGTTTACAGCCTGCGCAGCGGTCTGGTCTGCATCGCGCTGTGCCTGATCGGCATCGTTCGCGACTGCATCCGCAGGCGTTCGGGCGGAACGTTCCTGAAGGTGCTCAAAGAGCTGGATCGCGACACGCTGCTTCTGCTGTTCGGCCTGTTCATGGTCATCGAGGGAATCAAGACGGCGGGCGTGATCGACGCGGCGGCCGAGCTGTTCTACAACGTCGCGGGCAACAACCCGTTCATGCTGTATACGCTGATCGTGTTCGCGTCGGTCGTGCTGTCGGCGTTCATCGACAACATTCCCTATGTCGCGACAATGCTCCCGGTCGTGGAGGGCATCGCGGCGATGATGGGCGTCGCGCCCTATGTGTTCTACTTTGGCCTGCTCAGCGGCGCGACGCTCGGCGGAAACCTCACGCCCATCGGCGCGTCGGCGAACATCGCCGCCATCGGCATCCTGCGCAAAAACGGCGAGACCGTCAAGCTGCGCGACTTCCTGCGCATCGGCGTGCCGTTTACGCTCTCAGCCGTGCTTGCCGGCTATGTCTACATCTGGCTCGTTTGGGGCATTTGACGCGATGAGGTGAACCATGTTCAAATTGATTAAACGACAGCCCGCCGGCCGGATCATCGCATTGGGGTTCGCGCTGGTCATCCTGCTGGGCTCCGGATTGCTGATGCTGCCGTGCAGCATTCAGGACGGCGTGACGGTGCGCTACATCGACGCGCTCTACACCTCGACCAGCGCCGTCTGCGTCACGGGCTTGATCGCCATTGACGCAGGCGACACCTTCACGCCGCTCGGGCAGTTCTTCCTAGCGGCGCTCATCCAGATCGGCGGCCTCGGCGTAACGGCCGTCGGCGCGGGCGTGATCCTCGCCATCGGCCGCAAGGTCAACATGAAGGGGCGCAGCATCATCCGCGAGGCAATGAACCTCGATTCCGGAAAGGGTACCGTGAAGTTCATCAAGAGCGTATTCCTGACGACACTCGCCTTTGAGCTGGCCGGCGCCGTGCTCAGCTTCATCGTGTTCGTGCAGGACTATCCGCCGCTTCGCGCGATCGGCATCAGCCTGTTTCACTCGGTGGCGGCGTTCAACAATTCCGGCTTCGACATTCTGGGAAATTTCCAGAACCTGATTCCCTACCAGAGCGACGTGCTGCTCAATCTGGTCACCTGCGGGCTGATCTTTTTCGGCGGCATCGGCTTTCTGGTCATCCGCGAAGTCATCGGCAAGCGCTTCCGCTGGCAAAAGTTTTCGATGCATACGAAGGTCGTGCTGAGCGTCAGCGCCGTGCTGATCGTCGTCGGAACCGTGCTGCTCAAACTGACGGAGAATGTGACCTGGCTGGGCGCGTTTTTCCACAGCGTATCCGCGAGGACGGCCGGCTTCTCTACCTATTCGCTCGGGCAGTTTACCGACGCGGGGCTGCTCGTCCTGACGGTGCTGATGTTCATCGGCGCTTCTCCGGGATCGACCGGCGGCGGTATCAAGACCAGCACGCTGTTTGCGCTGATCCAGGGCATCAAAGCCGCCGCGACCAACCGCTCTGAAAAGGGATTCCGCTATGCTCTGCCGGTTGGGACTTTCCGCAAGGCGGCGGTCATCACGCTGCTGGCGCTCAGCGTCGTCATCGTGGGCACGTTCCTGATGCTGATCATGGACTCCGATGTCACCATGATGCAGGCGCTGTTCGAGGTCACGAGCGCATTCGGCACGGTCGGCCTCTCCACGGGCATCACGACCACGCTGTCGGACGGCAGCAAGCTGTTGTCAATTCTGATCATGTACATTGGCCGCCTCGGCCCGCTGACGATCGCCACGCTGTGGCATTTCGCGAGGGGCGAGCGCGCCAACTATCCGGACGGCAACATCGCCATCGGCTAATACAGGAGGATGATTCGCATGTTCAATAAATCCAAGAAGGAAAAGGACACCTACGGCATCGTTGGACTGGGCCGGTTTGGCTTTGCGCTGGCCGTCGAGCTGGGAACCGCCGGAGCCGACCTGATCGTCATCGATCGGGATGAGGAGAAGGTTCGCGAACTGCGCGAGTACACCGACAATGCCTACGTCGTCAAGACGCTGGACAAAAAGACGCTCGAAGAGTGCGGAATGCAGAACTGCGACATTGCGGTCGTCTGCATCGGCGAGCAGCTGGATACATCGATCCTGACGACGCTCAATCTGGTCAGCCTGAATATTCCGACGGTCATCGCCAAGGCCACCAGCCTGGAGCACGGGCAGATCCTCTCCAAGCTCGGCGCAAAGGTGGTCTATCCCGAGCACGACATGGCCGTCCGCCTTGCGCATCAGCTGGAGACCTCCAAGATCCTCGATTTCGTCCAGCTGAGCCGCCAGTTGAACATCTCCAAATTGGAGATTCCCGAGAAGATCGTCGGCAAAACCGTGCTCGCGGTGAATCTGCGCGGCAGGTTTGGCATCAACATCATCGCGCTGGAGACGAACAATTCCCTGATTGAGACGGTCAATCCGGAATATGTATTCAAGCGCGGAGATATCCTCTTTATATCGGGCAACAAGGCGCGGATGAACAACTTCACCGAATGGGTGGAAAAACCGTAACCGCCAGACGCTAACGGAGCCGATCCCAGCAATCGGCTCCGTTTTTCGCAATATTCACCTGTTTCTAATCGTTTTCTCAGGGAATTTGAATCCAAATCCAAATTTGATATGTTACAATTCCATGCGTATAGTGAAAGGAGTGAACGGAACCCATGAACCGTTTGATCGATCCCATCCTGCTGGTGCTCAAGGGCGTGCTCGTTGGCTTTGGCGCGATCCTGCCCGGCGTCAGCGGCGGTGCGCTCTGCGTGGCGTTTGGGATGTATAATCCCATCATCAACCTGCTCTCCCACCCCTTTAAGGCGCTCAAAACCGACGGCGTCCGGCTGTGTTTCTTTGTATTGGGCGGGGTGATCGGCTTTGTCGGCCTGTCCGGCATCGCCAGCTGGCTGATGGGAATGAACAGCAATGCGGTGACCTGTGCATTCGTCGGCTTCATTCTGGGCACGTTGCCGGATCTTTGGCGGGACGCCGGCGCAAAGGAACGCAAGGGCTCGTCGATCGTCGCCATGATCATCGGCTTTCTGGCGCTGCTCAGCCTGCTTCTGCTGTTTCGCCATGCGAGCGGCATTGAAATCGCGCCCGGATTCCCCGGATATCTCTTCTGCGGCATCATGTGGGGCCTGAGCTTTGTCGTGCCCGGCCTGAGTTCGTCGACGCTGCTGATCTTCTTCGGCCTCTACGAGCCGATGCTGGCCGGCATTTCGAGCCTGTCGATGTCGGTGCTGATTCCGCTGGCCATCGGCGTCGCGCTGTGCCTGCTTTTGCTGCCGCGATTGGTCAATGCGGCGTTTGCCCGCTGGCATTCGGTGCTCTCGCACGCGCTGATCGGCATCGTCGTGGCGAGCATGGTCATGGTCATCCCGACCGATTTTGCCAGCAGCGTGGGCAACGCGGTGACTTGCCTCCTCTGCATCGTCGGCGGATGCGCGATCTCGCTGATCGTCTCGTGGGCGTGCGCAAAGATCGACCGGCCTGAAAAGGCGTGAGGCGCACAGCGTATTATTTTGGGGGGCGCTTTCCGTTTGGAAAGCGTCCCCCGCTTTATTTTCATATAAAAGAACGCCTGACGCCGGAACAGCGCCGCCGGGCTTCACAGCGGTGAACAGCTCTTTGTGAATTTGGAAAAACAGGCTATTCCGCATCTGCGGCGGCTTCTTCAAGCGCCGCCCAGTCCTCATAGAGCGCGTCGAGCGCTTCCTTTGCCTCGCGATGTTCGCGCGCGAGCGCCTGCGCTGCGGCAGGGTCGCGATAGATCTCCGGATCGCCCATCCGCGCCTCCATCCCGGCAATGCGCGCTTCCGCATCGGCGATGGCGCGCTCGGCCTCCGCGAGCTGCCGCTTCAACTGCTTGGCGGACTCCTGCTTGAGCCGCTCGCGCCTGCGCTCCTTGTCGAGCTGCGTGCGCGTCTTGCCGGACGCGGCCAGCGCATCCTCCCCCGCCGCCTCGAGGCGCTTCTTGGCGAGGTAGTCGTCGTAGTTGCCGAGATATTCGCGCACGCCGTCCGGGCGCATTTCGATCACGCGGTTGGCGACGCGGTTGATGAAGTACCGGTCGTGGGACACGGTCAGGATCGTGCCGTCGAAGTCGTCCAATGCATCCTCGAGCACCTCGCGGCTGTCCATGTCCAGATGGTTGGTCGGCTCGTCCAGCAGCAGGAAATTGT
>DVJL01000031.1 GCA_018716805.1 Candidatus Faecivicinus avistercoris | reverse complement strand
TGATTTTTCCACGACCATGGACATCTACACCCATATTACGCAGGAAAGCATGGAGGAGAAAGCAGCCACAATCAAGGGCAATTTGGTGCTGATGTGAAAATTGCAAAAAAGGGCAAATCCGCAGTAAAAAGCGCGGATTTGCCCTTCATTTTGGCCCGTCTGGTGCCGTCTGATTTCAAGCAAAAGTTGTGAAAAAGTTGTGGTTGTAAGCCCTCTTCACTTCATCTTGTGTCGTCTTGCTTCGTCAAACACTACATATTGTGGAATTTTAGTCCAAAGGCTTCATGGTGGGGAACAGCAGCACATCGCGGATGCTGTCGGAATTGGTCAGCAGCATCACGAGGCGGTCGACGCCAAAGCCCAAACCGCCCGTCGGGGGCAGGCCATATTCCAGCGCGGTGACGAAGTCCTCGTCGACCGAGGCATTCGCACCCTGCGCGCGCTTGGCGGCCACCTGCTTTTCGAAGCGCTGGCGCTGGTCGATGGGATCGTTCAGCTCCGAGAAGGCGTTGCCGAACTCCATGCGGTTGATGAAGAACTCAAACCGCTCGGTCAGCATCGGGTCGTCCTTCTTGCGCTTCGCGAGCGGCGAAACCTCGATCGGGTAGTCGTAGATGAACGTCGGCTGAATGAGGTTGTCCTCGACGGTTTCCTCAAACAGCAGGTTCAGGCACTCGCCGCGCGTAAACGCCGCCTCCGGCTCGAAGCCTGCGGCCTTGCACGCCGCGCGCGCCTCCTCGTCGGACGCCCACGAATCGGGATCGATGCCGGAATACTTCCGAACAGCCTCCTTCATCGTCATGCGCGCCCACTCGCCGCCCAAGTGGATCGTCTCGCCCATGAAGGGCAGGTCGGTCGTGCCGCAGACGTTCCGGGCGACCGTCTTGAACATCTCCTCGATGATGTCCATCATGCCGTGGAAGTCGGTGTACGCCTCGTACATCTCGACGGTGGTGAACTCGGGGTTGTGGCGCGTGTCCATGCCCTCGTTGCGGAAGATGCGGCCGACCTCGTAGACCTTCTCCATGCCGCCGACGATCAGGCGCTTCAGGTGCAGCTCCGTCTCGATGCGCAGGTACATGTCGATGTCCAGCGCGTTGTGGTGCGTCACGAACGGGCGCGCGGCGGCGCCGATTTCCAGCGTTCCGAGCACAGGCGTGTCGACCTCAATGTAGCCGCGCGAATCCAGAAATGCGCGGACCTCGCGCAGGATCTGCGAGCGCTTGACGAAGGTATCGCGCACCTCGGGGTTGACGATCATGTCCAGATAGCGCTGGCGGTAGCGCGTGTCGGTGTCCTTCAGGCCGTGGAACTTCTCCGGCAGCGGGTGCAGCGACTTGGTCAGCAGCGTGATCTTCTGCGCATGGACGGAGATTTCGCCGGACTTCGTCTTGAACACCGTGCCCGACACGCCGACGATGTCGCCGATGTCGTAGGACTTGAAGTCGCGGTAGGCGTCCTCGCCGACGTCGTCGCGGCGGACATAGATCTGGATCAGGCCGTCGCGGTCGAGCAGGTGGGCGAAGCTGGCCTTGCCCATCACGCGGCGCGACATCATCCGGCCGGCGATGGAGACCTCCTTCCCCTCCAGCGCGTCATAGCCGGAGAGGATCTCGCCGGAGCGGTGGCTGCGGTCGAAGCGCACCAGTTCGTAGGGGTTGCGCCCTTCCTCGATCAGCTTGCCGAGCTTTTCGAGGCGGATGCGGTTCTGCTCGGAAACAGCCTGCTCAGCCGCCTCCACGTTGCGGGTTTCATCGGACATGGGGAAGCGCTCCTCTCATCTCATCGTAGGGAAGTTGAAAACAACCGGCCTGCCGGATTTGGGGCACGCCGGTTGGAATGGAGACGTTTATCTGCGGCGAATGCCGAGCACCTTCAGCCGGAGCATGCCGCCCGGCGTCTTGACGTCGACCTCGTCGCCGACGTGGGCGCCGATCAGCGCCTCGCCGATGGGCGACTCCTGGGAGATGAACAGCTTCATCGGATCGGCCTCGGTAAAGCCGACGATGGTGTAGTCCTCCTCCTCGTTGAATTCCATATCCAGCACGCGCACCACGGTGCCGACGGCGACGGCGTCGGTCGACACGCGGCTGTCGTCGACAAACACGGCGCTGCGCAGCGTGTTTTCGATTTCCGCGATGCGGCCGTAGACGCGCGCCTCTTCCGCCTTCGCCTCGTCGTACTCGGCGTTTTCGCTCAGATCGCCGAAGCCGCGGGCGACCTTGATATCTTCGGCCACGCGCTTCTTGGCTTCAATCAGGCCGGCCAGCTCCTCTTCGAGCTTTTTCTTGTCTGTAAGCGTCAGTTCGCGGGTATCCGCCATTTTCAGGGACCTCCTTATCGTTTTTGAGCAACGCCGGATGCGGCGGCTCGACAGACACAAATTTAGCCGAATACAAAAAACACTGCACACACACTTGCAGTGCCTGTCAGATTCGGTCTTACCTATTATACACCCCTGCGCGCGATCTGTCAACCTCAAATTGCGCGCTGAACCGGCCGTTTGCAAACGCATCCGCCCGGTTCAGGAAGGCCTTGCACCTGAGAAAAGAGCCGGCGGTTCCCCCTTCCCGGGAAACCGCCGCCCTCATGCGTCACACCGGAATCTTGAACACCGCCTTGCGCGCCCGGTCGTGCCGGTGGCGAAGGCCCGGCTTGTGCGCGTCCTGCGGGTAGAAGATCGCGAACATGCCCGCCGTCAACCCAAGCGCTGCGCCGCCCGCAGGTTCCCCTTCAAAGAATTCGATGTCCCGGGCCTCGTCGTAGCCGCCGCCCGACAGCTCGTCCAGCGGCGCCCATTCCATGGCCTCGCTCCCCTCGAGCACCAGCTGAAGGTCGATGAACCGGCGGTGCGCCTCATAGCGCCCCGTCTGGGCGAGCGCGTTTTCCGCGACGTTGACGCGCACGCCGCCGCCCAGCTCCGCGCCGCCATCGGGCAGCATGCCGCCGGACGCGGCAAGATACTCGCGGACGCGCGCCAACGCGGGCAGCGCCGGCAGATAGGCGTCCAAATTCTCAATTCGATCCAGAACCATCTTCATGGCCTCCTTTCTCACGGTCGAGCAGGTCGCCGAGCATTTGATCCACCATCATCAGCATCCGCGGATAGTGGAACGGCCCCTTGAACGTCGAGCCCTTGCAGGCCGGCTCGGTGGGCTTGCCGTCGCGGCGAAGATAGCCGTACCACTCGCCGTACTCGCGATCCGGGAACACGGCCATGCTGTAGTCCCACGCGCGGGCAAACCACTCGGCATATCGCTTTTCGCCCGTATCGCGATACAGCATCAGCGCGGCGATCAGCATCTCGGTGTGCGGCCACCAGAGCTTCATGTCGTGTTCATAGGCCTCCGGCGGACGGCCGAGGCAGTCGACGAAGTACTTCAACCCGCCGTATTCCTCGTCCCAGCCCATCTCAACCGCCATGTCGAACATCTTCGCCGCCATCCCGCGCAATCCGGCGTCGCCCGTCCGGCCGGCCTGTTCGAGCAAAAACCACGAGCACTCGATGTCGTGCCCGGGATTGACCACGCGCCCGGCCACGGTATCGAGCAGCGCATCGCCGTTGGGTGCGACGGTCTCGAGCGTACAGCCCAGATCGGGCTTCATGTGCAAACCCACGATCTGGCGGACGCACGCTCCGGCGCGCTTCGCATATTCCGCCTCGCGCTCGGGATCCACGCGCCGCAGCACGGACGTCATGTTCAGATAGATCATCGGATCGGCCAGCGCACGCATCGGCCTCACCTCAGGGTCGGTCTTGGGCGGCATGCCCACCGGATCGGGGCCGCCGTTGTTGAGCATCCAGACCATGTCATAGTAGCGCCGGGCGCGATCCAGCGCGCCGGCATCGCCGGTCACCGCAGCGTACTCGGCGTTCGCCAATGCGGCGAAGCCCTCCGAAAAGCAGTAGCGGCGCTGGCGCAGCGGGCGGCCCTCCCGGGTCACCGTAAAGTACAGCCGGCCTCCCTGCGCACGGTTGACGCAGTGCGATTCCAGAAAATCGATGCAGCTCTTCGACGCGCGCAGCCACTCGTCCCGCGCGCCGTAGAGGCTGCACAGCCTCGCAAACGTCCACGCACAGCGGCCCTGCATCCAGACGCTCTTATCGCCGGAAAATACCTCGCCGCGCCGGTCCAGGCAGGTCAGCACGCCGCCGCACTCCGCATCCATGCCGTTCTTCAGCCAGAAATCGATGCAGCTGCCGAGCTGCGCGCGAATCTCCCGCCGGTACCCTTCCAAACGCTTCCGATCCATCGTCATCCTTCCTCTCATCCGGCAAACGCCGAAATTGCCCCGTCGATCATCCGGCAGCAGCGCTCGATCACCGGTTCGTCCTCCGGCGAAACGCCGGCCAGCGGCGCCCGGACGCCGCCCAGATCAAGCCCTTCGCGGCGGCGCAGCGTCTCCTTGATGACCGCATACATATTCGCCCGCGAGCTGCACAGCGCCTCAATGATGTCGTTGCAGGCATACTGGATGCGCCGCGCCCCGGCGAGATCGCCCGCTTCAAACCGCTCGTGCATCTTCAGATACAGTTCCGGCATGGCGCCATAGGTGCCGCCGATGCCGCCGTCGGCGCCGATGCTCCGCCCGGCGACGTACTGCTCGTCCGGCCCGTTGAACACGACGAAATCCTCGCCGCCGATGCTCTTCCAGACCTGGATGTCCTGCGTGGAAACGGAGGAATTCTTCACGCCCGCCACGCGAGGGTTCTCCAGCATCCTGCGCAGCAATCCCGCGCTGAGCGCAACGCCGGCCAGCTGGGGAATGTTGTAGATGAAGAAATCCGTGTCCGGCGCGCCGGCGGAGATGGCGTTCCAGTATTCGGCGATGGCGTGATCCGGCAAGCGGAAGTAGATCGGCGGGATGGCCGCGATGGCGTCCACGCCGAGCGACTGCGCATGCCGCGCAAGCTCGACGCTGTCGCGGGTATTGTTGCAGGCGACGTGCGCGATGACCGTCAGCCGCCCGGCCGCCTCGTCCATGATCGCCTCGAGCATGGCCTTGCGCTCGTCGACATCCAGGTAGATGCACTCCCCCGAGGAACCGCAGGCATACACGCCCCGAATGCCCTTGCCGATCAAATGCCGCACCAGCGCGCGCGTGCGCCCGGCGCTCACCCGGCCGTCCGCCTCATAGCACGCATAGAATGCCGGGAAGATTCCCCTGTACTTCTCTTTCATACGATTTCTCCATTCTCAGTCGATATAGGCGCTGCGGAAGCCAATGGTCGCGCTGCCGTCATAGAATCTCGGATTGTAGAAGTGCAGCGCGTTCAGCCCCGCGCGCTCCCGGCTGCCCGCCTTGCCGCCGCGCACGGCGATGCGCTCGCCGTAGTTGCGCGCGACAAAGATACCGTCCTCCGGCAGGCAGGTCTCGTCCGGGAAGAAACCGAGCGTCCTGGCGATCTGCGGCACTTCGAGCCCTTCCTCGGCCTTCAGGTCGCAGAAGTTGCACTCCAGATAGCCCTGGTTGCCCTGAATGTCGTCGCCGGTATAGCTCCGGCGCTCGATCTTCGTGCGCACCAGCGGCGCGCCGAGCAGGTGGTCGCGCTCCTCGGCGTCGCCGGGAACTAGGCCATCGACCTTCAGCGTATCGTGCTCGCCGTGCGCGGCATAGTCGCCGGAGACGGTGATCGCGCGCCACCAGTGGCTGTCGGCCTTGAGCATGTCCGCCGAATAGACAGCCGCCGTATTCTGGGGAATGATTTGAAATTCGCCATTGAGCAGGCGCAATCCTCCCACCCATTCAAACATATTTCCCACCAGATCGGCAATGCCGGAGGCATCGTGGTTGTGGTTCCACGTCACCGGGCCGCTGCCGCTGAGCGTGCGCTGCACCTCGTAGCCGTTCATGCAGGAGGGAACGCCCTTCTCGTGCGGCGCGGCGTGATAGCCGCCGCGGTCGGTATTGCCGTGCGGCCGCGTGCCGTTGCGCTTCGACCATGCCGCCACGGCCATCCATTCGGGGTTCGTCATCAGATGCCAGCCGCGTCCCTTGTTCAGGCTGAACATCACGCCCTCCTCAAACGGAAAGAACACGTGCGGGTCGCGCATGGGCAACGAATAGGCGCGGTTGCGCGCCACAAAGTTCATGTACTTGGAGACGTAGATCACCTGCTTGACGGCGCCATCGACGATCCACGCCGGGTGTATCGCCTCCCCGCCATCCTCGTACAGATCGCCCATGCGCATCAGCGGCAGCGCCACCATCACGCTGGGCATGCCAATATCGTCCAGCAGCACGGTGTTTGCGCCGCCGGTGATCGTCTCGATGGCGATCTTCATCTCGTCAAACCGGTTCTCCGGAAGCCGCCCCGTGCGCGCCTCGCGAAGCTGGGCGATCGCCTCGGCGCTCTTCATGGCATAGCACTCGGCGCCGTCGCGCTCCTCGGGCGTCTCCGCGCGCCGGTTCAGCAGATCGGCCTCGGCCTGCGCGCAGCGGCGGCGCTCCTCGTCGGATCGAATGTGGATGTTCATCGGATTCCCTCCAATTCCCGATTGGAAATTCTGCGAATTCTCAGCCGCGCAAGGCACGAGCCGTCGCCCGGCCCGCCGGCGCAATAGGCGAGCAGCACGCCGCCAGCCACGGGCAGGATGGCCGTGTAGCAATAGCCGCTTCCCGCATCTTCCTCGACCGCCACAGGCGCAGAGAAGCTCCGGCCATCCGCGCCGGACAGGGCGATGCACAGCGGCGTCCGCCCGCCCGTCCAGACGCCGCCGACGCGCTCCGGCCTGCCGTTGTACAGCGGAACGGGGTTGTACACCGCCAGCACGCGGCCGTCCGGCAAACGCCTGGCAGACAGCGGGGACAGCGGCGAGGTAAACCGCGAAGGCTCGGCGGGCGTCCAATGCTCGCCGTCGTCCATGGAAAAGCATTCGTACTGTCTTCCCAGATCCGTGCGCGCCCAGCCCCACAACAGCCCCGGACGGAGTTCCAGCACGCCCGGCTCCTGCAGTCCCGACCGGCTGCACCCCATCGGCGCGAGCACGGCCTTTCCCTCGCATTCCCGCCAAGTGCGGCCGTCGTCGTCCGAACAGAAGCCGACGAATTCCGAACGGCTGTCGTAGTGCAGCGCGCCGTCCTCGCCGACGCTGCGGCGGTGGCAGGCCGCGGGAATATAGATCCGCCCGCTGGCCAGCCGGACGGCGCGATCGTTGTTGACCACATAAAACCCGGGCGCAGGCATGCACATCGCCGCAGCCGACCAGCTGCGCCCCTCGTCCGACGACCGCCTGAGCACCATCCGCAGGTCGGCGTCGTCCCGCCTGAGCAGGTAAAACAGGCCGATGTCGCCGTTTGCCATGCGCATCAGCGACACGGACATCAGGTTCTTTTCCGCGGGATCGGGCCGGAACAGGCACCTCGGCGCGCCGAAATGCATTCCCTCGTCCATCGATATGGCGGCCCAGATTTCCGCGCGGGCATCGTCCGCCGCGTCCGCGCCGGTGAAGCGCGAGTAGGCCAGCAGAATCCCGCCGCTGCGAAGGCGAAGCATCGCGCCTTCGCTGTTGCGGGGATTGCCCGGCAAAGGCGGCAGATCCAGCGCAATGGTTCCGAGCATTTGCGTTCTCCCCCTCTCGTCAGCCCTTGACCGAGCCGATCATGACGCCCTTGACGAAGTATTTCTGAATAAAAGGATAGATACACAGCATCGGCAGCGTGCTGATGACGACGATGGCGCTCTTGATCGCCATGTCCGGCGGCTTCGCGCCCGTGGCCAGGTCAAAGGTCAGATCCTGCGTCGAGGACATCAGCACATACTTGCGCAGCACCAGCTGCAGCGGATAGAGGTCGTCGCTGCTCAGCCAGATGGCCGCGTCGAACCACGCGTTCCACTTTTCGACCGCGTAGAACAGGCAGATCGTGGCGATTGCCGGCTTGGACAGCGGCAGGATGATCCGGAAGAACACCTGATACGGCTGAGCGCCGTCCAGCAGCGCCGATTCCTCCAGGCTCTCCGGAATCGTATAGAAGAAATTCCGCAGAATCAGCATGTTCCAGACGCTCATCACGGTTGGAATGATCATACACCAGATCGTGTCGATCAGCCCCAGCGCCTTGACCACCATGTAGGTCGGCACGAGTCCGCCGCTGAACACCATTGTGACAAACGCAAGCCCGATCAAAAACGTCCGGCCCGGCAGGTTTCGCTTGGACACCACATAGGCAAAGCCCGCGGTGACCATGATCGACAGGAACGTGCCGACGATGACCACGAAGGCCGTCACGCCGTAGGCGCGCCAGATCTCGTCATTGTCGAACAGCATCATCTGGTAGGCGGAAAAGTCCCATTGTTCCGGAAAGAACACAAAGCCGCGCCGCGCAACCTCCGCCGTGGAGACAAACGACGTGCCCAGCACCAGCAGAAACGGGATGACAAACGTCGCGGTCAGCAGCAGCATGAACGCCAGCAGCAGAATCTGAAAGACAACCTCGCTCTTCGGCAGCTTTCTGCCCTTTTCATCGCGCATTCCAGATCCCCCCTTACCAGATTCCGTCGCCGGTGAGCCGGCGAGAGATGAAATTTGTTCCCAGCAGCAAGGCCGCTGCGACCACCGACTTGAAGAAGCCAACGGCCACCGAATATGAATAGTCCAAATCCAGCAGGCCCGCGCGGTAGACGTAGGTGTCAATGATGTCGGCAACGCTGTACACCGAAGTGGAATAGGTCAGCATGACCTGTTCAAATCCGGCGTCCAGCAGGCTGCCCACGCGGAAGATCAACATGATGACCACGACCGTGCTGATGGACGGCAGCGTAATGTACCAGATGCGCTGCAGGCGCGTCGCGCCGTCGAGCTCCGCCGCCTCATACTGCTCCTGGCTCACGCCGGAAATGGCGGCGAGATAGACGATGCTGCCGTAGCCCACGCTCTTCCAGATGTCCGAGACCACCAGCACGCCGCGGAAATACTTCGGGTTCGTCATGAATGAGATGCTCCGGAAGCCGAGCTTGTTGAGGACGACGTTCACAAGCCCATTGTCCGTCGTCAGTATGCTGTTGAGCAGCGAGGCCACGATGACCCACGAGATGAAATAGGGCACATAGGAGATGGTCTGAATGCATTTTTTCGCGCGCATGAAGCGCATCTCGTTGAGCAACAGCGCCAGCAGGATGGGCGCCGGAAAGCCGAACAGGAGTTTATAGAAGCTGATGATGAGCGTATTGCCCATGATTCTTCCGAAATAGTAGGAATTGAAGAAGCGGGCGAAATTCTCAAAGCCCACCCATGGCGCCGTAAATATGCCGGCGATGCCCGAAAACGCATCGTAATCCTTAAACGCAATGACGATGCCGAACATCGGGGCATACTTGAAGATCAGGAGATAGAGGATGCCCGGAAGGGCCAGAAGATAGTAGAACTTATACTTTGTGAACCAGACGGCGAGCTTGCCCGGCCGCTTGGCCTGCGCTGGCATGTTCATTCTAAGCGCCTCCAGTCTTGAAATGCCGCCCGTTGGAACACCAACGGGCGACACCAGATCGGTTCAGTTTTGGAATTTACAGCCCCTTCGCCTCGTTGTAGAGCTGGGTATAGGCGTCGATCACCTGTTCAAGCCCCGCCGCCGGAAGCTCCTCATTGACGAAGGTATCCCACTCGTCCATCGGGCGGACGCCGGTGATGAAGTTGATGGTCTGTTCCTCGATCATCGTCACGATGTCGCTGTAATTCGGCGCCAGCTCCGACAGCTTCGCGGTGGAGTAGTTCACGCCGTAGTCGCCCGCGTACTTCACGCCGGAGGTCCGATAGCTGTCCTCGGTCAGGAAGCGGGTGTACAGGCCGGGCTCCTCGTCCGCCGAATTCAGGATGTTCAGATAGCGGATCATCAGGTTGTTCGGATAGAGGTAGAATTCGCCGTCGTAGGTATCCGTATCGTGGCGGATCAGCGTGCTGGCCTCCTCGTCCACCCAATCCCAGTCGATGCCGATGCGGCCGCAGTAGGAGGAGACGAAGTTCTCCTTATCCATGAACCAGTTCAGCAGCTTCATGGCCGCTTCCTTGTTTTCGCAGGACTCAAGGATCATCATGCAGGAGCTGGTCGCGCCAATGGCGGTCTCCGCATAGCCCTTGTCGCCGGAGAGCTCGGGATTGTAGCCGTAATTCGCCTCCGGGTTGATCTTCTGCAGCTCGGGCAGGTTGATGCACACCGGCGAATAGACGATCGCCGTCGTGCCGACGCGGTCGGCCACGATCAGCTCGTTGATCCTGGTGGTATCGACGTTAAAGCTATCCATGTAGATGTAGCCCTTTTCGTACCACTCCGCCATCTTAGCGATGCAGTCGGAATACCCTTCCTGCAAAACCGGCAGGTAGACGCGGCCGTCCTCGCCGATCCAGTTGCCATAGCCGCCCTCCGTAAACGCGCCGGAGAGGCCGTAGTTGATGCCGTCCAAGTCGAGCAGGATCGGAATCGTCTGGCCGTTGCCGGCGGGATCCTGCGTGTAGAACGCCTCGAGCACCGCTTCCAGCTCGTCAATGGTGCTGGGCTGCTCCATGCCGACGGCATCCAGCCAGTCCTGGCGCACCCAGACGGGATACTGCGTCAGATCCAGCGTGCGCGGAAGGCCGTAAATGTTGCCCGTTTCCGGATCGGTGACGACGTCCCAGATGCCCGGGAACTCGGAGTACGCCTCGAGAATGTCCTGGCCGTACTCTTCCAGCAGGTCGTTCAGGGGCGCGATGACGCCGCTGTCGGCGTATTCCGCCCAGTCGCCGCTCATGATGATGTCGAGCTGCTGCGAGTCGTCGGCGATCATCAGGTTGCGCCTTTCATCCTCGGCGCCATAGGGGAACCACACCGGAACCGCGTCTACGCCGGTATCCTCCAGGATCATGTCGTGAATTGCGGCATAGGCTTCCGGATCGCTGTCGCCGCGGCCCTCAAAGACGCGCATCGCGAGGAAACCCTCGTAGACGATCTTGGGCGCCGCCTCTTCCGCCATGGCCGGCGCAAAGAGCGCCAACGTCAGCATCAATGTCAGGACCAGCGAGAGCAACTTCTTCATAAAGCGTCCTCCTTTTCTTATTGGCCCCCTCTCCGGGAGGCTCAGGATGGTTCCATTATATCATACATCCCATATTTGTCAATACGCATTCTTGAATTTATCCTATATTTTTGTCGCGAATTATTAATTTCGCAGCTAAAAAGGGCGATTTTGCGCAGTTATACCGTCGATTAAGCCGCTGTTTCGACGAAATATCGCCGATTTCGATCGCATTTTATCCTATATTTTTGTCGAGTGCTGTTCCATAATTGTCCAATATTTACGCATCCAGAGTTGACATCGGCATACAAAAACTATATAATAAGAATTGGAATAGAACGTGAAGGAGCGGCCGGCAATGGGCAAAGACAAACTCTATGTACAGACCTTTCAAAAGATCCGGGCATATATCATTCAGAATAACCTCAAGCCGGGCGACCTGCTTCCCTCCGAGCAGTCGATGTGCGAGATGTTCGGCGTGAGCCGGAACGTGCTTCGCGAAGCCATCAAGGCCATGGAACTGATGAACCTTGCCGAAGCGCAGCCCGGCCGCGGCACCATCATGAAGCCCTTCAACCTGGACTTCATCTTTCAAAACGTCATGTTCTCCACCGTCGGCGAGAACGACAAGGTCATCCGCGAGATGCTGATGATCCGCAAGCGGCTGGAGCTGTCCTTTATGCGGGAAGCGTATTATTCCCTCGGCGA
This sequence comes from Candidatus Faecivicinus avistercoris, assembly GCA_018716805.1. Taxonomy (GTDB): domain Bacteria; phylum Bacillota; class Clostridia; order Christensenellales; family Aristaeellaceae; genus Faecivicinus; species Faecivicinus avistercoris. The sequence goes on along the minus strand of DVJL01000031.1, from coordinate 27,070 downwards.
CGAGGACATCGCCCACATCCGCCAGATTCTGGAAAACATCAAGGCGACGTGGAAGCAGCACATCTTCTTCCACGCCGACGACCGCGAATTCCACATGTCCCTGTTCTCCCGGCTGAACAACCAGACGCTGCTGTCGCTGATGGACGCCATCTGGTCTGTGGACGAAAACTTCCACACTGAAGAAAAATTCAAGCACCTCGACGACACAATCGTCCGCCACGAGAACATCGTCCACGCGCTGGAAGCGCGCAACGAAGAGGCCTTCGAGGCCGCGATGCTGATGCACTTCTCCTCCGGCAAGTATTCCAACACGAACAGCTTTGCCGAGTTCTGAATGGAAAGCCCTCCTTACCAAAGCAAAAGCGGAGCCATCTCGATGCGAGATGGCTCCGTCTCTATCCATGCGGTTCCCAAAGCGCGCAAATTCTCCGCCCTTTGTCAGACGTGCAGCGAGTAGTTCGGCGCTTCCTTGGTGATGTTGATGTCGTGCGGGTGGCTCTCGACCAGGCCGGCGCTGGTGATGCGGATGAACTCGCCGCGCGTGCGCAGCGCCTGAATGTTCTCGGTTCCGCAGTAGCCCATGCTGGAGCGCAGGCCGCCGATGAGCTGGAACACGGTGTCCGCCAGCGGCCCTTTGTACGGCACGCGGCCCTCGACGCCCTCGGGCACGAGCTTCTTCTGACCCTCCTGGAAGTAGCGGTCCTTGCTGCCCTCCGCCATCGCGGCCAGCGAACCCATGCCGCGATAGACCTTGTAGGAGCGGCCCTGATAGATCTCCGTCGCGCCCGGGCTCTCCTCGGTGCCGGCAAACAGGCTGCCCATCATGACGGCGCTCGCGCCCGCGGCGATCGCCTTCGGGATGTCGCCGGAATACTTGATGCCGCCGTCGGCGATGATCGTCTTGCCGAACTTGTCCGCGGCCTCGGCGCAATCCATGATCGCGGTGATCTGCGGCACGCCGATGCCGGCGATGACGCGCGTGGTGCAGATGGAGCCGGGGCCGATGCCGACCTTGACCACGTCCGCGCCGGACTGAATCAGCGCCTCCGTGGCGGGAGCCGTGGCGACGTTGCCGGCGATGATCGTCAGATCCGGATAGGTCGCGCGGATCTTCTCGACCATCTTCAGCACGCCCTCGGAGTGGCCGTGCGCGGTGTCGAGGCCGATGCAGTCGACCTTCGCATCCACCAGCGCCGCCACGCGCTCCATCGTGTCCTTCGTCACGCCGACGGCCGCGCCGCACAGCAGGCGGCCGCGCGCATCGCGGGCGGAATTCGGATACTTGGCGCTCTTCTGGATGTCCTTGATCGTAATCAGTCCGCGAAGGTTGAAGTTTTCGTCGACGATCGGCAGCTTCTCGATGCGGTGTTTGGCGAGAATGCGCTTCGCAGTCTCGAGATCGGTGCCCTCCGGCGCGGTGACGAGGTTGTCCTTGGTCATGACGTTGCGAATGGGCTGATCGAAGTCCGTCTCAAACCGCAGGTCGCGGTTGGTGAGGATGCCCACCAGCCGGCCGTTTTCGGTGATCGGCACGCCGGAAATGCGATAGCGGCTCATCAGTTCCTGCGCGTCGCTGACCTTGTGGTCGGGAGAGAGAAAGAACGGATCCGTGATGACGCCGTTCTCGCTGCGCTTGACCTTGTCCACCATGGCCGCCTGCGCCTCAATGGACATGTTCTTGTGGATGATGCCCAACCCGCCCTCGCGCGCGATCGCGATCGCCATGCGGGCGTCGGTCACGGTATCCATGGCCGCGCTGAGCATCGGGATGTTCAATTTCAGGTTCTTCGCCAGCTGGACGCTCAAATCCACCTCTCTGGGCAGCACGTTGCTGTGCTGCGGAACGAGCAAGACGTCGTCAAAAGTCAGACCTTCGCGAATGGTAGCCAACCTCAACACCCTCTCTTTTGCAGTATTTTGTCGATTATAGCAAACGCATGCTACGAATGCCGTCGTCAGGGCGTTAAATCTTCATGACATCCCACAAATTCGCCGCGCCATCCGCCGCCTCCCACGCCGCCGCGCTCTCCACGGTAACCGGCTCCGCCGTGGGGCGGATCAGCACCGCAGCCAGCCAGAACACCAGCGCGCACAGCAGAATCAGCACGGCATACAGGATCCGCCGGACGATGCGCACAGCCAGGTGTTTCGGCCGTCGCGTCTCCGCCGCTTCGGAGGCAAACGCCCGGTAGATGGCGCTCATCGAGGGCATGGCCGCATCCGGGCGGCCGAGCGCCCGCCGCACCGCCCGCGCGATCTGCGCCTCGCACCGCCCCTTGCCGCGCGCGCCGAGCTGCCGCGCCGCCCGCCGCTCAAACCGCCTGAGCAGCTCGCGCACGCGGCCCGCCGAACTGCCCGTCAGCCGCGCGATCTTCGCCGCCGGCAGCCCGCAGCCATAGCGCAGCGCGAGCGCGCGCTGGGTTGGAAGCGGCTCCTGCGCGATCAGCGAAATCACCGGATCGTCGCCGCCGGAGAGGCCGTTCCAGGTAAACTCCCCTTCGCCGGCGCGCGCGCCGAGCGCCTCCTCGATGGCGATGCCCCGCAGCGTGTAGCGCAGCCCTTCGCGAAAGCCGACGCCGCCATGCCCCTCGCCGAGCCACGCCTCGACCAGCGCGTACTGAAGCGCATAGACCGCGAGTTCGCGGCTTCCACAGATGGCGTGCGCCATGTTGAACAGCTCCGGGATCGCGGGCGTCACGCGTCCAAAGTAGGCCTGAAGCGCCTCCGTGTTCTGCATCGGCTCACTCCCCGAACTTCAGCGCGGCAATCCGGTCGTTGATCGGCTTGACGCGATCGTAGATGTCGGCATAGATCGCGTAGACGTCGCGGTACGCCGCCTGCCACTGCGCGACCGGCGGATGCACGCTGCGCGCATTGACGACGCCCGCCGCCTCGGAATAGCCGCCGAACATGCCGATGCCGACGCCCGCGGCGATTGCCGCGCCGAGCGACGTCGTCTCGCCGGGCGCCTGATGCACCCGGGTGGTCAGGCCGAAGATTGACGCCAGCATGTCCGGCCAGAGGCCGCTGCGCGCGCCGCCGCCGGTCAGCATCATCGAGTGCACCGGCGCGCCGCACTCCGCCATGACCGACGCGCAGCTGTTGAGCGCGAACGCAATGCCCTCGTAGACGGCGCGCGCGATGTGCCGGCGGTCGTGATAGAGCGAGAAGCCCAGCAGGCAGCCGCGCGTGTTCGCGTCCCAGTACGGCGTGCGCGAGCCCATCAGCGTCGGCAGGAAGATCACGCCCTCCGCGCCGGGGCGGATCTGGCGCGCCATGTTCTCCACGTTGGAGATGTCGGCAGGCATGCCGCCGCCGAAGATGTTCGCGAGCGTCCAGTCAAACGCCGCCGCGCCGCACTGCACCGTGCCGCAGACGTGGTAGGAAGTCCCGTCCATGTCGAGATAGCTGAAGATGCGCGCCTTCGGGTCGAACACCGGCTTGGGCAGGATCTGCGAGACCCACGCGCTGGAGCCGATGTAGCAATACGCACTGCCCGGCTCGACCACGCCCGCGCCGCGCGCCGTGCACGCGCCGTCGCCGCCGCCGATGGCCACCGGCGTGCCGGTGATCAGCCCCGTCCGGCGATAGGTATCGCGCGTAATCTTGCCGCGCACGTCGTGGCTGGCGAGCAGCTTGGGCATTCTGGCCGGGTCGACGCCCAGCTCGGTGAGCAGCTCCGAGGCCCAGCGGCGGTTATTGATGTCCAGCGCGATGGTCAGCGAGGCGTCGGAATAGTCCGTATAGCCAAACCGCCCGGTCATATGGCCGTAGACATAGTCCTTGATGTTCAGAAACCAGCGCGCCTTTGCGTAGACCTGCGGCATGTTCTCCTTGAACCACAGGATCTTGGGCAGCGTATAGTGCGTGTCCGCGCGGTTGCCGGTCAGGCGGTAGAAGTCCTCCGGGGAGATGACGCGGCAGATCTCCTTCACCTGCGCCTCGGTGCGGCTGTCCGAATGGATGATGTTCGGATGCAGCGCCCGGCCGTTTTCATCGACCGGAATGCAGCCGTTCATCGTGCCCGACAGGCCGACGCAGGCGATGCGCTGCGCGCTGACCTGCTGCAGAAGTTCGCGCACGCCGTCGTACACCGCGTTCAGGATCAGATCCGGATCCTGCTCCGACCAGTTCGGCTGGGGATAGTTCGTGCCATAGCTGCGCCGGACGGAAAAGAGCGCCTCGCCCTTCGCGTCGAATATCGTACACTTGCAACCCGTCGTACCGGCGTCGCAGGTCAACAACAAGTCTTTTTCCATGTTCTCACTCCTCATTTTTCTCGCGCGCCCGGCGGGCAATCCGTCAGCTCCGCGGCGGGCGCTGGTTCATCACCTCGCCCGCCGCCGCGCCGACCAGCGAGATCAGCGCGCTCAGGAGCACCGGCCCCGTCGCGGGCGGATATCCGTACAGCAGCCAGTGCGACGCGCCCATGCAGACCGGGGGCGCAATCCACGCGGCGTAGTTCAGCAGGCCCCGGCGCGTCGCCCGATAGGCCGAAACCGCGCCCAGCAGCGGCATGCCGATCCACGAAGCCGCGGCATAGACGGCCGCGCCCAGCAGATCGGACGCCGCGATCAGAAGCCCTGCCGCAAACATGCTCGCCCACTGGGCCAGCCAGACCAAAGGCCATTTCCAGCGCTTCACAATATCCTCCATTTGCCGTCGAAACGTTCTCTTTTCTCTATTATACCATTCAACCGCAAACGCTGGCAAGATGCGGCCGGTTTTTTCTTTCTATATTATGGGATTTCGCTTGCAAAAGCGCGAAAAATGCGCTATACTATGTATAACCAATGGATTATTGGTGTGGTTTGGTCAATTTGATGGCAATTTTATTGCAAAGGGTGCAGAAAAGATGGTAGATTATGTTGCTCTCGGCCTTCGAATCCGCCAACAACGGAAAATGCTCAAGCTCACCCAGGAAGCACTCGCCGAGAAGGTCGACGTTTCGACCTCCTACATCGGCCACATCGAGCGCGGCCAGAAGCGCTGCAGCCTCGAGACGCTCGTCAGCATCGCCGATGCGCTCGGCGTGACGCCCGACCTGCTGCTGCGCGATTCGCTGGAGGTCAGCACCGTGGTTCAGGACGCGACCGTCTCCCCGAGGACGCTCGCCCTGTTCAATGACATCCTCCGCGTACTGCGCGAACACGAAGAATAGCCTCCTTTCGCAACCGCCGCCCCTTCCCGCCCCGGATCATGACCGGTGCGGCGCGCTGCTGCGCAATAAATGCTTGCACCATCGACCAACATGCGCTATAATAAATCCATCCAAACTCAAACGCGATGGGAGGATCGATATGTACCATTTTCCGATCGGAGTCATCCTCGATTCATTCAAAAAGAGCATTCCTGAATCGCTGAAGCTCGCGCAGGACATGGGCGCACAGGGCATTCAGGTGTACGCCACCTACGGCGAACTCTCGCCGAAGAACCTGACCGGCGCCAAGCGGCGCGAGTTTCTCGACATGGTCAAGGATCACGGGCTGGTCATCTCCGCGCTGTGCGGCGACCTCGGACACGGCTTCGGCGATCCGGAAAAGAACCCCAGCCTGATCGAAGACAGCAAGCGCATCCTCGACCTGGCCATCGAATTGGAGACGAACATCGTCACCACCCACATTGGCGTAGTGCCGTCCGACGCGTCGCACCCGCGCTATCGCATCATGCAGGACGCCTGCGGCGAGCTGGCCGCCTACGCGGACAGCCTCAAGGCGCACTTCGCCATCGAGACCGGCCCGGAGACTGCCGCGACGCTCAAGGGCTTCCTCGACACGCTGCACTCGACCGGCGTGGCCGTCAACCTCGACCCCGCCAACTTCGTGATGGTCACCGGCGACGACCCTGTACAGGCGGTCTACACGCTGCGCGATTACATCGTCCACACCCACGCCAAGGACGGCCGCAAGCTGTACGACCTCGATCCGGAGGTCATCTACCGCGTCGTCGAATCGGAGCCGGTCACCAGCCCGGCGTTCATCGAACTGCCGCTCGGCGAGGGCGACGTGGCGTTCGAACCGTACCTCAAGGCGCTGGCCGACATCGGCTATCGCGGCTTTTTGACGATCGAGCGCGAAGTCGGAGACGACCCCACGCGCGACATCCGCGCCGCGGTGGAATTCCTCAAGGCGCGCATCTGACCGCGCCGCCGCAAAAAGTTCCCTGTCTGCATGCATGCCGGAAGGCACAGGACGAATCCCGGTTGATGATGGACGCGCGCCGTGGGGCAACCCCGCGGCGCGCGCTTTGCAGCCCCGCCGCAAGGCGCAGCCATGTTGTCAAACGCGGCAAAAGCTGGTATAATAAGGGCTGTAATTGAAGGAGGAATCTCGCGATGAACTGGGATCTTTCAAAACTTTACTCCGGATTCGACGATCCGAAATTGATCGCGGACGCAAGCGCCGCGTTCGAGCAGGTTGCCAACGTCCGCGCGATGATCGCGAAGCTGCCGGGCGATGCGCCCGCGGAAAACCTCGCGGCGGTCGTCCGCGCCATGCAGTCCGCCGCCGGCCTGCAAATCAAGGTCTCCGAATTCGCCTATCTCACCCTTGCCGTCGACGCCAACTGCGAGCCGGCGCGCGCGTTCTACAGCCGCGTGATCGACCTCAACGCCGAATGGGCGCAGCTGAACAGCGCGCTGAGCCGCTATCTCGGCGGCGCGGACGATCTCGAAGCGCAGATCGAATCCAATTCCCTGCTCGCGGAGCACGCATTCATGCTGCGCGAATTGAAGAAGGACGCCGCGCATGTGATCGATCCGGCGGTCGAGCCCGCCGTGCTCAAAATGCAGATGACCGGCGGCACGAGCTGGGAGCAGCTGCGCGACCAGCTCGACTCCAACCTGATGATCCCCTTCGAGCAGGACGGCCGCGAAGTCCAGCTCCCGCTCTCCGCGATTCGCGGGCTGGCGAACAGCCCGTCGGCCGACGTGCGCCGCCGCGCCTACGAGGCCGAGCTGGCCGCCTATCCGCGCATCGAAATCCCGATGGCCGCGTGCTTAAACGGCATCAAGGGCGAGGCGCTGACGCTGTGCGAACTTCGCCATTACGATAGCGTGCTCGACACCGCGCTGGACGCCAGCCGGATGGATCGCGCCACGCTGGACGCGCTGCTGTCCGCAATGCGCAAGAGCCTGCCGATGTTCAGGCGCTATTTCCGCCTGAAGGCGAGGTTGCTGGGCTATGATGGCGGTCTGAAATTCTACGACCTCTGCGCGCCGGTCGGCGAAGCCGGGCAGAAGTACACGCTCGACGAGGCGCGCGATATGCTGGTCGAGGTCATGGGCCGGTTCAGCCCCCGCATGGCCGGGCTGATCGACCGCGCGTTCCGCGAGCGCTGGATCGACGCCTATCCGCGCGAAGGCAAGCAGGGCGGCGCGTTCTGCTCCGGGGTGCACCCGCTCGGGATCAGCTACGTCATGACCAACTTTGAGGGCAGCTATTCCTCGGTCAGCACGCTCGCGCACGAGCTCGGCCACGCCTACCACAGCAGCTGCTTAAACGACGCCTCCGTGCTGATGTGCGACTATCCGATGCCGCTGGCGGAGACCGCTTCGATCTTCAACGAGACGCTGCTGATGGAAAAGACGCTCGAAACCGCCGGCGACGCCACGAAGCTCACCCTGCTGGAGCAGCAGATCGGCGATGCGGCGCAGGTCGTGGTCGACATCCTGAGCCGCTACCTGTTTGAGACCGAGGTCGTCGAGCGGCGCAAGGATCACCCGCTGTCCCCACGCGAGCTGTGCGCCATCATGCTCGAGGCACAGAAGCAGACGTATGGCGACGGGCTGGATCCGAAGTTCCTGCATCCCTACATGTGGGCGTGCAAGCCGCACTACTATTCGACGTCTATCCACTTCTACAACTTCCCCTATGCGTTCGGGATGCTGTTCGGCCTGGGCGTCTACGCGCGGTATCTCGAAAAGGGCGAGGCATTCCTGCCGGAGTACGACCGGCTGCTCGCCGCGACCGGCTCGGGCAGCGTGCGCGAAGTGGCCGCGAGCGTCGGCATCGACGTGGCGGACGAGGCGTTCTGGATGCAGTCGATTCGGACGCTGGAGGAAAAGGTCGACGCATTCGAGCGCCTCGCATCGGCCAGACTCGGCTGAGCGAAAGCGCCCGAAGCGAGGGGCGGGCGGCCGCGGCCGCCCGCGCCGTTCACAGATTGGCCCTCGCCAGCTGAACGGCCATCTCGAGCCGACCAGCGGCTTCGGCAAGGCCCGGAACCGCCCCTTCGATTCCGCGATACGCCACACAGAGGTCCTCGAATTCGTCCAGCGCATCCGAAAGCGCCTCGCGCCAGTCCTCGTCGTCCGCGCCGGTGCACTCGATGACGAACAGCGCGTCCTCGAAGTTCGCATTCAGCTCGTCCATGTCGTCCGCGGCCGCGCCGGCGCCGTCGCGTAATTCATCCATCCGCTCGAGGATCTCGCGGAAGCGCGCCTCAAAATCCCGAATTGGAAACACTGACATCCCTCCTCAACTCAACTTACACTCCCGCATTGGAAAGGAAGTGCCTACATGGATCGCAATCTCGCCCGCAACCTCGTCTGCGTCGTGCTGGTCGCGCTGTATTTCGCAGGGCTGGTGTGCATGTTCCTCGGCCGGCTGGAGGCCGGCATCGCGCTGTGGGCCGTCTCCACCGTCGGAGGCTTCGCCGCGCTGTACCACATCCGCAACGGCCAGCAAAAGGAAGACGCGCGCAAGCAGGCCAAAGCGGCGGATGAGGAAGGCGGCAAGCCATGCGAATGAGGCGGAAGGCGTGGACGGAGCCGGTCATCGCAGGCTGCCCGTTCTACGTCGAAGCGCCGAGCGCGCACCGCGGCCATTGGCAAGAGCTGTTCCCCCGCAGGCAGCCGGTCTGGCTGGAGATCGGCTGCGGCAAGGGCGTGTCCACCGCGCGCATGGCGCACGAAAACCCCGGCGCAAACCTGATCGCCGTCGACGAGGTGCGCCACGTCCTCGCCGTTTCCATCCGGAACGCGCAATCCGAATACGGCAAGGATCCGGTCGGCAACCTGCGCTTTTCGGCCGTGGACGCCATGTTCATCCACGACACGTTCGACCGCGCGGACGGCATCGAGCGCATCTACATCAACTTCTGCAACCCGTGGGACGAAAAGGCCAAGCACCACAAGCGCCGCCTGACCCATCCGCGGCAGCTCGAACAATACCGGGCCTTTCTGGCGCCGGGCGGGCGGATCTACTTCAAGACCGACAACGACGCGCTGTTCACCGCCACGAAGCGCTACCTGCGCGAATCCCGGTTTGAAATCGAAACCCTGATCGACGACCTGCACGCCTCCGGCTATTCGCCGAACTATGTGAGCGAGCACGAAGCGCTCTACGCCGGCATGGGCAAGCCCATCCGCTTCCTGATCGCGCGCATGCTCCCCGGCGAGCCCTTCCAAACCGCCGAGCCCCTCCCCACGGAGTGAGCCCGGCGGTTCCTTTTTCGTGGGTTGACGAGCAAGCGCTCTGGACTCGCCCCTTTGGACGTCCCTCTGCGCACCGCCTGACCGGCAATGGCAGATGCGTAAGCCGCACACCTCAGGCGTCCCTCTACATCTCGCGGACCGGCATCGCGGACAAGCGCCGGAACCCGCGCCTTGGACGTCCCGCTGCGTTCTGCGCAGCCGGCATCGGCAAACGGATGGCGTCCCTTTGGACGTCCTTCTGCGCCCCGCCCGACCGGCGCTTCAGATCCGGCGCGCCTTCACGGCTGGCCGGCCGGCGTTCCCATCGCGCGGCGCGCGAGCAGCTTCTTCATCGCCAGCGCATGCACGGCGATGGAGACTGCGGGGCCGATCACATCGGAAATCGCCTCGGCATAAAACGCCGCTTCCGCGCCAAACGCCGCCGGCAGGATGAACAGCGCCGCGAAGTAGACCGCCTTTCTCCAAAAAGAGAGCGGCCACGAGAAGCGAACCTGTCCGATCGCCGTGAAGCCATCGACGATTTCATATTGCAGGCCCAGCGGAATCAGCGCCAGCGTATACGCGCCAATGGCCCAGACGGCCTTTTCCGCCACGACCGGATCCGTCGTGAACAGCCTCACAAACAGCGGCCCCGCGACGCGCGCCAGCACGAACATCAGCGCCGTGTAGACCAGACACCACAGAAAGATCCGCCGCTGCGCTTCCATCACGCGATCCGCGCGGCGCGCGCCGTAATTGAAGCTCAGAATGGATTGCGTGCCGCCGCTGATGCCGCCCAACGGCATCGTGACCACGAGCATGAAGCTCTGCACGATGGTCGCCACGGTGATCAGCAGGTCGCCCTGTCCCGCGCCGCCGTAGCGCTGGAGCACCGCGTTCATGGCGATGATCATCACGTTGTCCACCGCGATGATTGAAAACGGCGTGAACCCGAGCGCCAGCACGCGCCGCGCGATCTTCAGGCTGTAGCCGCGAAACGTGACCGGCACCTGCGCGCGCCGGCCGAGCAGAAACGCCAGCACATACGCGCAGCTCGCGACCTGCGAAAGCACCGTCGCGATGGCCGCACCCCGGACGTTCATGCCCAGCGCAAAGATAAAGACCGGGTCGAGCACGATGTTCATCACCGCGCCGAGGACGACCGAAGTCATCGCCTTTTTCGCAAACCCCTGCGCGACGACGAACGAATTCAGCCCCGTCGCCAGCAGCGCAAACACCGTGCCGGTCATGTAATAGAGGAAATACTCGTCCGCATAGGGCAGCGTGTCCGCGCTCGCGCCAAACAGCATCAGCATCGGCCGCCGCAGCGGAATCACCACCGCCATCAGCGCGAGCGAGAACAGGCAGATCATCAAAAAGCAGTTCGCGAGAATCGCCCGCGCGCCGCGCTCGTCGCCCTCGCCCATTCGGATGCTCATCAGCGGCGCGCCGCCCACGCCGACCAGCGAGGCCACCGAGCCGATCATCGTCACCACCGGGCCGCACACGCCCACGCCCGCCAGCGCCAGCTCGCCGATGCCGGGAATGTGGCCGATGTACATGCGGTCGACAATGCTGTACAGCACGCTGACAAACTGCGCCAGCATGCTCGGCAGCGCAATCCTGCGCACCAGCGCGCGAATGTCGTCCCGGCCGAGGTCGTTTTCCACCCGGCGCGCCCCTTCGTTCTCCATCGCAAGCACCCCTCATACCCTTTGTACGCTTCAGAGGGCAATGGGAGCCAAAGCGGCTCCTCTCCCCCGATTGATCGCGGCGCACTGCCGCTTCAGGGCGGAAGCCGCCGCGCTTCCCTCGCCCGGCCTTCACGGCAAACGCCGGAAAGGCGCATGGATTATACACCCTTCCGGCGAAATTGTCAACCATGATCTTTTTCAGACACATCCGCGCCCGGCCCATTGAACCTCCCGGCACGCGGTGAAGCGCGTGAAATTGGAATTCCTCCAACCGCCGCTACCGCTCTTCACGGAAAAATGGCTGTCCCAGGCTCTCGGGCGGCTGGTCCTCCTTCTTCTTGCGCAGGCTGGTCAGCACGAGCACGACGATCGTCACGAAGTACGGCAGCATCTTGAAGATCTCCTGCATGCTGCGGCCGAGGCCGGGGATGTACAGGTAGAGGATGTACAGCGCGCCGAACAGGATCGAGCCCCAGATGGCGTGCAGCGGATTCCAGCGCGCAAAGATCACCAGCGCGATGGCCAGCCAGCCGCGATCGCCAAAGCCGTTGTTCGTCCACGTGCCGCCGGAGTATTCCATGACGAAATACAGGCCGCCGAGGCCGCAGATCGCGCCGCCCACGCAGGTGGCGACGTACTTGTAGCGCGCCACGTCGATGCCGGCCGCATCCGCCGTCGAGGGGCTCTCGCCCACCGCGCGCAGGTTCAGCCCGCGGCGCGTGCGGCGAATGTACCACGCCAGATAGACCGACAGCGCGATGGCGAAGTAGGTCAAAAAGCCATACGAGAACAGCGCCTCGCCGATCACCGGGATGTCGCACAGAAGCGGGATCGGCTGGCGGAACGCGCCCGCCGTCGCGGCCACGGAGATCTGGCCGACGCCGCCGGAGAGCTTCGACAGCGACCCGCCGAAGAAGTTCCCCAGGCCGACGCCAAACGTCGTCAGCGCCAGGCCGGCCACATTCTGGTTTGCGCGCAGCGAGATGGTCAGCACGCTGTAGATCGCGCCGCCGAGCGTGCCGGCCACGAGCGCGCAGACGAGCGCAATCAGCATTCCGACCACCGGAACCGGCGCGACGACGGCGTTTTCATACAGGTAGGCGCCCGCCAGCCCGGCAATGCCGCCCATGTACATCATGCCGGGCACGCCGAGGTTCAGGTTGCCCGATTTCTCGGTGAGGATCTCGCCGTTGGCGCCGAACAGGATGCCGATGCCCTGACCGATGGCGTTTTGGATGAAGATCAGAATCGTGTTCATTCGCGCACCGCCTTTCTCCCGCGCCGGAACTCGACCTTGTACTGGATGAAGAACTCGCAGCCGAGCACGAAGAACAACAGGATGCCGGTGATCATGTCGGAGGCATTTTCGTTTAAGCTGAACTGCGAGGCGATCTGGATCGCGCCCTTTTCCAGAAACACCAGCAAAAACGACACGAGCATCATCGTAAACGTATTGAGCTTGGACAGCCACGCCACGACGATCGCCGTGAAGCCGCGGCCGCCGGCGATGCCGGTGGAGATCGTATGCCCCGCGCCGCTGACCAGTATGAAGCCCGCCAGCCCGCACAGCGCGCCGGAAATCGACATCGTCCGGATGATGACCCGGCGGACGCTGATGCCGGCGTAGCGCGCGGTGTTCACGCTCTGCCCGACGTAGGCGATCTCATAGCCCTGCTTGGAATCGCGCAGATAAAAGTAGACGAACGCGGTCACCGCCACGACGATCACGAGGTTCCAGCCGTAGGTCAGCCCGAACAGCTCGCCCAGCCAGCCGGCGCGCGTCTGCTGGTTGATGATGCCGACCGAGTTGGAGCCGGAGGGATTCTCCCAGAACACGATGCAGAACGCCACCAGCTGCGTGGCGATGTAGTTCATCATCAGCGTAAACAGCGTCTCGTTCGTGTTCCACTGCGCCTTGAAGATCGCGGGGATCACGCCCCAGAGCATGCCGGCCAGCAGCGCCGCCGCCAGCATCATCGCCATCAGCAGCGCCGAAGGCACGCGGTCGCCAAAGTAGATCATCACCGCCGCGGTCGCCAGCCCGCCGGCCAGCGTCTGTCCCTCCGCGCCGACGTTCCAGAACCGCATCCGAAAGGCCGGCGTGATCGCCACGGCGATCAGCAGAAGCGCCAGCGCGTCGCGGATCGTCACCCACAGGCGGCGGTTGCTGCCGACCGCGCCGTCGATGACGGCCTCGTAGACCTCCAACGGGTTCAGCCCCGTCAGAAAGAAGATCACGACGGCGCAGACGCACAGCGCCAGCGCGATCGCCGCCAAACGGATCAGACACGCCTTGACAAAACCGCATTCGTCGCGCTTTGAAACGTGGAACAGCGGCTCGCGCAGGCCGTGCAGTTTGCTCATCATGGTTTCCCGCTCCCTTCCGTCCGCATCATCAGCATGCCGATCTGCTCCTTGGTCGCCGTGCGCGCATCGACGATGCCGGTCACGCGGCCGTCGCACATCACCAGGATCCGGTCGCACAGCGCCAGCAGCACGTCCAGATCCTCGCCCACGCAGAGCACCGCCACGCCGTTGCGCTTCTGTTCGTCGAGGAGGCGGTAGATCGTGTGGGAGGAATGGATGTCCAGCCCGCGCACCGGATAGGCGACCATCAACACGATGGGGTTCGACGCGATCTCGCGCCCGACCAGCACCTTCTGGACGTTGCCGCCGGACAGCTTGCCCACCGGCGTGCCGACGCCCGGCGTGACGACCTCCAGATCGCGGATGATCTTCTCCGCCAGCGACCGAGGCGCCTTGCGGTCCACCCAGAAATGCCCGCCGCGCTTGTAGCTGCGGATCATCATGTTGTCAACCATGTCCATCGGGCCGACCAGCCCCATGCCCAGCCGGTCCTCCGGCACGAACGACAGCCGGACGCCCAGCCGGTTGATCTCGACGGCGCTGAGCTTCGTCAGCTCCTGCGGCTCGTGGTTCGGCGGGAAGTAGTCGATTTCGCCCGACTCCGCCTTCGTCAGCCCGGCGATGGTCTCCAGCAGCTCGCGCTGTCCGCTTCCGGCCACGCCGGCGATGCCCAGAATCTCGCCGCCATCGAGGGTAAAGCTGACGTGGTTGAGCGTGATGACGCCCTCGGGGTTGACGCAGCTGACGTCCTTCACCGCCAGCCGCCTCTTCAGCTGCTTCGGCTCCGAGCGCACGATGTTCAGCTCCACGCGCTTGCCGACCATCATCTCGGTCAGGCTGGCGATCGACGCCGACGCGGTGTCGACCGAGCCGATATAGCGCCCCTTGCGCAGCACCGCCACGCGGTCGGACAGCTCCAGCACCTCGTTGAGCTTGTGCGTGATGATGACGATGGCGTTGCCGTCGGCGCGCATGTTGCGCAGCACGTCGAACAGCCGGTGCGTCTCCTGCGGCGTGAGCACCGCCGTCGGCTCGTCGAGGATCAGGATCTTCGCGCCGCGGTAGAGCATCTTGACGATCTCCACCGTCTGCTTTTCCGAAACGGACATCTCGTAGACCTTCTTGAAGGGATCCAGCTCGAAGCCGTAGCGGTGGGTCAGCTGGTTGATCTTCGTCGCAACCGCCGCCATGTCCAGCCGCTGCCGGCCCGGAAGGCCGAGCACAATGTTTTCCGCCGCCGTCAGCACGTCCACGAGCTTGAAATGCTGGTGGATCATGCCGATGCCCAGCGGATAGGCGTCGCGCGGCGACCGGATGCTCACCGGCTCGCCGTGCACGAGAATCTCACCCTCGTCGGGATAGTAGATTCCCGAAATCATGTTCATCAGCGTCGTCTTGCCGCTGCCGTTTTCGCCCAGTATGGCGAGGATCTCGCCCTCGCGGATGGACAGGCTGATGTCCTCGTTGGCGACAATTTTGCCAAACCGCTTGGTGAGATGCTTGAGCTCAATGGCGGGGATATGTTTCACCGTCAACCCTCCGAACTTCGCGCCCAATGGCGCGCTCGATTCCACACGCCGCCCTTTTCAAAAGTGCGGCCGACAACAAAGACCGGCGCTCGGGGCAGAACGCCGGTCTTAAGCCCATTTCGTCAGGAAACCTGCTCGATTCCGTCGACGATGATGTCGAACGACGGGGCCGAGGCCAGCTCGGACTCGTGGAAATAGCCATCGGAGACGTAGTCGGCGTACTTCGCGTAGTCGGCATTCGCCTCGATCAGGCTCTCGAGCGTCTCGCCGCCGATGGTGAACGTCGAGGTGTCAAACACCTTCAGATCGCCGGAAACCAGCGCAGCCTCGACCTCGGCCACCTTTTCGGCGGTGCCCTCGGCGACGACGCCCTCGTTCAGCTCGGTGATCTTGTTCGCGCCGGTGTCATAGCCCTGGCACCAGTCGACCGCGATCGGCTCGCCGTTGATGACGCACTCGACGGCATAGGTGTTGTACGGCGCCCAATCGATGGACGCAGAGGTCAGCGCCGTGTTCGGCGCAGTCGCGATCATGGACACGTTGTAGCCCACGCACGGCACGCCGGCCGCCTCGCAGGCCGTGGGCGCGCCGGTGGTGTCGGCGTGCTGGCTGATGAGCACGCAGCCCTGCGCGATCAGCGCCTCGGCGGCCTCTTTCTCCAAGTCAAACGACGCCCAGCTGTTCGTGTACTGCACCTTCATCGTCGCCTCCGGGCAGACGGAGCGGATGCCCAGGAAGAACGCCGTGTAGCCGCTGATGACCTCGGCATACGGGAACGCGCCGACATAGCCGACCACGCACTGATCCGCCGTGATCGTGCCGTCGGCGATCATCTCGTTGAGCTTCATGCCCGCAACGACGCCGGAGACATAGCGGGACTCATAGACGGAAGTGAA
Organism: Candidatus Faecivicinus avistercoris; assembly: GCA_018716805.1. GTDB lineage: Bacteria > Bacillota > Clostridia > Christensenellales > Aristaeellaceae > Faecivicinus > Faecivicinus avistercoris. The sequence continues at coordinate 11,169 of DVJL01000031.1, read as the reverse complement.
GTAGTTGTGCACGTTGTCCAGCCCGCAGGTCGCCGCCTGATAGCCGGTCGCGTGGCAGAACTCGATCTCGGGGTACTCACGCGCCGCCTCGATCATGTAGCTTTCAAAATTGAAGGAATTGCCAAAGATGATGTCGCACCCGGCCTCCGCCAGATCGATCGCCGCATCGTAGCAGGCTTCGGTCTCCGCGGTATTCCATTTGATGATGATCTGATCCTCGCTCAGACCGAGCGCCTCCGCCATGGCCTTCGCGCCCTCGTAGTGCGCGGCGGTGTAGGCTTCGTTTTCATCGCCGATGTAGATGTAGCCGACCGTGATTTCGTCCGCAGGGATGCCCTCCGCGAGCGCCGCGGTGCCGATGAGCGCCATTGCTGCGATCAGCACCATGGAGAGGATTTTCTTCATGATTCCCGCCTCCTGTGTATTGATCCCCTTCGGGGCTGATCTCAGTATAACACACAAACGTTACATTGCGTCGCGTCCAATGTAAATAATGCGAACTTTATCAGGTCAATTTCAGTTTACATTCGGAATTTCGGTTCATCCGATGAACCTGATGCGCATATTCATTCGGATTATTCGTCTTTCCACGGAATGCGCTCGTCGCCTCGGACCAGCCATGCGCGCTTTGCCAGCGCGGCCAGCGGCGCGTCCGAATGCGAATCGGAGTAAAACTCGTCGATCTGAGCCTCGGGAAAAACCTCGCGAAAGCGGCGCACCTTCTCCTCTCCGTGGCAGTTCAGGCCGCTGAAGCGGCCGGTATGCCGGTCAACCGGCGAGCCCATCGCGCAGCCGACGCCGAGCCGCTCGCAGGCCGGCCGGATCAGAAATTCCGGCGAAGCCGAGATCACGACGTCGTCCGGCCGGCGCTGCGCGAGGTACCACGGCTTGACCCGGCTGAAGTTCTTCGCCCAGAACCGTTCGACCGCCGCATCCACGTCGCCGATTCGCCCGAGGAACCCCAGCATCCGCTCCTTGAACGCCTGCTTGGGGCGCAGCTTCAGCAAAAACAGCGCGCCGTTCACCGCCTGTCCCGGCAGGTCCAGCCACATCGCCGGATAATGCCTCAGGCAGTAGGCAAAAAAACGCGCCGTGCTGTCTCCCCGTAAAATGGTATTGTCGAAGTCATAGACGTTCATCCGCTCTCCCCCGCTCCATGTTTTCCGCGCGGCGGATTCCGCCCGCGCCGTCGCGCCTATTATAGCATATTTGCCGCAAAAAATCGACCCGCCGGATTTCCCGGAGGGCCGATATTCTCCAATTACAGATTTTCGATCTTGAGGTCGACGTTGATCTCGACCTCGCTGTCGATAAAGCGCTCCCGCCAGCCGTAGGCAATCCAATCGTCGAGCGTGGCAAAGCGGCGCGCGGCCACCTCGGCGAACTGAAACGGCTCCGCGCCGATCGCCTTGCAGGCATCGACCGCCTTCATCAGCTCCGCCTCCAGCGCATCCGCAAGGCCGGGATATTCAAGGGGACCGTTGTTGGGCAGCACGGCCAGGCGAAGATCCACCTGAATGCGCACCGGCTCCGACGCCGTGTCCACGGAGACCGACGGCGTGCCGAGCGTGGACAGCGAGACCTCCTCCCCGCCGTGCGCAAAGACGAACGTCTGCGATTTCCCGCGCAGCAGCTTGCAGTACATCAGCGTCCGGCCGTCCAGCTTTCCAACCATGCGGCCGTCGCGAAATACCGCCGCGCCGAGGAATCGCGTCTCCTGTTCGGTCTCCACATCGGTCGTTCCGGGGTCGTCGGGAATAATCGCCACCGCCGGCTCCGCGGCATCCTGGGAAGCGGGTTCGACATCGGCCGAGCTCTCCTCGGGCGCGGGCACCGCATAGACCGCTACGGGATCGGAATAGGCCGAAATGCTCTTATAATAGATGTCCGCAAACGACGTATTGGGAACAAATCCGTCCGTGGTATACGCCTCGAACATCGCGGTCAATTCATCGGCGATCCGCGTGCCGATCAGCGGCTTTTCCGCGCGGATAAACGCCTGGACGTCGCCATCGCAGACGGCCAGCCGCGCCGCGGTGTACAGCCGGCTGGTCTGCATCATGTCGTTCATGACCTCCAGCCAGCGACCGCTGGAGGCGAGCGCTTCGGAAACGACGATCAATTCGATCTGCGAAAGATCCAGCCGGCGCGGAACGATCCACTTGAGCGCGGTGATGGCCTCGGCAAAGTCTCCGCCGCTGGCGGTAAATACGAGGTCGCCCGACGAGCCGGAATCCTCGCCGTTGCCGCGGCTTCCGGAGATTTTCGGCACCTGAACGCTCAACTCAATTCCGCCGTCCTCCGTCTGATCCACGCCCATCAGGACGACGAACGCCAGATTCTCCGCCTGGTCGATTTCCGAACATCCGCCGAGCAGCACCGCTGCCGCGGTCAAAAGCGCAATCAGCGCGCCTCTACGCACGTTGGGCCTCCTTTCTCTCCAACGCCAGCCCGACCATCGCGGCCAGCATCACGCCGGCCTGCGCCGCATACAGCCAGCGGCCCACCGGCGTCTCCACCCTGGAAGCGGAAATGTTCGTCAGCGCGAGCGCCGCGATGCCCGCCGCCACGATGCCGATGCACACAAACCGCGGAAGGCGCGGCGCGACGGTCTGCAGCATCGCCGCGCAGAGAAAGCTGTCCGACAGCATCAGAAAAAAAAGGCTGCCGAACCAGACGATCATCTTGGGCAGCTGAAGCGCCAGCGTCGTCCGGCCGTTGGTCAGCACGGTGTCCAGCAGGAAATAGCGCGAAAATCCCTCCGCGCGAACCAGCGCCGGCAGCATCATGCCGTGAAGCAGCACCAACCCCATGCCGATGGCGCCGCCTATGGCCATCACGGAAACCGGGCGGATGGCGTTGGCCGGGTGTTGGACGTCCGGCTCCGCAATCAGGAACAGGCCCGCCAGCAGGCTCAGCCACCCGGCCACCCGCACCGCCCCGTCGAGCAGCGCCGGAACGCCCGGCCCGAGGATCGGCGTCAGCCACTCGGGACACAGATCCGGGATTTCCCGGAGCATGAACAGCACAAAGATGCACAGCAGGATGCGGTTGCAGATGCGCGCGCTGTCTCCGATGGCGTCTCCGTTGAGCGTCAGTCCCCATGCGCACAGCGCCAGCTGCGGAAGCAGCAAATAGATCTTCGCCACGCTGTCCAGCGCGGCATACCCCGCGGAATCGGCGATCGCATCGACCGCCATGGTGGCGTCGAACGCAGCCGTCAGCATGAGCACGCCGGCGAGCAGCCGCGCCAAAACCGGCCGCCGCGCATTCAGCGCGGACAGCGGCGATTTCCCGGCGCTCGCGGCGCGCAGCTGCGCGGCGGCCAGCGCCACGGGCAGCGCCAGAACGCCGCCCAGCAGCACCGAAATCCACCCCGAATTGTACAGCCATGGCAGGTCGATTGTGATGCCGTAGAGGATCCGCGCGACGACCGCCGCCGTGCCGAGCGAAGCCGCGGCGCCCTCCCGTATCTGAAATTTCATCGCGACGCACTCCCCTTCCCGTGCAGCCAGCTGTCGCGCCGCGCATAGAACATCGGCCGGTTCTGCTTCCGGATGGACAGCCGCAGCAGGATGTCGGGGTTGTGCGGGCGCTTCGGCGCCACCGGCGCGAGATACGGCACGCCGAACGACCGGATCGAGCACAGGTGCATCAACAGCGCCAGCGCGGCGGCCAGCAGGCCGTACAGCCCGAGCAGCGCGCCGGTCAGCACGATCAGCAGCCGGTAGACCACGATGGACAGCCCGAAGCCGTAGTTCGGCACCGCATAGCTGCCCAGACCCGTCAGCGCGACCAGTATGATCAGGATCGGGCTGATGATCGACGCCGAGACCGCCGCCTGGCCGAGAATCAGCGCGCCGACGATGCTCACCGTCGATCCGATCTGCGAGGGGATCCGCGTGCCCGCTTCGTTGATCAGGTAGAACGAGAATTCCATCAACAGCACTTCAAACAGCACCGTAAACGGCACGTCCGCGCGCGTCTCCGCGATGGACAGCAGCAAGGTCAGCGGAATCAGGTGTGTGTGGTGCAGCAGAAGCGCGACGTACAGTCCCGGAAGAAACAGCGAGATCGCCAGCCCCGCGATGCGTACAATCCGCAAAAGCGTCGCGTACTGCCAGCGCATGAACGTGTCGTCCGACGCATGGATCAGGTGGAACATCGTCACCGGCGCGGTCAGCGCATAGGGGGAATTCTCCGCCAGGATGACGAACTGCCCTTCCAACAGGCAGGACGCCGCGCGGTCGGGCCGCTCCGTCTGCAGCATCTGCGGGAAGATCGCGCGCGGGCGGTCCTCTATGAACTGCTGAATGACCCCGATTCCCTGCACGCTCGGGCTGTCGATGCACTGGAGCCTGCGCCGGGCCTCGTTCACGACGCTGTCCTCGCAGACGCCCTTCAGGTACATCAGCGCGACGTTCGTCGGCACGCCGGTGCCGATCGCCAGCCGCTCCGTCACCAGCTGGGCGGACTGGACATAGCGCCGCAGCAGCGTGATGTTCGCGCGCAGGCTCTCCACAAACCCCTCCTGCGAACCGATGACCACCGCCTCGTTGGACGTCTTGTTGACCGGCCGGTGCACAAAGCCGCGCGTCTCCAGCAGCAGGCCCTCGCCGCATCCGTCGATCAGCACCGCCGTCATGCCGCCGAGCACGCCGGTGATGAGCTCCCCCATCCGGTTCTCCTTCACGCATTGAGCGATTTCGATATAGCTTTGCATCAGCCGCTCCGCGCGCTGTTCCGGGGCAATCGCCTCGCCGGTATCCGACTCCTTGCACGCATGCAGAATGAACTCGGAAATCTTCCTGTCGTCGGCCATGCCCTCGATGTAAATCGCGCACGCCGCAAAGCCCTCGCACTCATAGCGCCTGAGCACGACATCTTTGTTCAGCGGGAGGTTCAGGATCTTCTGAACGTCCTTCAAATTCTCTTCCAGCTGCGGCTTCAGCTCGCCGCGCAGCAGCTGTGCATTGGGTTGTTCCGCCATGAAATCGCCTCCTTCGTTCTTTCTATCTTTTCCGAAGAAGGCGTCATTATGTGTAAAATGCCCCGCCTCCGATCAGGAAGCGGGGGCTATGCGCGCAGAAAAGCGGCTTCATCCTAAGAAACGCACAACCTCCATTTGCGCAGCGGCGTCAATCCAGCTCCAGTTCTTCATCCTCGGGCAAGGGGCTCAATTGGACTCCCGGGAGTTCCTGATACCAATAGGCCGTGCTGGCATAGTCGTCCCGGCGCGGACGATGTCCATGCGACGTAAAATGCATATTTTGAATCACCACGCGAATGGACTGATCGAAGCAGATCGGATCCGAAACGTGCCAGCGGTATAGCATGAAGCGCGGCTGGACATTATATCGATTCACGCGGTCCCCCAGCACGGCATACATTCCCGCATACAATCCCGAATACTGCGTATAGCGCCCCAGTTCGGGCTTGTCATAGCCAAAGGCGTAGGAACCGCAAAAGTAATCCTCCGTCCCCGTATAATTGATGGAGGGAAAGCGGTCGCCGTCGATATACATCTTGGTTTCGCCTTCTACCCAGCATCCGTTTCCACCATTCGTGCCCACAAACAGCGCGACGCCTGCAAAGTGGCCGCGGCCCGACACATTGTCGAGAATGGTATACACGCCGTCCGCAGGCGTCGGTCTGGATTGCCGGTACGTCGCGTGGAAATACAGCGCGTCGTCCGGAACGCTTTCATACGCGCCCGTGATACAATAATAGGTCACATGCCGGTCGCGCGGCGAGCGGTTGGTCAGCGTAATCCGGCAATGCCTGCGGAACGGCATCGGCCAATAACTGTTCATTCCCCGGCAGGGAGCGACCATCAGCATGGCGCTGTTAAGCGTCGGGAAGCTGCCGGACTGGTCCTGAACATTGTCCGGATAGCCATAGCCAAAGAACGCCGGCAATGGCGCCTCTACCGATGGGAACGCCTGATGATCCCAGTAAATCCGCAGAATAAAGTGGTTGGTTACATCCCCGCCGATCCAGATGCTCTGTATGCGGCCCGGTCCATCCGCATCCATGAGAACCAGCGTTTCGCCGGCTTCAACAGGAATACAGGGGTGGTTCTTTTCCCACGGCTTGCCCCTGGAACCGCCTTCGCGGATGCCGGCAGGGTTTTCCGGCGAAAAGGCAAAGCTCTTGCCCGCGCGCCGGCGGGAAATGTCCATATATTCCATCTATCTTTCCTCCTTATCTTGGCCAACGCTCGCGCGCGGCAGGCAGCGCAGGAAATGGCGCATGGGGTTCCGTCTGATACCAGTAGGCGACGCTGGCCACATCGTCCTGCCGCTCAAACAGGCCGAGAGGGCCAACGCCAATTTGCTGGAGTTCCACGCGAAGGTCCTCCTCAAACAGCACCGGATCCATTACATGCCAGCGATAGAAGCTGCGCATCGGCGGCACATCCCGGTTGTAGTAATCATTGTGGAAATTGTCGTCCCGGGAATAGAACGGATATCCCAGATAGGGCGTGCAATACGTCTTTTCAAGCATGCGTCCCTGATCATCCGTATATCCCCCAAACGACCATGCGCCGCCAAAGTAGTCCTCCGTGCCGGTAGAGCACTGGGTGGGATAGGCGCCGTCTCCATCGAGATAGAACTTCATCTCGCCCTCTCCCCACCAATAGCGTTCCAACGTACTGAGCATCAGATGCGTGCCAATGTAGTGTCCATGTCCCCTGACGCCATCCAGCAGCACATAATCCTTCTGCAGCTGCGTAATCCGCTCGCGGCGCCACTGCGCATGAAAATATCCCGTCTCTTCCGGCAGATCATCGTACAGGCAATAGTCAATTTGATAGAAAAACGCGCCCAGTCCGCCCGCATGCTGGTTCTCGATGGTAATTTTTGCATGGTTCCGAAAGGGCATTGGAATGTAACAGTTCATTCCTCTCTTGGGGTTGACAACCATCGGAAGGGAGACGACCTCATAGCCCCGCCCAAAGCCGTTCAGGAAAAAATCTCCCAGCGGGACCTCGACAGACGGCGTCTCCTCCCCATCCCAATACATGCGCAGCACCACATCGCGCAGGACAAATTTCCCTCGCTCGGTCTCATCCGTGATCGTAACCCAAATGTGCTGAATGACGCCCGTCCCTTCGACATCCATCAGAACCACCGTCTCGCCAGCGTCGATGTGGCCGATGCACGGCGACCCCTTCCTCGAAGGGCCGAGCGCGCTCGAAGCCTTACAGCCCGCTCCCTTTTCGCCCGTCCGGTTTTCCCAGTTGATGGATCTGGAACGGCCATGCCGAAGCAGCGGCAGCGCGGACATACCATTCATAAATCCATAGAACATGCGCCTTCCTCCTTCTCTCTTTCGCGTTCGCACAGAAGTCCTCTCTGCATTCCTTCCAATCGTTTTTCCCGCCGGGATAAAAGCCCATTTCCGCTCCGCGGCCCTTTTATCCGCCCTATCCCCGAAGCTCCCGATCCAATCGCGCGTCATACGTCCGCTTCGGCAAGGCACGTACAGCCATGGCCGTCGAACGGCTGCCTCCCGTCCAGGACAGCGTAGCGCGAATCGCTCCCCCATCCTCCTCATGGTCGGAGCAGATCAGCAATTCCGGAAGCTCGCCCCTATCTTTCGGACGGAATGGACTCTTCAGCAGCGTCACTTGGTTCTCACCCATCCACTTCCGCGGCAGCAACACATTGAATGCGGCCACGCAATGCCGGTAAGGCCGGGGGCACCCGATTTCAACCTTCGCCGTTCTTCCATCAAATTCGGGTTCCATTTCCCAGTGATAATTGGCCTTTCCCGAAATCCGCCAACCTTCGGGCACCTCCACGGACACCGCTGCCTCCGATACGGCGCGGTCAAATATGGCGGCAAACCTCAGTTGAAAGACATCGCAGGGGCCGGAGTAGAGATTCGGCATCAGCATGCCGTAGGCACCAAAGGCTACGCCGTCCCGGGCAAAGGCCCGGACTTCCGCCTTTCCCACCTCTTCCGGATCCGTACAAGCCGAAAGGCCATGGCCGGGATGCGCCGCGCGCACTTCTCCGCGAGCGGGCAGCGCATGAGAAGTCACGGACACGCCGCCTTCCGCACCCGCCCCAAAGCTGCGCTGTCCAAAGACCAGCGTCAGCGCACGATCGCTGTGATTTACAATGTGAACTGCGCTCTCTTCCGGCGTTTCACGCCATTCGACATCGAAAACACAGCTTCCCAACCGGATCCCCCTGAGCGTCAGTTCGTCCGGCAAGCCTTGCGGACAGAACCGGAGTTCGCCGGAAGCGGCGTCCAGGCGCAATCCCATCCATTGCTCAACGCTTTGCTGAACCCAGCTGCCCTGCCCCTGACTGCAGCGCGTGAGCACCCTGCACTTATTCCTGCCCCGGGGCCACCAGAATAACGAACCGGTCGCATCCAGGCGCTCAAACAGAACCGACAGGCTTTCCGTCATCTCCGCCCGCGCAACGCTTCCTCCAAGGCGCAGCGTATATCCCGTTCCCGAAGGATTCATCCCGTAGTGCAGTTCCCTCAGCGAGCGATACTCCGGATCGTAATTCGGCAAAAACATCGAGCGGGCGCACTTGTGCAGGTTCCGCCACGGGACATAATCAAAGCCGTACAGCCCATAGAGCGGCGCCATACAGGTAAATGAATCCTCCCCGCAATAATAGAATTCGTCGTCCCTGTTGTAAAATCGCTCATCCAGGCATTCGCCCAGATTGGCTCCGCCCCTGATCTGCCTGCCAAACGGCCCCTCGGCCTCCAAAACCGCCTGCATGTCCTTTTGGAGCGCCTCCATCAGCGCATCCGTCTCCGCAGGATCTTCCCCAACCGCCCGCTGAATCGCCCCGTAGGATTTCAGGGCCAGCCATACCTTGACATTGGTCATATAGTCATAGCGGTTGAACGTGATCAGATCGCTGGCATAACGGCTGGAAAACAGCGTCCGCTCGCCGTGCTTACAGCGAAGCAGAGCCTGAAAAACCTCCTGAAACTTCTGCATGATCCGGGAGTCCTTCAAGAAGAAATCCCGGTCTCCCGTCAATTCCAGATACTTGCCCGCGATGATAAACGGAGCCACGAGGATCGGCGTCGAATGATCCGAATAAATACTGAACTGGGGAACATTGTGGTCCAGCATGTAGCGGATTGCGCTCGGCCCAATTTCCGGAACGGCGTACATGACGCTGATTGCCGTGGGTTCAACATCGATTCCCCATGTGCGGGAAAGCCCATGAGACGGCGCGCCCTGCCAGTTTACCAGCATTCTCCCCGATGAATCCAGGGAAATGCAGTTGAAGTTATCGATCAGAAACCGCAGATGCATATCGCGATAGCGATCGCCCCACTCTGGATTTTCCCGAATTCCAATTTGCATCCGCCCCAGCCGCTTGCGCCAAAAACTCAGAGTAATCTGAATCCATTCAAACGCGGTGTGCCGATACAGCGTTCCCAGCGCCGCATCAATGCCTCGCATGGCCGGCGCACAGGCAACGACCGTGCAGAAATCGCGCGACTCCCCCGGTTTCAGCTCAAATGCCGCGTACATTTCCGGAGTCTCAGGCATCCCGCGCATCTCGGCGCCCAAAAATTGAAGCGCCATGCATGCCTCCGAGGAGCCGCACTTGAACAGGCGGCCATCCCACTCCCTGTACAGGGGGCTCCTAACCTTATCCTCGTAGGGGCCGTCGTCAAAGCGCTCGTTTTGAATCACGAAGCGCTGATCAAAGCGCAGGCGGACTTTTCCGCGCAGCGGAGCGTTGCCCGTGTTCGTCAAGTACATGCCGTACAGCGCGCCAGCCGGCCCGGGCAGCGGGTGCAGCGGCGACACGCTCTTTGACGTCTCCTCGACAATCGGGGCAACGCTGTAAGTGCGCACGAGCAAATGCGGATAGCTCGATTCCGTAACAGGCAGGACGTGGTCAAGATAGGCCGTTTCGGCATTGGGCGACGCGGCCTCATAAACATACCCGCCTGCGAGTTCGATCTCATAGTCAAGTTTTCCCAAAAGCAGCGCGACGTCCGTCTGATAAAACTGTCCAATGTGTCCATCAAACTGCCCGCCCACTCTGGGTCCCCCAGAGGGAATCGCATATTCCAGCTCATGCGGCACGCAAAGAAAGTGCATGCGCCCGCGCACGTCGTGGCCAAGAAGCGCCCGCCCGTTCGATTGCGTGAACAGCAAGCGCTCGCTGAGCGTCAGGTTCTGGCGATCCATTTCGTCATCCCGGACGGCACGGAAGAATTTCGAGCGGTATCCCTCTGCCCACATTTCCTCAAAATTTGAATAACAGATTTCTTCCCGGCAAACGTACATCGGCGGTTCCTTCCTTCCGGGTCCGGCCTGCACGGCGGCGGACGGCGCGCAAATTGCTTTTTTCCAATGAAGCACTGCCTCTAGCCTTTGATTCCCGTAAGATTGATTCCTTCAATAAAATATTTTTGTCCCACGCCATAGAGGATAATCGCCGGAACGACCATCACCATGCCCGCGGCCATCATCAAGTTGTGACGGTTCGACTTCTCGCTGCGGAACTGCATCATTCCCAGCGCGAGCGTAAAGTTGTCGTCCGTCTGCAGATAGATGAGCGGTCCCTGGAAATCGTTCCAGTAGCCCATAAACGAGAATATCGAAACGGTTATGAGGATTGGCACAATCATCGGCAGGATAATCCTCGTGAAAATCTGAACGCGATTCGCTCCATCCAGATAAGCCGCCTCGTCGTAATCCCTGGGCAGCGTCATCATAAACTGCCGCATCAGAAACACATTCGTCGCGCCGCCGCCAAACCATGCCGCAAAATAGAACGGCCAGTAGGTATTGATCATGCCGAGCTTTGAGTAGGTGATGTACTGGGGAATCAACGTGACGTGTCCCGGCAAGATCATCGAGCACACGACCAGCGCAAACCAGACCTTGCGCCCGGGAAACTTTACGCGGGCCAGCGCATATCCCGCCATCGCGCTGGTCAAAACCGTCCCCAGCACGCAGGGGATCAGAATCTTCAGCGTATTGCCGAAATACTTCACGGCATCGAACGACTCAAACGCCTTTCGATAGTTATCCCAGCGCATGCTCTCCGGGAAGAAGAGCGGAGGGTACTGGAAAATCTCGCCATTGGACATCAGGGAACTCCTGAACATCCAGTAGAGCGGCACGATGCAGATGCAGGAAATAAAGATCAGCAGCGCATA
>DVJL01000030.1 GCA_018716805.1 Candidatus Faecivicinus avistercoris | reverse complement strand
GGCGAGGTCAAATCCTTCCAAAATCGGACAAAGGACAACAGACTTTTTGGAAAGGAAAAAGCCCGGAAAACCGCATGGTTCCGGGCTTTTTGAGCATTTTTGAATTGGTTTGTCGGGCCTGTTATCTCTTGCTGAACTGAGGCGCGCGACGGGCAGCCTTGAGGCCGTATTTCTTGCGCTCCTTCATGCGCGGGTCGCGCGTGAGGTAGCCGGCCTTTTTGATGGCGGGCTTGAGGTCGGCGTCGGCCTTGACCAGCGCGCGGGCGATGCCGTGGCGGATGGCGCCGGCCTGGCCGGTGAAGCCGCCGCCCTTGCAGTTGACCAGCACGTCGAACTTGCCGAGCGTGTCGGTCAGCACCAGCGGCTGACGAACGACGGTCTTCAGCGTCTCATAGCCGAAGTACTCGTCCAGATTGCGCTTGTTGACGAGAATATTTCCCTCGCCGGGGACGAGGCGAACGCGCGCGATCGCCTTCTTCCTTCTGCCGACGGCATGGAAGCAAACTCTATTCATGATCGTTCTCCTCCCGAATTACAGCTTGTACTCGACGGGCTTCTGCGCCTGGTGCTTGTGTTCCGGACCGGCGTAGACAAACAGCTTCTTGGCCATGCGGTAGCCGAGGGGGCCCTTCGGCAACATGCGGCGGACGGCCTCGCGGAACGCGAACTCGCTCTTGGTCGCCATCAGCTTGCGGTAGGGAATCTCCTTCAGTCCGCCCGGATAGCCGGTGTGATAGCGGTAGATCTTCTTGTCCAGCTTCTTGCCCGTCAGCACGAGCTTGTCGGCGTTGACGACGATGATGTAATCGCCGCAATCGCAGTTGGGAGTGAATGTCGGCTTATGCTTGCCGCGCAGCATGGACGCCACCTGGGAAGCCAGACGGCCGAGCACCTGTCCCTCGGCGTCGATCACGTACCACTGACGCTCGACCTCCTGGGGCTTCGCAATATACGTACTCACGAGTGAATTCCCTCCAAATTCAGTTCAATGCTTTTGCAGAAGTTTTGGTAAGGACTTCCGCGATCATGTCCATGCCCGGGGCTAATGAGCAGATTGACACAAGATGTATTGTAACCGATTTTCCAGCCGGAGTCAACTGCGAGAAGGTGGATTCTGAGAATTTAACACGTCCGTCGGAAATCTGTGCGAAATCCGATCGACGCAGCAGGCCAGCGCCGCCAGCGAGAACACGCTTGCCCAGCCGAGCATCGGATACCCCAGCTCGACGGCGCGCTCAAAGCCCAGCAGCGCGGCCAGCGCACCGCCCGCAGCGAGCACCGCCAGGACGGCCTTCCGGCTGCGCGGCCCGTCGTCCAGCTGGCCGATCAGCGCGCCGACCGCGGCGGAGAGCGTGGCAATGGAGCCGAGCGCCATCACCGCGATGCAGGCGTAATAGCCGAACGTCCCCCACCGCGCGGCCAGCACGACCACCGGCAGCGCCTGCGCGAGCAGCTTTTCCCCGCCCCGCGCCATGGCGGCGTTGGCCGCGGAGAGCACCGCGAGCATCAGCGCGCCGCACCGCGCGCCAAACGCCGCCGGTTGGCCGGTTTCGCCCGAAAAGCACGCGATTACGCCGCCCGCGATGGAGGCGTTCAGCGCGGCGTGCAGCGTGCCCATCAGAATCGCGGCCGCGGTCGAGCCGAAGAGCTCCGGATCGACCTCATAGTTCAAATGCACGGTCACATCGCGCGGATCGGCCGCCAGCGCGAGAAAGAACGCCGCCATCAGCAAAAGCGCCGCCGCGCCGGCCGCCGGAAGCGCGCGCATTCCGCGCAGGTTCAGCAAAAGCGCCCCGGCGAGGGCGAACAGCACGCCCATCCAGAACGCGTTGTGAAACGGCAGCGCCAGCATCGCCAGCTCGCCGCACGCCACCAGCATGACCCCGGCGGTCATCGCCATCAGCAGGCCGTGCATCGCGCCGACCACCATTCCCTGCCTCGGCTCCAGCGCCCGGAGATAGACGCCGGAGAAGCTGTGCGCGCCCGTCTGCCGGGCAAAGTGGGCGATCAGCCCGCAGAGCGCGCCGAACAGGGCGGACGCGAACAGCACGCCGACCCACGACGCCCAGCCCATCTGCGAAAAGAACAGCGCGACCTCGCGCCCCGATGAGAATCCCGCGCCCGCCGTGACAGCCACCGCCGCAACCGGCGCGCGCCAAACGCGCGTCCGAGCCATAAAAAACACCCCCCGCTCTGCCGGATTGTATGCAGAAAAGGGGATGAACATTCAAAGGAAGCATGCCGCGCGGCCTCGGACGGGAAACTCCCGCCCGCCGCGTCGCATCGGCCCGTCAGTCCGAAACGATGACGGCCAGGATCACCAGATCGTGATCGCCCGTGTTCTCCACGGCGTGCCCATGGCCCGAGAACGTCGCCATCGAATCGCCCGCGTTGACGTCGTAAAACTGGTCGTCGTCCTGCACGCGGCCGCAGCCGTCAATAAAATAAAACAGCTCCGTCTCGTTCTCATGCACATGGTAGCCGATGGAGGCTCCGGGAATCAGCGTGAGAACGGAAAAGAGGCGCGCGTGCTCCGGCAGTTCCCTGGACAGCGCCGTCTGCTTGACATATTCCCTGCCGCCGCGCATGTATTCGCGGATGCTCTTCTTTTGTTCGTCCCTTCGGGTAATCATATGCGTGACCTCCTTTGATGATGCAGCCCATTTGTGCCGTAATGGTAGGATGTGGAGGGAAAAACATCCCTCAGCGGCACTATTATTATAGCATGCCTCCATGAAATGCACAAGTCCGGCATTCCTTTTTTAACATAATTCGGTTTCCCCGGCGCATGGGGCATGGTATAATATCCCCGTCGGCATCTTCGGAGCCGAACAGGGAACCATGGTTGTACCGGTATTTCGTAGGGTATCTCGACGCAGAACTCGAACGGAGGAAAACACAATGAATCAGAAGACTCGCCACCTTGCGCTGACCGCGCTGTTCGTCGCCTTCATCCTGCTGCTCGGCTTCACGCCGCTGGGCATGATCCCGCTGGGCTTCATCAACGTCACGACGCTGTGCATTCCCGTCGTCGTCGGCACGATGCTGCTGGGGCCAAAGACCGGCCTGGCCCTCGGCTTCTGCTTCGGCACCGTCAGCGCGCTGAGCGCGTTTGGCGTCGCCGGCACGCCGTCGTCGCTCGCGGCCACGCTGGTCGCCGCCAGCCCTGTGCTCGCGCTGGTGATGTGCTACCTGCCGCGGCTGGCGGTGCCGCTCGCCGTGTACGGCATGGGCGCGCTCGTGCGGCGCACGCGGGCTTCGCGCTTTGCGGTTCCGGCCGCGGCGGCGGCGGGATCGATCTGCAACACCGTGCTCTATCTGGGGCTGATGCTCCTGTTCTACACGCTGCTCGGCCTGGAATCCACCGGCCTGCTGGCGCTCATCGGCGGAACCGGCCTGATCGCGGGCGGCTGCGAAGCGGCCGCGGCGGCGCTGATCTCGACGCCCATCGCCGCGGCGCTGCGCAGGGTTCAGGGCCGGCTCGCATTCTGACACTTCCCACCGGAGCGCACCCGGCCGTGCCGGGCAGGCCGTCCGCAGGCGCGCTCCAAACCAACGCAGAAACGAATGGAGACAAAACCATGATTCTCACGCTGGACATCGGCAACACCAACATCAAGACCGCGCTGTTTGAAAACGGCGAGGTCCGGCAGTACTGGCGCGTCGCCACCGACCGCGACCGCTCTTCCGACGAGCTGGGCATTCTGCTGATGAATCTGCTGAACTACAACGGCATCAACCGCGACCGCATCGAGGGCATCATGATGTCCTCGGTCGTGCCGCAGATCAACTTCACCGTCGAGCACATGTGCCGCAACTACTTCGGCATCGAGCCGATGCGCATCGAGCCGGGCATCCGCACGGGCATCAACATCAAATACGAGAACCCGCGCGAGCTCGGCTCCGACCGCATCGCCAACGCCGTGGCGGCCTACGAGCTCTACGGCGGCCCCTGCATCACCATCGACTTCGGCACCGCCACCAGCTTCGGCGCGATCTCCGAGCGGGGCGAATTTCTGGGCGGCGCGATCTGCCCCGGCCTCAAGCTCGCGGCGGAGGCGCTGACCGAGCGCGCCGCAAAGCTGCCGCGCTTCGAGCTGGCCAAGCCGGAGAGCGTCATCGGCCGCAACACGGTGACGAACATGCAGGCGGGCATCGTCTATGGCTACATCGGCCAGATCAACTATCTGGTCGATCGGATGAAGCGCGAGCTCGGCGCGCCGAACGCGAAGGTCATCGCCACCGGAGGGCTGGCCGTGCTGGTCGCCGAGGAATCGAAGGTCATCGACGTCATGGACGGCCTGCTGACCCTGAAAGGACTGTGCCTGATCTATGGAAAGAACGCAAATCCGGCGAATTGACGCGCCGTTCGGCGAGGTCTGGCTGAGCGCGGCGGACGGCTGTCTGACCGGGCTGACCTTTGCCGGCGAAGCGCCGTTTGAGCGGCCCGGTTCGGCGGAACAGCGCGTGCTGGACGAGGCCGAGCGCCAGCTTCGGGCGTACTTTGCCGGCCGGCTGCGCGCGTTCGACCTGCCGCTGCGCTTCGGCGGCACGCCGTTTCAGCAGTCGGTCTGGCGCGCGCTTGGGCAAATTCCCTATGGGGAAACGGCGACCTACGCGGACATCGCCCGGGCGGTCGGCCGGCCGCGCGCCTTCCGCGCCGTCGGCATGGCCAACCACTCCAACCCCATCTCCATCGTCATCCCGTGCCACCGCGTGGTCGGCGCAAGCGGCGCGCTGACCGGCTATGCGGGCGGCCTCGATGCCAAGCGCTGGCTGCTCGACCACGAACGAAGGTGGGCAGATGTCGAAGTTTGAGGGCACGGTCGAGGAGATCATCTTCCGAAATGAACAAAACGGCTGGACGGTGGCCGCCGTCCGGCTCGATGGCTCAGGGCGCACCAGCGCCGTGGGCGTCATGCCGTTTTTGGCCGCCGGCGAGCACGCGATTTTCGACGGCGAGCTGGTCGAGCACCGCGAGTACGGCGAGCAGATCCGCGTGCAGTCCTATGAGACGACCCGGCCGGAGACGAAATCGTCGGTGGAAAAATACCTCGCGTCCGGCCTGATCCGCGGCGTCGGCCCGGCGACGGCGAAGCTGATCGTCAAGCGCTTCGGCGCACGCGCGCTGGACGTGCTCGAGAGCGAGCCGGAGCGCCTGACCGAAATCGAGGGCATCGGCCGGAAGCGCGCGAAGATGATCGCCGAATCGTTCGCCGAACAGAACGCCACGCGCACGACGCTGCTGTTCTTGCAGGGCTACGGCATCTCCCCCGCGCTCTCGATGAAGATCTACCGCACCTACGGCGACATGACCGAGCGCGTGCTGCGCGCAAACCCCTACCGGCTGGTGGACGAGATCGACGGCGTCGGCTTTCGCACCGCCGACGGCATCGCCCAGTCGCTCGGCTTTTCGCGCGAGAGCGAGTTCCGCATCCGCAGCGGCATCCGGTATGCGCTCTCCGAGGCGGTCAACGGCGCGGGGCACACCTATCTGCCGTTTGACGAACTGTGCCCGCGCGCGGCGCGCGTGCTCGGCGCGGACGAGGAGACGGTCGCGCGCGCACTCCGGGAACTGATCCTCGACGGCGCGCTGGTCGCGGAGGACTTCGACGGCGAGCGCGCCGTCTACCTGCCGCAGCTGCACGACGCCGAGCGCGACGTGGCCCGGCGGCTGCTGCGCCAGCGAAATTCCATCTCCCCCAGCGGCCTGAGCGGCGCGGAGCTGGAAGCGCGCATCTCCGACTATGAGCGCGGCGCCGGCGTCTCGCTGTGCGGTGCGCAGCGCGAGGCGGTGCGCTCGGCGGCGCAGGAGGGCATCGCCGTGATCACCGGCGGGCCCGGCACCGGCAAGACGACGTCGATCAACTGCGTCATCCAGCTGCTCGGGCGGCTGGGCAGCGTCGAGCTTTGTGCGCCGACGGGACGCGCGGCGCGGCGCATGAGCGAGGCCACCGGCCGCCCCGCGCGGACGATCCACCGCCTGCTCGAATACGGCGGCGAGGGACAGGGCTTCGCCCGCAACGAGGACAACCCGCTGGACGCAAACGCGGTGATCGTGGACGAGATGTCGATGGTCGACCTGTTCCTGATGCGGTCGCTGCTGCGCGCGCTTCGGCCGGGCACGCGGCTGGTGCTCGTGGGCGACGCCGACCAGCTGCCGTCCGTCGGCGCCGGAAACGTGCTGCGCGACCTGATCGACGCCGCCGTCGTGCGCGTGGTGCGGCTGACCGAGATCTTCCGCCAGGCGGAGAAGAGCATGATCGTCGTCAACGCCCACCGCATCAACCGCGGCGAATACCCGGAGTTCCGCGTGCGCGAGAGCGACTTCTTCATCGAGCGGCGCGACAGCGCGCAGGAGGCCGCCAGATCGGTGGTCGAGCTGGTGCGCCGCCGGCTGCCGAATTACTTAAACGTCGATCCCCTGCGGGGCATTCAGGTCATGGCGCCGATGAAGCGCGGCGAGCTGGGCGTGTTTGCGCTCAACGACGCGCTGCGCGAGGCGCTCAACCCGCCCGCCCGCGGCCGCGCCGAGCTCAAGCGGGGCGATTGCATCTTTCGGACGGGCGACAAGGTCATGCAGGTGCGCAACAACTACGATCTGAAATGGACGAACGACGGCCGCGAGGGAACCGGCGTGTTCAACGGCGACATCGGCTACATCACCCACGTCGACCGCGCCGAGGCGGAGCTGACCGTCGCGTTCGACGACGGGCGCT
Source organism: Candidatus Faecivicinus avistercoris (assembly GCA_018716805.1). Lineage (GTDB taxonomy): Bacteria > Bacillota > Clostridia > Christensenellales > Aristaeellaceae > Faecivicinus > Faecivicinus avistercoris. The sequence goes on along the minus strand of DVJL01000030.1, from coordinate 9,885 downwards.
GCGCCGTCTACGATTCCAGCATGCTCGACGAGCTGGAGCCGGCCTACTGCATGTCCGTGCACAAGAGCCAGGGCAGCGAGTTCGACGCCGTCGTGCTGCCGCTGCTCGGCGGGCCGCCGATGCTGATGACCCGCAACCTGCTCTATACCGCCGTAACCCGCGCGCGGCGGCTGGCGGTGATCGTCGGCCGCGAGGCAAGCGTCCGCGCGATGGTCGACAACAACCGCATCCTGCGCCGCTACAGCGCCCTCGCCCGCCGGCTGCGCGAAGGATCGGCATCTCAGACATGACGTCCGCGGCGCGGGCATTTGCACAGTCTGCCCACCGCTGCGCACGGAGGAAGCCGCGAACGGCTTCCTCACAGATACGCCTGCCCGGCGCGCTGCACAAATGAGGATGCTCCACTGCGCCATATAAAAAAGATGCCAATAAATGGCCGCCGCACAGGCTCCTCGGCCTGTCACGCTGCATAGAGAAGGATGACTGACGCGCCATACAGATGAAGATACTTCACACGCCGCATGGAGAACGCTGTCCACGAACGCCCACCGCGCAATCGCCCTCGTCCGTCGTCTACGCGAGAAACCGCCGTCTTAAGCCATGAACATCGCACGCCCTGCCCCACGCGCCGCACGGAGGAGGATGCCCATGAACGCCCGCCATCCGATCGCCTTGCTCGCCGACTGGCTGTATCCAAAGCGCGCGCTCTGCATGGGCTGCGATTCCGCCGCGGGCTTTACCGGCCGCGACTGGCTCTGCGAGGACTGCGCCCGGGCGCTCGCCAAGCGCTGGCTCGGCGCGTTCCCCGACAGCCGGCTCGACGGCTCCGCAGCGGCCTATCGCTATGGCGGCGCGGCGGGCGGTATGGTGCGCAACCTGAAGTACCGCGGCATCCACGGGCTGGCCGGGCCGATGGCTCAGGACATGCTGCGCGCCTATTCGGCGATCTGTCCCACGGGCGCGGAAGTCGTCGCCGAAGTGCCGATGCACCCGAAGCGTCTGCGGCAGCGCGGCCTCAACCACGCGGCCCTGCTCGCCGGCGCGGTTGCGGCGGAGCTCGGCCTGCCGCGCGAATCCCTGTTGATCCGCACGCGCAACACCGCGCAGCAGGCGCGCCTCGAGGGCGAGGCCCGGCGCGGCAACCTCCGCGGGGCGATCTCCGCCGATCCCGAACTCGTTCGAGGGCGGCGCGTCCTGCTGATCGACGACGTCTACACCACCGGCGAAACCGCTCGCGCCTGCGCAAAGGCGCTTCGGGACGCCGGCGCGCCCTCGGTCAGCTTTCTCGCCTTTGCGCACGGCGACGGATAGGCACGCGGTTTCTTGCGGAGACTGTGCCCGCCGGACTGCAGAGCGCTTGAGACTTCCTGAGTACAACTTCGACGCCTTTTCCGTCCATCTGGCGCTGCGAATTCTGGACTTTGCGCCGCGAATTTCCTGTAATTCCAAGAGAAAACCCGCCCGCAGCCGTGGTTTTTTCCTTCTACATCACCCTCTGAACTTGAAGGCCCCGCTTCCGGGCATCCAGCGAATGCGCCCAACCGGACAAATGCCTTCACATTTGTCCGCAAATCGCCACAGAATGTTTGCGCGCTGCTTTCGCTCGCTGCGAACCGTTCGGACAAGAACACTGGCCATCCTCTTTACACGACATATCCCGATCCCGCCATGCGCTTGGCATGACCGCACTCACACTCTCAAATGAAAGGCGCCGGACGACCACAGTCGTTCGACGCCTCGTTTTTTATGAAGTTATTGAACCGGTTCGCCATTGCTTGGCGCTGTCCGAGCGCCATCCGCTCCGGGCACGCCCTGTTGCGGCGCGGCATTTCCCGGCTGCTGAATCGGATAGCCGTAACCCGCCGGAATCGCTCCCTGCGGCGTCACATACCCCTGCTGTGGTACTGCGCCCTGTGGCAAAACCGTGCCCTGCGGAGCTGCGTACCCCTGCGGCAGTACTGTTCCCTGCGGAACGGCATAGCCCTGCGGCGGTACCGCTCCCTGCGGGGCGGCGTACCCCTGCGGCGGCACCGTTCCCTGCGGGGTCACATACCCCTGCGGCGGTACCATTCCCTGCGGGGTCACATACCCTTGCGGCGGTACCATCCCCTGCGGCGAAACCGTTCCCTGTGGAGCTGCGTACCCCTGCGGCGGTACCATCCCCTGCGGGATGGGATAATACGGCATCGCGCCAAGCGGCCAGTAACCTTGCGGATACGGATAGCCCATGGGCACATAGCCATAGGCCGGCTGCTGCGGATATGGCGGAATGTTCGCCGCTTCACGCGCTGCTGCACTGGACATCGCCGGATGCGGCGCTTCAATGCCGTCGGCCTTCGCCTCGTTCTGCGCTGTCGCAGCTTTCACTTCACTGCGCCGCGCTTCGGCACCGTCAACCCTCGTTCCGCCTCGCACTGCTTCAGCGCTGCCAACCTTCGCCGCGTCTGCCCTCGCTTCGCTTCTCGGCGCTTCGGCGCTGTCAGCCATCGCCTTGTTCGGCGCTGTTGCAGCATTCACCTCGCCTCGCCGCGCTTCGGCGCTGTCGGTCTTTGCCTTGTTTGCCTTCGCTTCACCTCTCAGCGCTTCACCGTTGTTGGCTTTTACCTCGCTTGCCTTCACCGCGTCTCGCGGCGCTTCGGCGCTGTCAGCCTTCGCATTGTTCGGCGCTGTCGCAGCTTTCACCTCGCCTCGCGGCGCTCCTACTTCGTTTGCCTTCACTTTGCCTTGCCGCGCTTCGGCGTCGTTTCCAGCTTCGGCTCCATATGGAGACGCTTCGCCTTCGGCCTTCCCCGCCGTCCGGCGTCCGCGCTTTGCAGCGTGACGTCCTTCCCGAACCGGAGCGGCCGGCTCATCGGTTTTGGTGGCAGCCTGCGCCGGACCGGCGGATTCACCACCCGTCCCCGACGCGCCGTCCGGCGGAGTGGATCCGCCACCGGAACCGCCCGGCGGAGTGGGCTCACCATCCGGACCATCCGGCGGAGTGGATCCGCCATCCGGATCGTTTGGCGGAGTGGGTTCGCCATCCGGGCCATCCGGCGGAGTGGATCCGCCATCCGGGCCGTCCGGCTCGTCGAGCTGATCGGGATCGTTCAGGCCGGCGGCCTCGCGCGCCATCTGAATTTCGCGCGCGGACATCTTTTCGCCGTTGAACAGGTCATACAGCACCGGCACGATGAACAGCGTCATAAACGTGGCATAGGTCAGGCCGCCGATGGTGACCACGGCCATGGGCTGCATCATCTCCGAGCCCATGCCGACGCCGAGCGCCAGCGTGAGCATGCCGAGGATCGTCGTGATGGCGGTCATCAGGATCGGGCGCAGGCGGACGCGGCCGGTCTCGAGCAGCGCCTTGCGCTTGGTCATGCCGGCGATTCGCATCTGGTTGACGGAATCGACGAACACGATGCCGTTGTTGACGACGACGCCCATCAGCACCAAGAAGCCGACCATCGCGACGATGGAGAGGTCCATGCCGGTCAGCAACAGCGCGATCAGGCCGCCGGTAAACGCCAGCGGAATCGTGAACAGCACGATGAACGGCGACTTGAACGACTGGAACTGCGCCACCATAATCAGGAAGATCAGCACCAGCGCGACGGCCATCATGAATACCATGTCGCCCATGATTTCGTTGACGGTCTCGTTCTCGCCGGAGAGCGCAACTTCATAGCCCTCGGGCGGCTGGTAGGCGTCGAGCGCAGCCTCGACGGCGTCGCTGACGTGGCTGAGCGCATAGCCCTCCGCCGCGTCAAACGTCACGGAAACCTGGCGGCGCTGACTGCTGCGGGTAATGCTCGACAGGCTCTGCGTCTGTTCGATCTGCGCGATGTCGCCCAGCCGGACGAGTTCGCTGCCCGCGGTCGTCTCCGCCTCGATCTCGAGATCGGCCAGCGTGTCGGGCGTGATCGAGGAGTTGCGGCCGTCAATGATGTAGACCGACATCGACTTTCCATCCAGCGCCGCCTCGGTGATCTCAGTCTTGCCGGCGAGCTTCGTGGCGACAAACTGCAGCACCTGTCCGACGGTCAGGTTGTAATCGGTGGCCCGCTCCTTGTCCACGGTGATGCGGATCTCGGGAACGGAAGCCTCGAGGCCGTCGTCAATGGCGGTCGTGCCCTCAACGCCGCGGACAATCTCGCTCACATCGGAGGCAATGGCGCGCAGCGTCTCCACATCGTCGCCGACGATGTCCACCGAAACGCCCGTGCCGGTCAGCATGGAGATGTCCATCGTACTGGTCTGCAGGCTCAGATCGAGACCCATCGCCTCCGCCTCTGTGGTGATGTCCTGGCCGATCTCGACGTTCGAGCGCCCGGCATCGCTGTCGACGATGATGTAATAGGACATGTCTCCGCCGCCTCCGGACATCATCGAAACCGCACTCGTGCCTGCCGTCAGGCCGACAGTAGAAATGCCGTCGATCTGCATCATGCGGTTCATCAGCTCGAGCGCCTGCGCCTGCATCTCCTCCTCATCCTGATCGGCGTTGTAGGCAAGCGAAGCGGTCATCTGCGTGGAGTTGACCTCGGGCATGAACGACATGCTCATGTTCGGCACCTGAAGCACCGTGACGGCCAGCAGCGCCACCGCCAGCAACAGCACCAGCGGCTTGAACCGCAGCGCGCCGCGCAGGGTGCGGACATAGAACCGCTGGAAGCCGGCGAAATGGTTCTTCACCTGCTTCTTCGGATTCCGGCGCCTGAGCAGCGCGGCCGCCATCGACGGAACCAGCGTCATCGCCACGACGAGGCTGGCCACCAGCGAATAGGTGATCGTCAGGCCAATGTCGGTAAACAGGTCGTGCGCAAGGCCCGTGACAAACACGACCGGAAGGAATACGCTGATCGTCGTCAGCGTCGAGGAAGTCAGCGCGCCCGCAATGCTGCTCACGCCGCGCACGCAGGATTGCAGGATCGGCAGCCCTTCTTCGTCGTGCAGACGGTAAATGTTGTCGATGGAAACAATGGAATTGTCCACCAACATGCCGATGCCCAGCGCAAGGCCCGACAGCGAGAGCACGTTGAGCGTAATGCCCGTAAAATACATGCAGACAAACGCCACGACGACGCTCAGCGGGATCGAGAACGCGATGATGATCGTCGGCCGCCAATCCATCAGGAACACCAGCAGCACCAGAATCGCCAGCGCCGCGCCCGAAATCAGATTGTCGATGACCGAATCGATGATGACGTTGATGTATTCGCCCTGGTCGAACAGCTCGACCAGCTGAAGCTCAGCGTCCTCGGCCATCAGCTCGTCGCGCCGGGCGAGCACGCGCTCGGCGACGTCGGTGGTCGAGAAGGTCGACTGCTTCTCGATCGACAGCAGGATGCCGTCCTGCCCGTCGACCTTGGTGAACGATTCATCGCTGTTGTCGGTGATCTCGACGCTCGCGACGTCGATCAGCCGCACCTCGTCGACCGAATCCAGTCCCATCGAAAACAGCTTGAGCTGGCGCAGCTCGTCGAGCGACGTGAATTCATCGCCCACGCGGACGAGGTATTCGTCGTTGGACAGGTCGTAGACGTAGCCGGCGGGCATGGAGATGTTCTGCGCGCCGAGGATCGTCGCGACGGTCTCCATGGTGATGATGCCGTCAATCCCCGCATCCTCCAGCGCCTGGTCGCGCTGCTCCTCGAATTCCGCGCGTCCCTCCGCGAGCTCGGCCGCCGCGGCGTCGAGCTGCGCCTCGGCCTCCGCGAAGCCGGCAAGGGCCTGGCTGCGGCCGCTTTCGATCTGCTCGCGCGCGCTGGCGAGGTCGGTGTCCTCGTCGATGCCCGGCACGAGGCCGCCCGGGACAATTCCCTGGTTCAGCTTCTCCAGCACGCCATCGATCTGGTCGATGCCGGCCTGCAGCTGCGCCTGGCCCTGCACCGCGGCGATGTACTGCGCGTTCAGTTCGTCTTCGTCGGCGATCAGCTGAAGCGCCTTGTAGGCGTCCGAATTCTCAATCTCCGCAATGGCGGCGTCAAACTGCGCGATGGCCTCGCGGAGCAGCTGAATCTGCACCGAGTTGTCGGAGAGCAGGTCGTCCAGCGACGCGATCTCGGCGTCCAACATGGCGATGCGCACGTTCAGCGCGTCGATTTCGCGCTGCGCGGCCTCGATGCGCGAGGTCACGTCTCCGCCTGCGATCGCATCGAGCGCCTCCTGCTTGTCGTTGCGCTGGGTGACCAGCTCGCTGCGGTCGGCCTCGAGCTGCTCCACCTTTTCCTCCGCCTCGGCGACCGATGCGTTCAGCTCCTCGAGCTGCTCCTCCGCGACCGCGAGCTCCGCCTGAAGCTCTTCGAGCGTCTTGCCCTCCGCCTTGGCCGAGCCGAACAGGTTCAGAGAGTCCATCCGCGCAGCCGGCGGCAGCGCGTCCACGTCGGACGACGGCACGTCGGGGGAAGCCGTTCCAATCGTGGGAACGGCGGCAAAGGACGCGGTGGACGTCGCGCTCAGCCCGGCGGTCGGGCTGGCTTCGCCGGTCGCGCCAACCGTGTGGGCCGGCTCTGCCGCTTCCGTCGCACCCGCGCTCGGGCTGGCCGCGTTGGTCGGGCTGGCCGTGCCCGTCGCGCTCGGGTTGGGCGTATCGGCCGGATTCGCCGTGCCCGTCGCGCTCGGGTTGGGCGTATCGGTCGGGCTAGCCGTATCGGTCGCTCCCGCGCTCGGGCTGGGCGTCACCGGGTTGGGCGTATTCGTCGGGGGAACTGTGCCCGTCGCCCCCGCGCTCGGGCTGGGCGTCGCGCCGGTGATCTGGGCAATCTGGTCGCGCAGCTCATTGACATGCGCCTGCGTGGCGTCCCGGGCGTCCGTCTTGGCCGCCAGCTCCTGCTGCGCGTTGGCAATTTCAACGTCCATTTCGGCGATCTGGCCGTCCAGCGCGGCGATCTCCGCGGCCAGCGCGCCGGAATCCCCTTCGGTAAGGTCGGCGATATAGGCCTCGTAGCGCGCGCGTTCGTCGGCGAGCGCATCGCGCTGCGCCTGCGCCTCATCGCGCTGCGCCTGTAGCGCCGAATCGGCCTCGCCAGCCTCGATCGCGTCCAGCCGCTCTTCGAGCTCGTCGCGCTGTGCGCGCAGATTGGCCAGCTGCGCCTCCAGCTGGAGCAGCAGCTCGCGCTGTTCATCGGTCAAATTGGTCAGCGCCTCAAGCTGCTCGACGGCGGCGCTGACTTCGTCGAGCTGCGTTTGAAGCTCTGCGCGCTGTTCCGTCAGCGTCGCAATCGCGCCGTCCATCTGCGCCTCGCCGGACTCGACCTGCGCGAGCGCATCGTCGAGCTGCGCAAGCGTGCTCTCGCGCATCCGCGCCAGCTGGCTGCGGCCATCGGAAATCTGCGCCTGCGCGTCGTCGAGCTGCTGCTCCACATCGGCCAATTTGGCGTCGATGTCGCGCAGAATGGCATTATTGAGCACATCGATGCGATCCTGCTCGATGGTCACATCGACCTCCTGCGTAATCAGGCCGGACGCGGTGACGGAAGCGACGCCGTTGACTGCCTCAAACTCGGGAACCAGCGTCTCCTCGACATACTCGGACAGCTCGAGGATATCCATATCGCCGCGCGACACGGACAGGATCGACACCGGCAGCATGTTCGGATTGATCTTCATGATGGCCGGCGCGCCGATGGAATCGCTCCATGTGGCCGACAGCGTGCTGATTTCGGAGTTGATCTCGATCAGCGCGGTGTTCATGTCCGCGGTGTCGTTGAATTCCAGCACAACCAGCGAAAGATTGTCGCTGGAAGTGGACGTAATTTCATTGATATCCGTCAGCGTGGCGAACGCGGCTTCCATCGGGCGCGTGACCTCGTCCTCCACCTGTTCCGGCGTTGCGCCGACATAAGTCGTATACACGATGACATAGGGAAAATCCATATTTGGCAGCAGATCCGTGGTCATATTCGTAAACGAGATCACGCCCAATACGATGACCAGGATCACGCCGACAACGACGGTATAGGGTTTTTTTACGCTGTATTTTCCGAGCATAGGCGACCTCCATCCGAGCGCGTGCTTGACACATTTCCTGCCCCTTTTTCTGCCGATATTACCATTATAATTAGCCCGCTAACTTTTGTCCAGCACTTCCAGCGAACATTAACAGTTTCCAAAAAAATGTCATATTGTGCCCAAATTTCGGAACAAAAGCGCGGGGCGCTTCGACAGAGAAGCGCCCCGCATGGGGATGAGGTATGGACAATATCCGTGTTACCCGAGAACTCGGCGTCCCCAGGAGAACACCCTGTTGTAATAGCCCGACGCGAGCGTGCTGACGACGACGCGATCCTGTCCGGACGAAGCGTGGATGAACCATCCGTCGCCCAGATAGATGCCGGTGTGGTCACACTGATCGCTGTCGGAGACGGTGTTGAAGAACACCAGATCACCGCGCTCAAGGTTGGACACACTGCTGATCTGCTGGAAATCGCTGTCGTAGCCCTGACTCTGCGCCGTGCGCGGCAGCGTAATGCTGATCTGCCGGAAGGCGTAGTAGGTCAATCCGGAGCAGTCGAACGAGCTCATGCCCGTCGCGCCGTAGACATACGGCTTGCCGAGCTGGTTCTGCGCGCAGTAGATCACGTATTCGAGCTTCTCCGCGTTGCTCATGCTCGAGGAATAGCTGCTGGTGTCGGACTTCAGTCCGTCGGCAATCGAGGTGGAGTTGTTCACCTGCCCGGAGCCATCCGGATCCTTGCCGCCGCTATTCACATCGGCCGGGGACTGGCTCGACGGAAGCCGGACCGCGCCCGTGGTGTACATCTGCCGCAGCGTGCTGGCGTCGACCGAGCCGGTGACGGACAGGCTGTTCGCCTGCTGGAACAGCCGCACCGCGTTGGCGGTCGTGCTGCCGTAATCGCCATCGACGCTCGAGGACTTGCTCAGGTAGCCGAGCGCGAACAGTCTCAGCTGGATGCGGCCGACGTTCGTGCCGCTGTCTCCGCTGGAATACGTCCGGGAGAACAGGTCGGACCACGGCGCATTTCCGCTGAAGAGCACGCGCTGAGTCGCCTCATCGGCCACGCCGGTCTCAGACATGCCGCAGGCCGCCTGGAAGAGGCTGACCGCCGACGCCGTGTAGGAGGTGTAGCTCGTTCCCGGGTTGGAATCGAGGTACCCCAGCAGCAGCAGCGCCGTTTCGAGCGACTGCACCGCACTGCCCGAGCTGCCGTTCTGCAGCGTGCTGTAATTGGCGCGGCTCAGGTCGGAGATGTGCATATATCCCAGCGTGCCGTCGAGGTTGACATACGCCCATTCGGCATTGTACGCACCGACGATGACATTCGTGCCCATCGATACGGAGGCGCTGGTCGAGCTGGTCGAATCGCTCTGGTAGATCCGCGCGTCCGAAGTCACGACCGTGGCCGTAAAGACCTCCTCATGATAGCCATCCGTCGGGGAAGGCGTCGAACCGGAATACGGTTCAAGCGCGGAAACGCTGCAGAATCCATAGTTGCCGTTCCACTCAATGTACGCCCAGCCGCCCGACACCGCATAGACGTTCACCACGGTGCCCTGCGGCAGCGAACCGATCTGCTGCGACGAGGTCGAAGCCGAGGCGTAGATGCTCACGCTGCTCGCGGTGACGATGCCGGGGATGTAGGTGCCATTGCCCGGCGTCGCCGTGGGCGAGGGCGTCGGCGTGGAATCGGTGCCGACGTGACCCGGCGTCAGGTTTGACACGCGGCAGTAGCCGTAGTAGTCGCCCATCCGAATGAATGCCCAGCCGCTCGAGATCGAGTACACGGTCACCTGCGTGCCCACCGGCATCTGCCCATAGTAGGTGCTCGACGTGCTCGCGCCCGAGTACACCGGCGCCGCCGAGATGACCGTTCCATCCATGTAAGTCTCCAGCGACTGCGTCGGGATCAGGTTCCCCACTTCGCAGAAGCCGTAGTTGCC
>DVJL01000029.1 GCA_018716805.1 Candidatus Faecivicinus avistercoris | reverse complement strand
TGCCTTACATCGTCATTCTGGCGTGTGTGGTTGCGATTGGCGCGGTTGTGATCGTCCGCAGGCGCGGGCGGCGCGATGAGTAAGGAGGGCGCATGTCGGAATCCCGCAAGCGGCGGCGCGGCCAGGCCGTGGAGGAAATCCAGCCGCTGAACCACGAGCAGAAGCGCATCATGGCCTGGCTGAAAAAGGTGCGCTTTCGCAAAAAGCTCTTCGGGGGCGTCAGCGAACGCGACGTCTGGAAGAAGATCGAGGAGCTCAACAGCATGTACAATCTGGCGCTGATCGCCGAGCGCGCCCGCTATGATGCGCTCTTGCAGGCGCGCGGCGGCGCCGGAGTTGATACAAATCCAAGGGAAAGCGAGGGTGATTGCTAGCGTCCAGAAAAATGGAGAGCATTGCCGACGTGATCGCCGTGCGTCGGATGCGTCTTGCCACGCGATCGGGCTATTGGAGCCTGCTCGTGCGGGTGCTCATCGTGGCGGCGGTGGGATACCTGTTCGCGACCCGCCTGTTCCTGATTACACAGGTCAGCGGCATGGACATGTTCCCCGCCCTGAAAGACGGCGATCTGGCCATCGTATTCCGTTTGCAGCAGGAATACGCGAAGGACGACGTAGTCGCCTATGAGACCACCGAGGGGCTGCGGTTTGGCCGAATCATCGCGCGCGAATCGGACGTCGTGATGATGGACGACACCGGCACCCTCACGGTCAACGGAACGGTGCAGAGCGGGGAGATTCTCTACCCCACCTATGCGCTGGAGGGCATCGAATACCCCTACCGCGTGCCGGAGGGCTGCGTGTTCGTGCTGGGCGATTATCGAACGAGGGCAACGGACAGCCGAACCCTGGGCGCCATTTCGATGGACGAGGTTTCCGGCAAGGTCATCACCATTTTGCGGCGGCGCGGGCTGTAACGCGCGGCCGGCGGCAAAGGCGGCCCACAGGGCGCAGCCGGGAGTGCCGGCGGGGAATTGCCGGCCGGCAGACCCGGCGGCGCACGGATGCGGCCAAGGGGAGAGGGCGGCGCGTGAAGCGCGGCCATCCGAGGGGATTCAGCCCCGGCACGCCGGGGATGAACAATAACGACATTTTGAGGGGAGAAACAACCATGAAGAAGCTGTTTGCAATCATGCTGGCTCTGATGCTGGTTCTGACCATGGGTTCCGCGCTGGCGCAGGAGGTAACTGAGCCGACGCCAAAGTATGTTGAGAATGGCGAAACGTTTGCAATTGGGAAAACGTACAAGACTACCAATGACGGTATAACTCCTCCGGCGGAAGACCTCGAGCTTTCAGTGGCCCCGCAGGGTGGAGCACCTGCGCTTGAGAGTGTCGCGTATGACGCAGATAGCAAGAAGTTCACTGTAGATCTGCCGATGTACACGAATGTTGGCGAGTACATCTATGTGATTACTGAGGTGGACAATAAACAGGGCGGTGTTACGTACGATACGAATACTTACTACCTGAAAGTGACTGTTGCATACAAAGACGATACCTACAGCAAGCTGGTATGCTATACCGCACTGCATACTGGTTCAGTTGACGGAAACAAAGCTGATGCAATCACGAACACCTACGAGGCTGGCTCGCTGAGCATCAGCAAGGCGGTCACCGGCAACATGGGCGATAAGAGCAAATACTTCGAGTTTACCGTGACGTTGACTGGTGAAGAAGGAAAAACTTATCCGCAAGAATATACGGTGACTAGTACTACTTCTAACGGGAATAATCCGACGACGATTGAGCTTGGCAAGCCGGCGACCGTCTACCTTCGTGACGGAGAGACATTTACCATTGAGAATTTGCCGAAGGGCATGACGTATAAGGTTGTTGAGGCTGAAGCGGAGAACTACACGACTACGATCGATGGCGCGTCTTCGACGGACCGCACTGCCAACGGAGAGATTGCTAATGCTGATGTTACCGTCAAGTATGTCAATGACTATGACAACGGCACCATCGACACCGGCATCACCACCGACAACCTGCCGTACATCGTGCTGATGGGCATCGTGGTGCTGGCTGGCGTGGCGATGATCGCGAAGCGCCGCATGGCTCACAACGACTGATCCGACTGAACAATACCGGCGGATCCGGCATTGGATCGCGAAGGGTCCGGCGCTCCGGCGCGCAGATCCTTCATGACCGCGGGCGGCTCGCCCGCATCCCTTCCGGCGCGGCCCGGCTGCGCCGGAAGGGCGGATTCCCGCGGCGGAACCTCCCCCGGCCCCGGCCGGGGGCGCGCCCGCCGGCGAGCGAAGGGAGAGGCGCCCATGTCAAAAGCCTTTCTGAAGCTGGCGAACGGCCTGATCAGCTTGGCCGTGGCCATTGCGCTGGTCGTGGCGGGAGGCTACGCGGCCTACTGCCTCTGGGACAACAACCAGATTTACGCCGCGGCGGAGAACGTGCAGGAAGAACTGCTGCACCTGAAGCCGCAGATTACCGAAGCCGAAGGGGAGGAGTCCGGCCCCACGTTCGGCGAACTTCTGGCGATCAACGAGGACGTCCGCGCGTGGGTGACGCTGGACGGAACGAAGATCGACCACCCGGTCTTGCAGGGCGAGACCAATCTGGACTACATCAACACCGACGTCTACGGCAATTTTGCCCTCGCGGGCAGCATTTTTCTGGACGCCCGCAATGATTCCGGCTTTGCCGATCCCTATTCGCTGCTGTACGGCCATCACATGGAGAACAGCGGCATGTTCGGCGATCTGGACCTCTACAAGGACGCGGAGTTCTTCGAGGAGAACCAAACGGGAACGCTCATCCTGCCCAGCCGGGCGTATTCGCTGGAGGTATTCGCATGCCTGCTGGTCAGCGCCTCGGAGGATAGGATTTTTAACCCATCTACATGGGATACAGGCGTCGAAGGGCTGCTGGACTTCGCGGAAGCGGAGGCGCTCAACAGCGATTCCGAGGCCATCGCCCGGCTCAGGGAGCGCATTGAGGCCGGCGAGAACCCGCAGGTGCTGGCGTTCAGCACTTGCTCCTATGAGTTTACCGACGCGAGAACCATTGTCCTGGCCGCCATGAACGACTACCGCCAGGAAGACAGGGAGGATGTTCAACCATGAAATCGAGCTTTTCCAAGATCTTGCTCACCCTTGCGGCTCTGATTCTGTGCCTGGCGGCGATGATGTCTCCCGCCCTTGCGGCGGCGAATGGGCTGACCGTGCAGCTCGACGCCGAGATTACGCTGGAGGGCACGCTGCCCGATCCCGCGGAAACCTATACGATCCGCCTGACGGCGGACGACAGCGCCAACCCGATGCCCGGCGGACAGACCGGCGGAAGCTATGATCTGGAGATCACCGGCGCGGGCACGGCCTCCTTCCCGGAGATTACCTATGACAAGCTGGGGATCTATACCTATACCATCGCGCAGGTCGCCGGAAGCAACGCCGATTGCACCTACGACGCGCGCACCTATTCGCTGACCGTGAGCGTCATCAACGCCGGGCAGGGCGGCGGACTGGCCGTGGAGGTCGCGCTGCGCGAGGACGGCGCGGTGGAGAAGACGGACAAGGCGGTGTTCCACAACGCCTATAAGGTGATCGTGCCGACCGCTGCGCCGACCACCGAACCCGGCGACATCACGCCCACCGGCGTCAGCGACCGCTGGCTGTACTACATGGGCGGCGGCGCCCTGCTGCTGGTCGCGGCGGGATTCTTTGCCCGCTCGCTGCTCAGGCGGGACGAGGACGGCAATGGGGACGAATAAAAAGCGTGCAAGGAGGCGGAGAGGCAGGCGCGTCCTCTCCGCCTTCGCATTGCTGGCCTGCATCGCCGGGGCGGCCTGTTTTGTCCGGCTCGGCGCGCAGGAGCTGATGGAGCGCCAGGCCGGCGACGATTTTTACGCCGCGCTGGCCGCGCGGGTCGAGGCAGAAGCCGCGGTCCTGGCAGATGAAACCCCGCGCGCGGCTCAAAGCGGCGGGCAGGCGGAGGAAAGTCTGCCTGCGGACGGAGGCGCGTCCGCGGAGGACGCCGATTTGCCCGCGCCCGAAGAGAGCGCCGGGCCGGCGGCCGGCGTCGCGCAGGACGGCGCGCCGGTTTCCGCGATTGACTTCGGTGCAATTTGGGAGACGTGTCCGGACGTCGTGGGTTGGCTGCGCATCGAGGGAACGGTCATCGACTATCCCATCGTGCAGGGGGAGGACAACGAGTTCTATCTGAACCATCTCGCCGACGGCACGCAGAACTCGGCCGGCTCCATCATGCTCGATCAGGCGAATTCGGGCGATTTTTCTGATGGGATCAGCATCCTGCACGGGCACCACATGCGCAGCGGATCGATGTTCGGCGATCTCGATGAATATGGAAGCGAGGATTACTATCGCGAGCATCCGGTGATCCGGCTCTATACGCCGGCAGGGGATTGCGATGTGGCGGTATTTGCCGCTTACACCGTCGATGGATATGCATTCGGCTATCCGACCTCGTTTGCGGACGAGGCGTCGTTTGATTCGTTTGTGCGCCGCGCCGTGTCCGCTACGGGCTATGAAACCGGCGTCACGGTCGAGTATGGCGACCGAATGCTCCTGCTGTCCACCTGCGCGTACTCGTTTGAAGGAGCGAGGTTTGTCGTGCTGGGCAAGATCATTGAGCCGGATTGACGCCTGCTCGATGGGGACGGAGGGGAATGGCGTGGAAGAATGGGCGGAGAACGACACTGCGGCGGCGCTCGAAGCATGCCTGAGGTGCTGTCCCGTTGCGATTGCGGTCGATCCCGGCCGGAATGGCTACAGCGTTCGCGACGGCCGGGGCGCGTTCATCTGGGCGGATGATTTGCCCGAAGGAGGCGTTTCCGCGCTGATCGAGGCGTTTCTCCTGCTCGTCCATCCGTCCGGCCGCGCGGCTCTGCGGGAGACAATGACCGCGCGCGAAGGGCGTTGGACGGGACAGCTTGCCCCGCTCGCGCCGATTGGCCGGGCTCCGCGCGACGCCTGCATCAGCGTTCGGGTCGAAGCGCAGGAGGACGGCGCGCTGTGCCTGACCGTGGCGCGGCAGTCCGCGGGCGATGCGTGAAGCGCGGCGGAGGGCTTTTGCCGGCTGAAATGGGTCTGGGATGAAGTGCTTGAGAATTTCCTGAAATGCAGTTTCGGCGTCCTTCTCACAGCCTTTGCACTGCGAATTCCCGACGCAGCGGCGCTTCGCGAATTTGCCGCGAATCCAGAAAAATCCGCTTGAAATGGCGGATTTTTTCTTTCGCAGGGAGTTCTTTGCCGGGCTTTTGAAATGGCTGCAATGGGAAGGCGCCGAAGGCGGAAAACCCCCGGCGCGCAAATGACGGCAAATGGGCACGCGACTCGGGATGGGATTCGGCGCGCGCTCAGCGCTTTTCCGAATCCTCCCCGAGGGATTCGCTCGCGGGCACGACGACTTCGCGGGCGTAACCGGCGAAGGCGTGGTCGACGATGGCGCGGTCGGGCTTCGGCGTGAACAGGCTGACCACCGGGACGATCACCAGCCCCGCGAGCATCGCAAACGCGCCGCAGTTGATCGGCGACTGCAGCCACGCGGGGAACACCTGCGGGGCGAAGAGGTTCACGAGCATGACGCCCACGCCGAACGCAAAGCTGGCCCACGCCGAGGCGAGCGTCGCGCGGCGCAGGTAGAGGCCGTAGAGGAACGGCGCCAGAAACGCCCCGGCCAGCGCGCCCCACGACACGCCCATCAGCTGCGCGATGAACGTCACGTTCTGCCGGTACTGCACGATGGCGAGCACGACGGAGATCGCGATGAACACGACGATCAGCAGCCGCATGACCAGCACCTGACGCCGCTCGTCCATGTCCTTGACGAAGTTGTCCTTGATCAGATCCAGCGTCAGCGTCGAGCTGGACGCCAGCACCAGCGACGACAGCGTCGACATCGATGCCGACAGCACCAGGATGACGATCACGCCGATCAGCGCGGGCGAGAGGTTCTCAAGCATCGTCGGGATGATGGAGTCGTAGCCGTTGGCCGCGATGTCCACGCGGTCGGAGTACAGCCGCCCGAAGCCGCCTAAGAAGTAGCAGCCGCCGGCGACGACCAGCGCAAACAGCGTCGAGATGATCGTTCCCTTGCTGATGGCGTTTTCGGAGCGGATGGCGTAGAACTTCTGAAGCATCTGCGGCAGGCCCCACACGCCCAGCGACGTCAGCACTACCACGCACAGCAGGCTGAACGGATCCGGCCCGAAGAACGACGCGAACGCCCCGGGCATGTCGGTGACTGCCGGATCGCTGACCTCGGCCAAGCTCTGCAAAGCCGCCATGAAGCCGCCGTTTTCGCCGAGAACCGCCGCGATGACCGCGACGATGCCGGCCAGCATGATCAGCCCCTGGATGAAGTCGTTGATCGCGGTGGCCATGTAGCCGCCGGCGATGACGTAGACGCCCGTCAGCACCGCCATGATGACGATGCAGACCGAGTAGTCGATGTCGAACGCCATGGCGAACAGCCTCGACAGCCCGTTGTACAGCGAGGCCGTGTACGGGATCAGAAACACGAAGATGATCGCCGAGGCGCCGATCTTCAGCGCGCGGCTGCCGAAGCGCTTTTCAAAGAACTCCGGCATCGTGGCGCTGTTGAGCTGGCGCGTCATGATGCGCGTGCGCCGCCCGAGGATCACCCACGCCAGCAGCGAGCCGATCAGCGCGTTGCCCACGCCGACCCACGTCGACGCGATGCCGTACCGCCAGCCGAACTGCCCGGCGTAGCCGACGAAGATCACCGCCGAGAAGTACGACGTGCCGTAGGCGAACGCCGTCAGCCACGGGCCGACCGAGCGCCCGCCGAGCACGAAGCTGTTGACGTCCGACGTGTGGCGGCGGCAGTACAGCCCGACGCCGACCATGACCGCGAAGAAGACCACCAGCATTGCGAGTTTGATGAACATCGTTCTTCCTCCTTCGTTTCGGAGGACGAAAAAGCGCCCGTCCTCCGCGTCGTTGGACACGAGAGGACGGGCGTGCATTCCACGCGCCGCGGTACCACCTCTGTTCGGCGCCTCCTCGCAGAGCGCGCCCTCGACGGGTACGCCCGGATTGTGCGGTTTCCGCTTCAAAGGCCGGATCGCCGCCAGCGCCGTTCCGCCCATCTGCGGAAAAGATGCGGCCATCGATTCGCCTTTACCGGTCTGCCGGACAATGCCGTTGATACCCCTTCGCGCTAACGGTCGAACTCCGTCGCAGCCTACGCGGGCGAAAAACGCCGTTCGGTGCGCCGCTCGCGGGATGTATTCGGCCCGGGTTTCCGTTGCCGCCTCGCACCCTCCGGCAGCTCTCTGAAAACCTCCGCCCGGCCTACTTCTTCCCGGTCGTCGCGTTTGATGCCTAACAGTTTACCACAATAAAGCGGCGGTGTCAAGCCGGAATTTCCTTTTTCTCTGAACTTGTCAGGGGATTGCCGCGCGATCTGCGAAGGGATGTGTGCGCTTCGCAGCGTCCATGCAGCCGCCGCGCGATCCGCGAAAGAGGACATCTCAAGGATTTCAAACGGCCGGAAGGAGGCGGTCCCTTTGCGCGCCCGTTGACGGGGATGGGCGAGGGTATCCAGCGGACGTCAAGCCGCGCGGGAATGGTTCTATCGCGATGGTGTGGCGATTCGGTGGGTACTATGTGGGCGTCAAGCCACGGAAGCGCCCTTCTGCGCGCTCGCCGCCGAGGACATCTGCGGGACGTGGGCGGGGCGTCAAGCCGCGCTGAAGCGGCCCTATCGCGACGGCATGGCGATTCGGTGGGTACTACGCGAGCGTCAAGCCACGGAAACGCCCTTCTGCGCGCTCGCCGCCGAGGACTTGCGGGGCAAGCTACGGGCGTCAAGCCGCGCTGAAGCGGCCCTATCGTGACGGCATGGGGATTCGGTGGGTACTACGCGAGCGTCAAGCCACGGAAGCGCCCTTCTGCGCGCCCGCCGCCGAGGACATCTTGCGGGACGTAGGCGGGGCGTCAAGCCGCGCTGAAGCGGCCCTATTGCGATGGCGTGGCGATCCACAGTCCGGCGTCTCCGAGGGCTGCGCAAAGGAGACCCTCTGCGCGCCCGCCGCAGGCAGGCGGGACGGGCGGCGGTTTCTGCATTCGCGCGGCGGCAAAGGAGTGGAAGGAAGCGGCGCGGGGTTGATTTTTCCGGCCAAAACGGTTATGATAGAGATGGAAAGAACAAGGCGGCCCGGATGCGGGATGTCCGGGCGCGAGGGGTATCGCGATGGATTTTTTGAATGAACTGGGAAAGAAGCTCGCTTCGCGCTCGGAGCGCGGGAGGGAGGATTCCGATGCAAACCGCCTGACCGCCCAGCTGCGCGATGCGCGCGAGGAGCTGGAGGGCCTGCTGGCGGATCTCGGCCGCGCGTACTATGAGTCGGTCGCGGGGACGTCGCAGGACGTGCCGCCGGGACTGGTCGACCGCGTCCGCGAGGTGATGGAGCGCATCGAACGCCTGACTGCCCGCCGCGAGCGCGAGGTGCAGCGCGTTCGCTGTCCGTCGTGCGGCGCCATGCAGCCCGAGTCCGCGCGGTTCTGCGCCAACTGCGGCCGGAGAATGCCGGAAGCGCCGCCCGTGCTCGACGCGCCGGACGCGCCCGAGGCGGAGTACTGCGCTCATTGCGGCGCGATGCGGCAGGGCGGTGAACGGTATTGCGCGCTGTGCGGCGCGGAATTTTCGCCCGAAGATGCCGCGCCTTCGGACGGCGTCGCGCCTCTGGCGGCTGTCCCGCGCGCCCCGGCCGAACCGCCGGAGGAGCCGCAGGAAGACCGGGAGACATGGCGGTAGGGAGCGCTTGAAAGTCTCGAGTGCAGGTTCGGGGCTTTTGATGCCCGTTTGTCGGTTTGAATTCTGGACTTCGCGTCACGAAGCCCGCGAGATTTTCTGTGAAGAGAAGCTGCAGAGTGCGGTGATTTGTCTGCCCGGCAAGCCCTACCGATTCTCTGCGAAGATGGGTGAAAATCTGCGGGACACAAAATTCGTCTGCCCGGCGGATTTCGCAGGTTCTCTGCGAAAACGGGCGGAAAAAACTGCATGGCGCGCAAATCTCCGAATTCGTCCGGCAAATCCCGTCAGTTTTCCGCAAAGACGGATACCATCGGGCGCGCGAAGGTTCGTCCATTCGGGAAAAACGGCCGCAGAGCGGCGCGGGGGAGGCAGTATGCGAATCATCTGCGAAGCACACGCAAAGATCAACTGGTCGCTGAACATCCTCGGCGTTCGCGAGGATGGCTATCACGAGCTGGACATGCTCATGCAGGGCATTGAGCTCTGCGACGAGCTTTCGTTTGAGCGCGCCCGGTGGCTGACGCTGACCGTCGATGGCCAGCCGCTGCCCGTCGGCGAGCGGAATCTGGTCGTCCGCGCGGCCAACGCGCTCAACGATTACATGGGACAGCGCAATGGCGCGCGCATCCGCCTGACCAAGCGGATTCCCGCGCGCGCGGGGCTGGGCGGCGGCAGCGCCGACTGCGCCGCGGCACTCCTCGCGCTCAACCGTCTGTGGAACCTGCGCCTGCCAATGCCGGCGCTGATGGAGATCGGGGCGAAGCTCGGCGCGGACGTGCCCTTCTGCATCCTCGGCGGGCTGGCGCGTGTGGGCGGCTTTGGCGAACGGCTGACGCCGCTGCCGGACGCCCCGTCGATTCCGCTGGCGATGGTCACGCCCGGCGACGGCCTGTCCACTGCGGCGGTGTTTCGCGCGTGGGACGGGGAGCACCGGCCCGACGGGGCGAAGGCGTCTCCCGCGGCTCCGAAGATTTCGGAGGGCAGGGGAGCGGCATTGCCCTTCTCTGCTTCACGCGGCGGAAGCCGTCTGGACGAAGAAACCGCGCTGGACGGGGCGCAACCCCGGCGCGCGGAAGCGCCGCGCGAGGGAAATGCGGGGAAAGAAGGGCGCCTTTCGTGCGAGCGGCCCGCCGGACGGGAGCCGTGCGGCGATATGCTCGCGCTGGCCGACGCGCTTCGGCGGCGCGATTTTGGCCGGGCACAGGCGCTCTCCGTCAATTCGCTGGAGGCGGCTGCGATCCGGCTGCTGCCCGCCGTCGGCGAGGCGATGGAGGCGTTTCGCGCGGCCGGCGCGCCATTCGTGCGGATGTCCGGCAGCGGATCGACCGTGTTCGCGGCGTTTGAGACGGAGGCCGAGGCCGAAAGGGCCGTCGAGCGCGTGCCCGGCGCCATCCTGACCCGAACGGCAGCCGCGCGCGCAGAGTGACCGGCGGCGCGCGGGCCGCAGATCCGGCACAGCTTTTTCCGAAACGATAAACGCGGCAATGGGCGGATTACCGCAACTGTCCTTCTCACAGCGGCGGTGGCAGAGCGATGCCCGGGCGGTTGGCTGCAGCTTCGGCTGCGCGGCGCGCGGGGAATGATCGGTTGGCGGTTTCGGCTGCGCGGCGCTTATCAAAAACGGCAGGCGCAGCGTGCGGGGACAGCGGCCGGATGCACCGGTGCAATCCTTCTTACAGCGGCGGCGCGGCGCGCGGGGACGATTGGCTGGACGTTTCTTCGGCAGCGCGGCATTCATCAAAGCGGCAGGTGCAGCGCGATGGCGCGATGACCGCTCGCCGGACGCACTGCCCGCGGGGAAAAACAGACTTTCCGGATTGCGGAGATTTACGGAGGCGATGGGGATGTATGTTCACGTCAAGCGGGGGCTGGATATCGCGATTGCGCTGGTTGCGCTGGTCGTGCTCTCGCCGGTGATGCTGATGATCGCCGCGGCCGTTCGCACGACGTCGCCGGGGCCGGTGTTCTTCCGGCAGAAGCGCGTGGGCATCCATCGGTCGCACTTCATGATCTACAAATTCCGCACGATGCGCACCGACGCCCCGAAGGACGCGCCGACCCACCTTTTGCAGAACGCGGCCAGCTTCATCACGCCGGTGGGGCGCTTTCTGCGCGCGTCGAGTTTGGATGAACTGCCGCAGCTGTTCAACATCCTGCGCGGCGAGATGTCGTTCGTCGGGCCGAGGCCGGCGCTGTGGAACCAGTACGACCTGATCGCGGCGCGCGAGGCCGTCGGCGCGAACGACGTCCTCCCCGGGCTGACCGGCTGGGCGCAGATCAACGGCCGCGACGAGCTGCCCATCGACGTCAAGGCGCGGCTGGACGGCGAGTACGTCCGCCGGATGAGCTTCGCGTTCGACCTGCGCTGCGCGCTGGGCACGGTGCTGAGCGTCCTGCGGCGCGACGGCGTCCGCGAGGGCGCGGCGGACGCCGAGGAGAAGCGCGGCGCGTGAGGCGCGGTGTTTTGCGAAAAGGGCGGACGGCCGGCGTTCGCGGGGCGCACTTGAGCAGAATGGCAGAATCTTCCGCTCTGGGCAAAGTTTTCGCTTCTCCCGCTCGAAATCTGCGGTGCGCGGAGGGGGGAATGCGCGCCCGGCTCGCACCTGGGGGTGGTCTCGCTTCCCTCTCGGGTGAGGGATACTTTGTCGCTGGATTGCCGCTGAAAAGTCATTGACATGCGCCGCCGCCTGCACTATAATGCAAGTGGGGAGGAATCGCCCCGAACACATCAGAGATCTGTATGGAGGTATACTTTCATGAAAAAGCTGCTGACCGCGCTTCTTGCGCTGATGCTTGCCTGCGGCGTCCCGGCGCTGGCCGAGGATGCGGCTGCGACGGAGGCCACGGCTGTGCCGGAAGCCACGGCGGAAGCTGCGGCCGAGGCGGAGCCCATTGCGTTTACCCCCGTGGGGACTTGGTATCTGCTCTCGTTTGAGGTCACCGGCGTGACCTTCTCCGGCACGGACATGGGCGCGACGCTGACCTTCAACGAGGATGGAACCGGCGCGCTCGTCGGCCTGAACGACATGACCTTTACCTGGAATTACGACGGCGCTGCGCTGACCGCGACGCCGGACGGCGCGGAGTCGCCGCTGACCTTCTCGCTTACGGAGGCGAACGGGCTGACCGTCACCATCGACAGCATGACCATGACCTTTGCCTCGCACGCGCCCGAGGCGCAGCCGCTTCCGGCGGTCGCGCTGGCGAGCCTTGACGGCACGTGGACGCGCCAGCTGTCCATCGACGGCGCGGACGCCCCCGCCGACTCCATCGCCATGCAGTTCACCTGCACGATTGAGAATGGCGCCGTGACGGTGGATGCGAACGGTTCCGTGCTCAGCGCGCAGGGCGCCATGGAGGGCAACGCGCTCGTCGTCGCCTATGAGGACGGCACCAGCGACTCGATCTACCTCTACGACGATGGCACGATCCACCTGTTCCGCACTGCGGCGGACGGCGCGACTGCTGAGTATACGCTCGTCAGGGCCGAGGCCGCGGCTGCGCCTGAGGCGACGGCAGAGCCCGCCGCGGAAGCCGGAGAGACGCCCACCGAGGAAGCCGCCGAGTAATTCCCGGCGCAGGGCGCGCTGGAGGGCGGTGAAAAAGCCTGCGGATTGCGGGCTTGCCGCTTCTCCATCCGCCCTGCGCAGGTATATTTTGGGCGAAGGCGGATGAAAAATTGCCCGTTGCGGCGGGGTTTCCCGCGCAATCCCTCCGGGAGCGCCGGCCGGAAGGGATGTGTCCAGAAGTGCCTTCCGGCGCGAATGAATCCACATGGGGTTGCTCGTGTGGATTTTTTCGGGCGCGGCGCTCTGGGACGTCCGATGCCGCCGCGACGAGGGTAGCCGAATGCGAAAGGAGACAGCTATGCAGTACAAGGGAGTTCTCTGGGATGTGGACGGCACGCTGGTGGATTCCGAGCGCGCCGTGGTCGAGTCGCTGGCGGATGCGCTGGCTGAAATGGGGTATCCCGAGCCGTCGCCGGAGCTGTGCGAACTGGCGATGCGCGGGACGAGCATGGACGTGCTCCGCGCGATCGGCCATCCCGATCCGCAGGCCGGGCTGGCCTGCTGGAACCGGCACTGGCTCAGCGACGCGCACCGGAGCGCCCGTTTTCCCGGCGCGGCCGAGGCCGTCGGTGCGCTGCACGCGCTCGGCGTCCGGCAGGGCCTCGTGACCTCGCGCACGGTTTTGGAGTGCGAGGGCGATGCCGCGCTCGCGCCGGTCATGCCGCACATCGACGCGCGCGTCTGCGTGGAGGATACCCGGCGGCACAAGCCCGATCCCGAGCCGATTTTGCTCTGTCTGAAGCGGCTGAACCTTCGCCCGGAGGAGGCGCTCTACGTCGGCGACAGCCCGACCGACGCGAAGGCGGCCCACGCCGCGGGGGTGGACTTCGCCCTCGCCCAGTGGGGCGTCCGCCCCGGCGAGACCGTTCGCGCCGAGCACTATCCCATCCATCCGGAGGATCTGACCGGCATCGTCCAGGGCGGCGACACGCGCTGGCTGCGCTGGGCGCGCGAGCTGCAGTTCATCGCGCAGGCGGGGCTGGCGTATTCCAGAGATCCGTTTGACATCGAGCGCTTCCAGCGCGTGCGCGAGATCTCCGCGGAGATCCTCGCCGCCGGGGCGGACATGGAGCCTGCGCGCGTGCGCGAGCTGTTCTGCAGCGGCTCGGGCTACCAGACGCCCAAGCTCGACACGCGCGCCGCCATCTTTGAGGGCGACCGGATCCTGCTCGTCCGCGAGCGCGACGGCCGCTGGGCGCTGCCCGGTGGGTGGGTCGACGTCGGCCTCTCCATTGCGGAAAACGCCGTCAAGGAGGTGCGCGAGGAGGCCGGACTCGAGGTCGAGGCCGTCAAGCTGATTGCGCTGCAGGAGCACAACCGCCACAACCGGCCCGCCCGCGCGGAGGGCATCTGCACGGCGATCGTGCTCTGCCGCCGTCTCGGCGGCGAATTCCAGCCCAACATCGAGACGACCGGCAGCGCCTACTTTGCAATCGACGAACTGCCCGAGCTCGCCGAGGACAAGACGACCGCCGCCCAGATCCGCCTGTGCTTCGCCGCCCGCAGCGACAGCTGGCAACCGCCGGTGGACTGACGGCAATTCGCCCGGCGCGCGGAATAGCGGCGCGCATCGCAGCCGGCGACCGCCGGAGAATCGACGGCAATTCGCCTTATGCGCGGAGCGAGGGAATTGTGGCTGGCGTTCGCTGACGGGTTGACGGTCTACCGCCCTGCGCGCGGAATAGCGGTGCGCATCGCGGCCGGCGACCGCCGGAGGATCGACGGCATTTTGTCTTATGCACGGAGTGGGGGCATTGCGGCTGGCGACTGCTGGTGGGTTGACGGTGTTCTACTGGTGCACGGGGTGGCACGCATTGTGGCTGGCGTTCGTCGGTAGACTGACGATGTTTCTGTCTTGCGCACGGGAGTGGAGGCATCACGGCCCTTTCCGCTGCTTGCCGATGGGCGGAAAGTGTGGTAAAATGGGAATGCGATTGGAGAGCGCATGCTTTCCGATGGACGCCAACGATCTGTGGAGGACGAGCACAATGAAGGTCTATGGTTCGGAGATTTGCAGCGGCTGCCGCGAATTCAAGGCGCTGATGGCGCGGCGCGGGCTGGAGCTGGAGTTTGTCGAGATCACGGAAAATGTCGCCAACCTGCGGGCATTCCTCGCGCTGCGCGACCGCGAGGAGGTGTTCGCGCCAATCCGCGCAGAGGGGCGCATCGGCATTCCGGCATTTGTCCGCGAGGACGGAACCGTCACGCTGGACGCCGACGAAGCGCTCAGCTGGATTGGCCAGCCGCCGATGGAGCCGGCGCAGGAGGGCTGCGCGAGCTGCGGCTGACGAGAAAAGCAGCTGGCTCGGGAGTGCTGCGGCGGACGCGGGCGAAAGCCAACCGGCGCGGGATCGGCTGTGTCCATGCGCCGGTTCTTCTGCAAACGATGGCGCGCCCGCTTCCATGGATCCGTGGAAGCGGGCGCGCTTTTAGAATTCGGCGCCCATCAACTCGCCGGGTGCGGGCAGGCCGGCGGCTTTGGCGAGGAACGTCGTTGTGTCGGACGCCGCGATCCACGGATCTGCGAAAGCGGGCGCGCTTTTCAGCATTCGGCGCCCATCAACTCGCCGGGTGCGGGCAGGCCGGCGGCTTTGGAGAGGAACGTCGTTGTGTCGGACGCCACGATCCATGGATCCGTGGAAGCGGGCGTGCTTTCAGCATTCGGC
>DVJL01000028.1 GCA_018716805.1 Candidatus Faecivicinus avistercoris | reverse complement strand
TCCTTCGGGGGATGACTCAGAAATATCTCGGCATGGCACTTGGCTTTCCGGAAAAGTCCGCAGATGTGCGCCTGGCACAGTACGAAACAGGATCAAGAACCCCTAAGGCAGACTTGACTGCTGCCCTGGCGCAGGTACTGGATGTCTCGCCCCATGCACTCTCCGTCCCGGATATAGACTCCTATGTGGGGCTCATGCACACCCTGTTTACCCTGGAGGACAACTACGGTTTGAAGATCACGGAGCAAGATGGTGAGCTTGCCTTGCAGGTAGATTTCCGTAAAAACAAAGATGCTGCCCGGCTGCACGAGATGCTCTGGGCCTGGCGGGAACAGGCCGCCAAGCTGGAGACCGGAGAGATTTCCCAGGAGGACTATGACCGCTGGCGTTACCACTACCCGGAGCACGACAGCAGCCAGATTCACGCCAAGGTTCCGCCGGAGAGTCTGATCTGACTCTCTCACTTGTAGGCCACGGGAGAGGCCATTTGTTGCGCAAAATCAGAAATTTCAGATAAATGAGAGCAAAATAAAAAAGGTCTAACTGATTAGCAAAAATCAGTTAGACCTTTTACTTATGAATAAAAAGATGAGGATTTTCAGGCTACTCGCAAGCCACCCGATTTTTCTTTTCAAACTCAATAAATCGGGATTTGACGAGTGCTATCAATCTGCTATCAAATGGGGATTTGAAAAATCAAAAAGTCAGTATTTTCAAGGGTTTGCGGGCCCTCATATCCACTTTTTGCTTATTCCCACTCAATCGTTCCGCACGGCTTGGGGGTGAAGTCATAGAGGACGCGATTGACGCCGGGCACTTCGGCGGTGATCCGGGCGGTCAGATGTTCCATCAGATCGAAGGGGATGTTTTCGACCGTGGCGGTCATGGCGTCGACGGTGTTGACGGCGCGGATGATGACCGGGCGCGCAAACGTGCGCTTGCCGTCCTTTACTCCGACGGAATAGAAGTCCGGCACGACGGTGAAATACTGCCACACCTTGCCGGCCAGGCCGTTTTTCTCGAATTCTTCGCGCAGGATGGCGTCCGATTCGCGGACAATTTCGAGCCGGTCGCGCGTGATTGCCCCGAGGCAGCGCACGCCAAGACCCGGGCCGGGGAACGGCTGGCGGTAGACCATGCCGTCCGGCAGGCCGAGCGCCTTGCCGACGACGCGGACTTCGTCCTTGTACAGGAATTTCAGCGGCTCGACCAGTTCAAACTTCATGTCCTCCGGCAGTCCGCCGACATTGTGGTGCGCCTTTACGCCGTCGCTTTCGAGGATGTCGGGATAGATCGTGCCCTGCGCGAGAAAGTCGATTCCCTCGAGCTTGCGGGCTTCTTCCTCGAATACGCGGATGAATTCCGCGCCGATGATCTTGCGCTTCTGCTCCGGATCCGCGACGCCGGCGAGTTTGTCGAGGAAGCGGTCGATCGCATCGACGTAGATCAGGTTGGCCGACATCTGGTTGCGGAACACTTCGACGACCTGTTCTGGCTCGCCCTTGCGCAGCAGGCCGTGATTGACGTGCACGCAGACGAGGCGGTCGCCGATCGCCTTGATGAGCAGCGCGGCGACGACAGACGAATCGACGCCGCCGGACAGCGCCAGCAGTACCTTGCCGCCGCCAATCTGCGCGCGCAGGGCGTCGACCTGTTCAGCAATGAATGCGTTCGCCTGCTCGGCTGTCGCGATGCGGGCCATGTTTTCCGGACGCTTGTTGTTTTCCATGTAGGTAACCTCCGCTTCAATTCAATCGTATTTGAAGAAAATGTGTGTTTGGGAAGTCCGTCATTTCAGAAAATCTGCCCATGGGCCAACCGCTTTCGCCGCCTGAGTCTGCCAGCGGCAGAGGCGATCGACGTATTCGAGGACGCGCAGTTCGACGGCCTTCCGGCTGTCTTTCAAGCCGTGTTCGCGAACGAGCGCGGTCAGCTCGTAGATGGGCAGGCCGAGCGCATGGCCCACCGTGTGGACGACGCTGCATCCCTGGGCGACGGCGTGCAGACGCGCGGCATCCGCAGACGAAGCGGCTTCGCGCGCCGCGGCGTGACAGTCGAGAATTGCGCGCTGCGCGATGGGCATTCGGATCGAACCCGACGCCCATTGCCGCGCGGCCTGAACGGCGCGGCGCGGGCGGCCGTCTTCTGGATGGGCACGCGAAATCCCCTCGGCGATTTCTTCCGCGAGATCGAGCGCCCAGAGCACGGCCGCGCGCCGCTGTACATTTGCGAGCGAGGCGGACAGCGGCTGCAGGACCGCGCTGTCGCGCGAGAAGAGGATCTGATTGCGCCGCCGCATCTTCTCAGCGACCTCGTCCATCCAGTCCATACGGCAATCCTCCGAAGAATGTTTGAAAACCCTGAAAAATGCAGGCTTGACGCTGCGAATTCTCGACTAAGCGCCGCCAAGCCCGGATGCTTCGCGAAAACGGCCGGCAAATTCGCGCAAAGCTGCGAATCCTTCCCCTTCAAATGCCTTCTGGTCAGGCTTTGATCGCGCGGGTCGCCCAGAAGGTGGGAATGCCGAGCGCGTGCAGGCGGCCGGCACCGTTTGTGTCCTCGTAGACGTGCGTGAGCCGGAAGCCGGCCTCAAGCTGGCCGCCGATCTGCTCGTCGAGCGTGTGGGAGAACTGCACGCCATCGTCGCTGCGCATGGATTCCGCATACAGCGCCGGATCTTTGAGCGGGTTGAACGGCAGGCCGCGCACGATGGCCGTTTCATCCTCGCCGACGATGTAGTTGACGCCGTTGTCCAGTCCGCTGAGCAGGACGCCTCCCGCCTTGAGCACGCGCCAGCACTCGCGAAAGACGGGGCGGACGTCCTCAATATAGCAGTTTGAAACCGGGTGGAAGATGAGGTCGAACGTCTCGTCCGAGAAAGGCAGGGGCTGCGTCATGTCCGCGCGGAGAATCTCCACCTCATAGCCTTCGCGCTCTGCGACGATTCGCTCGCTCTCGCACTGCATGGGCGAATAGTCGAGCACGGTGCACTTCGCGCCCAGCGCGGCAAAAATCGGGATCTGCTGTCCGCCGCCGCTGGCAAGGCCGAGCACGCGCTTTCCGGCAAGATCGCCAAACCACTCGTGCGGCACGGGCTTTGTCGGCGTGAGCAGCACATCCCAGCTGCCTGCTTTTGCGCGCAGCCAGACCTCGTGGGAAACCGGCTGGCCCCATTCCCAGCCTTCGCCGCACCACCGGTCGATCGCAGCAGCGTTGATGTCCTGATAGTTTTCCATAACGGCGACCATCCCTGTTTTTTAGAATTCAGACGCCCTTGAGGCGCGCTCGTTTACTCCCATTCGATGGTTCCCGGCGGCTTGCCGGTGATGTCGTACACCACGCGGTTGACCCCCTTGACCTCGCCGATCATGCGGCTGACGATCTGCTTGAGCACGGGGTAGGGGATTTCCGCGGCCTCGACGGTCATCGCATCGTCGGAGGTAACGGCGCGCAGGCCGATGCAATAGCCGTAGGTCCGGCCGTCGCCCATGCAGCCGACGGTGCGGATGCCGGTCATGACGGCGAACGACTGCCAGATCTGCTCGGAAAGGCCGGCTTTCTTCAGCTCGTCGAGATAGATGGCGTCGCAGTCGCGCAGGATGTCGAGCTTTTCGCGAGTGACCTCGCCGATCACGCGCACGGCCAGCCCCGGGCCGGGGAACGGCTGGCGCCAGACCATGTCGTGCGGGATGCCGAGCGCCTCGCCCACGGCGCGCACCTCGTCCTTGAACAACAGTGCCAGCGGCTCGATGATGTGATCCTTCTGAAAGAGGGAGTCCTTCGGCAGGCCGCCGACGTTGTGATGGCTCTTGATCGTGGCCGAGCCGCCCATGCCGCTCTCGATCTTGTCGGGGTAGATCGTGCCCTGAAGCAGGAAGTCCGCGCCGGTCTTGCGCGCCTCCTCCTCAAACACGCGCACGAACAGCTCGCCGATGATCTTGCGCTTGCGCTCCGGATCGGTCACGCCCTTGAGCGCCTCGAGGAAGCGCTCGGAGGCGTCGACGTGGACGACGTTCAGCCCCAGGTGGTCGCGGTAAGTCTGCATGACCTGCGCGGCCTCGTCCTTGCGCAAAAGGCCGTGATCGACGAACACGCATGTCAGCTGGTCCGGGCCGAGTGCACGCCCGGCGATGGCGCAGGCGACGGAGCTGTCCACGCCGCCGGACAGGCCCGCGACGACCTTGCCCGAGCCGACCTTCTCGCGGATCTCGGAGACCATGCGGCCGATCATGTCGCCGGCGCGGTACCCGCCCTTGCAGCCGCAGACGCCGAACACGAAGTTCTCCAGCATCTTCGTGCCCTCGACCGAGTGGCGCACCTCGGGGTGGAACTGTACGCCGTAGATGCCGCGCGCGGCATCGGAGAAGGCGGCGATGGGGCAGTTGTCCGTGGAGGCGTCCGTCTCAAAGCCGTCCGGCAGCGCGCTGACGCGGTCGGTGTGGTTCATGAACACCACCGTCTCGCGGCCGACGCCGTGGAACAGCGCCGTGTCCTTCGTGTTAAGCAGCGTGTGGCCGTATTCGCTGACCTGCGCGGACTCCACCTTGCCGCCGCAGATGGCGTTGATGAGCTGCATGCCGTAGCAGATGCCCAGCACCGGCACGCCGAGCGAGAAGATTTCCGCGCCCAGCCGCGGCGCGCCCGGCGCATAGACGCTGTTCGGGCCGCCCGTCAGGATGACGCCGCGCAGCGTGCCGTCTCGCCATTGCTCCACCGGCGCCGCGTAGTTCAGGATCTCGCAGTACACGCCCGATTCGCGCACGCGCCGGGCGATCAGCTGGTTGTACTGCCCGCCAAAGTCAAGCACAACGATCTTTTCCGTAACGGACATCCAAATCCCCCTTTTGTAGCCGTATGAATCAACGATTATTCATCAAAATCATATCACCGTTGCAGGACCTTTGCAATTCGCCTCCTGTTAAAACTTCAAAGAGTTTGCGCCGGAGACGGCGCCCCGTTTCGCAATCACTTGTGATACAGTTTGCTGTTCTGATAGGCGGGCTCGCAGGTGATGTTCACGCCGAGGCGCTTGAACATGCCGTCGTCGACCTGCGCGAGGATGACGGTCGAATGGGCGTCGCAGTCGCGCAGCTGGCCCAGGTGATCCATCGCCCGGGCGGCGAGCTCGTCCGTCGCGGCGCTGATGGCCAGTGCGATGAGCACCTCGTCGGTGTGCAGGCGGGGGTTTTTGTTGCCCATGTGATCGACCTTCAGGTGCTGAATCGGCTCGATGACGGTGGGGGAGATGAGGTCGAGTTCGTCCGGAATGCCGGCCAGCGCCTTCAGTGCATTGAGCAGCGCCGCCGACGAGGCGCCCAGCAGCGCCGACGTCTTGCCCGTGACGATGCGGCCGTCGCCAAGCTCGATTGCGGTCGCCGGCTCGCCGGTGCGCTCGGCCACGGCCAGCGCGGCGGGCACGGTCTTCCGGATGGAGGGATCGATGGACAGCGAGCGCATCAGCAGTTTGAGCTTGTCGATTTCCGCATCCGAGGCGAGACCCAGCCGCCGCAGGCAGGCGGTGTTGTAATAGCGGCGAACGACTTCCTGCTTCGACGCCTCGCGGCAGGCTTCGTCGTCAACGATGGCGTAGCCGGCCATGTTCACGCCCATGTCTGTCGGGCTCTTATAGGGGCATTCGCCGTAGATGCGCTCGAAGATGGCGCGCAGCACGGGGAAGATCTCGATGTCGCGGTTGTAGTTGACGGTCGTCTCGCCATAGGCCTCGAGGTGGAAGGGGTCGATCATGTTCACGTCGTTCAGGTCGGCGGTGGCGGCCTCGTAGGCGAGGTTGACCGGGTGCTTCAGCGGCAGGTTCCAGATCGGGAAGGTCTCGAACTTCGCATACCCCGCGCACACGCCGCGCTGGTGCTCGTGATAGAGCTGGGACAGGCAGGTCGCCATCTTGCCGCTGCCCGGGCCGGGTGCGGTGACGACGACGAGCGAGCGCGTGGTCTCGATGTAATCGTTTTTGCCATAGCCGTCGTCGCTGACGATCGCCTGGATGTCGGAGGGATAGTTGGGAATCCGGTACAGCCGGAACACCTTCAGTCCCAGCGCCTTCATCCGGTGCTCAAAGATGTCGGCCGAAGGCTGGCCGGTATATTGCGTCAACGCGATGCTGCCGACGTACAGCCCGAACTCGCGAAAGACGTCCACCAGCCGCATGACGTCGGTATCGTAGGTGATGCCGAGGTCGCCGCGGCGCTTGTTCTTTTCGATGTCGTTTGCGTTGATGGCGATGACGATCTCCGCCTGATCCTTCAATTCGAGCAGCATTTTGATCTTGTTGTCCGGCGCGAAACCGGGCAGCACGCGCGAGGCGTGGTAGTCGTCGAACAGTTTTCCGCCGAATTCCAGATAGAGCTTGCCGCCGAACTGCGCGATGCGCTCGCGGATTCGCTCGGACTGCATCCGGATGTACTTCTGGGAATCAAAGCCGATCTTCTTCATGCGCGTTCCTCCGTTGCTTTCGCAGAATGCTCCGTTGCGTTCCAACAACAAAGATGGGCGCCCAAACCGGGTGCCCATCCGATGTGCCCTCTTCAGCATAGCAGATTCCGCGCGCGCTTGCAACGCCGTCCGGATTAAATTTGCGCCGGGTTTTTCTCGGCCTCGATGAATACCGCGCCGTAGACGCCCGGACCTGCGTGCGCCGCCAGCGTCGGCCCCAGCTCAACCACGTCGGTGCCCGCTGCGTCCGGGAACGCGCGCATCAGCTCGCGGCAGTGGGAATCGTCGTAGGAATAGATGAACCGCTTCTGGAACGCAGGATCGGCCGGGACGCTCTCGATGATCTCCACGAGCCGGCGCATCGTCTTTTTCGTGCCCATGCACTTGGCACAGACCTCGAGGGTTCCGTCCTTGAGCGCAAGCAGCGGATGGATGTTGGCCAGCATGCCGACGCCGGCCTCCAGCCGCGTCAGCCGGCCGCCGCGGTAGAGGTACTTGAGCGTGTCCAGCCCGAGGTAGATGCGCATGCGCCGGATCATGGACTCGAGGCGGTCGAGGATGGCCTCGACCGATTCGCCGGCGTTGGCCATGCGCTCGGTCTCGTCGACCATCATCTGGATGCCCGCCGATGCACAGCGGCTGTCGACGATGTGGATGCGGTCGTAGCCGCACATGTCCTTTGCCGCCTGCGCGCTCTGCACAGTGCCACTCAGCTCTCCGGAGATCAGTATGGCGATCACGTCGTCGCCCGCGGCCTTCGCGCGCTCAAAGTGGTCGAGAAAGTCCTGCGGCACCGGCTGCGACGTCTTGGGCGCTTCGCCGTCCGAGAGCAGCATTTCGTAAAAATCCGCGTGGGTGAGGTCGATTCCGTCGGCATAGGACGCTGCGCCGACATTGATCGTCATGGGAACCAGACCGACGCTGCGCCCGCGCAGCGCGCTGGGGTCAAAGTCCGACGATGTATCCGTAATGATGCGAATGGCCATGAAATCCTCCTGAAAAGCGCCGAAGCGGCGGGAATCCTGCCCGGATGCGGCGCTGAATGGCGCGGCCGGCATGGAATCCGATTGAAAATCCCCCTCCTATTTCCAACAGGGCCCTCGTTTCAAACGGATTCCGCCCGGAACGCCGCGCATCTGGTATTATAAGCTGATTGGTTCAATTTGTCAACTATTATTTTGCGCATCGCAGTCGGCCGGAGAATCCGGAGGAGAATTCTTTTTTCGCGCGTTTCCGTCAAATCCGCATAGAAGCCGCCGCACGGGAATATATTCATTGTGGAAACCAGATGGAAGGGAATGGAAGGCATGGAGAAAATTCGCGTAATGCTGGCCGACGACAACCAGAGTGTTCTGCGGCTTTTGACAGATTTCCTCTCGCGAAAGGCAGAGATTGACGTCGTGGGTGCGGTTTCGGATGGCGCGGCGATTCTCGACGCGGTGCGCGAGAGCGCGCCGGATGTGCTGGTGATGGACATC
Source organism: Candidatus Faecivicinus avistercoris (assembly GCA_018716805.1). Taxonomy (GTDB): domain Bacteria; phylum Bacillota; class Clostridia; order Christensenellales; family Aristaeellaceae; genus Faecivicinus; species Faecivicinus avistercoris. The sequence goes on along the minus strand of DVJL01000028.1, from coordinate 11,088 downwards.
ATCATGCCGCGCAAGGACGGCTTCATGGTGCTCGAGGAGCTGAGAAGCCTGGACGGCGCGCTGCGGCCGAAGGTGATCGTGCTGACGGGCCTGTCGCGCGACGATTTCATCATGCGCGCCATCAGCCTGGGCGCGGGCTATTACATGGTCAAGCCGTTCGACATGCATGTGTTGTACAGCCGGATCCTCGAAATCGCGCGGGAGAGCACGGCGGTCGTCAACGTGCCGGTCGAGGCGGAGGCGCTTTCGGGCAGCGAGAGCGTCGAGGAGCAGATCACAAACCTGTTTCTCACGCTGGGGATTCCGGCGCACATCAAGGGATACCAGTACCTGCGCGAAGGCGTGCGGATGGTGCTGGAGAACCACGAGGTCATCAACCGCATCACGAAGGAGCTGTATCCCGGCATTGCGCGGAAGTTTGGCACGTCGGCGAGCAAGGTCGAGCGCGCGATGCGCCACGCCATCGAGGTCGCATGGACGCGCGGCCGGCTGGACACCGTCAATCAGATGTACGGCTACAAGGTCTTTGCCAAGGACGACAAGCCGACCAACGGCGAATTCATCGCGCTGGTGGCCGACAAGGTCGGCATGCGCATGAGCGCGTGACCGCGGCGGAATCAGTCTGATCAAAATTCGTTGCAGAGCGCGAGAGGGCCAAAGCCCTTTCGCGCTTCGGTCTGCCAAAAGGCGGGCAGGATAAAATCAAATTTGGCGGCATGCGCGGCGGAATTGCGGTTTTTTCTGATGGGAAATCCCATTTCCAGAAGAATGCGGCCCGCCGGTCTCTGCTGATTTCGCGGGAATTGCGCCTTTTTTGGGACAAAACATGCCATAAGCCGCCAAAGTTTTACAATTTGAGCTTTTCAAAACCGCAAATCTATCGTATAATAGTAAAGATGAATCATCTCAACCGCTTTGCGGAGATACGGAGGGAAACCCATGGCAATCATCGATAAGATCAAGGCCAAGGCGAAGGCCGATGTCAAGCACATCGTTCTGCCCGAGGGCGAGGAGACGCGCAATGCGCAGGCCGCGGCGATCATCGCGCGCGAAGGGCTTGCGAAGCTGACCCTGCTGGGCAATCCGGAGAAGGTCAGAGAGGCCGCGAACGGCGCGAGCCTCGACGGCATCGAGATCATCGATCCGGCGACTTCGGACAAGTGCGCTGCCTATGCGAACATGCTCTACGAGCTGCGCAAGGCCAAGGGCATGACCGAGGAAAAGGCCGCGGAACTGGTGAAGGATCCGATGTACTACGGCGTGATGATGGTCAAGGCGGGCGACGCCGACGGCCTCGTCTCCGGTGCGATCCACTCCACCGGCGACATGCTGCGCCCCGCGCTGCAGATCATCAAGTCCAAGCCCGGCATCAAGACGGTCTCCTCCTGCTTCCTGATGGAGTGCCCGGACAAGACCTACGGCGACAACGGCGTGATGATCTTCGCGGACTGCGCGGTCAACATCGATCCGGACGCCGAGGCGCTGGCGAACATCGCGCTGGGCGCGGCGGACTCCGCGCGCGCGCTGGCCGGCATCGAGCCGCGGGTCGCGATGCTCTCCTTCTCCACGAAGGGTTCCGCGAAGCACGACAGCGTCACCAAGGTGCAGGAGGCCACCCGCATCGCCAAGGAGATGGCGCCCGACCTGATGCTCGACGGCGAGCTGCAGCTCGACGCGGCGCTGGTTGAGAAGGTCGGCCAGCTCAAGGCGCCCGGCAGCGCCGTCGCCGGCCATGCGAACACGCTGGTCTTCCCGGATCTGAACGCGGGCAATATCGGCTACAAGCTCGTGCAGCGCTTGGCGGGCGCCGAGGCCTACGGCCCGATCCTGCAGGGCATCGCCAAGCCTTGCAACGACCTGAGCCGCGGCTGCTCCGTCGAGGACATCGTCGCGACCGTCGCCATCACCGCCGCGCAGGCGCAGGGCTGATCCGGCGCAGGAGCCGCGCGCCGTCCGGCAGGGAGGCCGGACAGAGGACGCTCCTGTGGGGCGATCCCGCGCGGCTTCCGCTGACAATCCATCATCTAGGAGAGGAAAGCAAATGAAAATTCTGGTCATCAATGCCGGTTCGTCCTCGCTGAAGTATCAGCTGATCGACATGACGGACGAATCGGTCATCGCCAAGGGCCTCGTCGAGCGCATCGGCGTGGGCGTCGGCGGCGACAAGTCGAACCTGTCGCACAAGTACGCGGACAAGAAGTACGAGGTCGAGATCGAGAAGCTCCCGGATCACAACGCCGCCATGGAGCTGGTGCTTCAGACGCTGACCGGCAAGGAGCACGGCGTCATCTCCGATCTGAGCGAAATCGGCGCGGTCGGCCATCGCGTGCTGCACGGCGGCGAGAAGTTCACCGCCTCGTGCCTGATCGACGACGCGGTCATCGCCGCGATCGAGGAGAACATTCCGCTCGGCCCGCTCCACAACCCCGCCAACCTGATGGGCATTCGCGCCTGCCAGAAAGTGCTGCCGGACGTGCCACAGGTGGCCGTGTTCGACACGGCGTTCCATCAGACGATGGAGCCGAAGGCCTACCGCTATGCCATTCCCAACGAGTATTACACTGACCTGCACATCCGCAAGTACGGCTTCCACGGCACTTCGCACCGCTACATCGCCGCGCGCTCCCAGGAGCTGCTCGGCCTGCCGAAGGGCAACAAGGTCATCATCTGCCATTTGGGCAACGGCTCGTCGCTGAGCGCGTGCGTGGACGGCAAGTGCACCGACACCTCCATGGGCCTGACCCCGCTGGACGGCCTCGTGATGGGCACCCGTTCGGGCACGCTGGATCCGGCCGTCGTCGAGTTCATCTGCAACCGCAAGGGCATGACCGTCAGCGAGTGCCTGAACATGCTCAACAAGAAGAGCGGCCTGCAGGCGCTGGCCGGTTCGTCCGACATGCGCGACGTCACCGCCCGCTATGACGCTGGCGATCCGGATGCGAAGCTCGCCATCGAGATGTGGGCGTATGTGCTGAAGAAGTACATCGGCTCTTATGCGGCGGCGATGGGCGGCGTGGACGCCATCATCTTTACCGCTGGCATCGGCGAGAACCACGTCCGCGCGCGCAAATGGGCGTGCGAGGGACTGGAGTTCATGGGCGTGAAGATCGACGACGCGCGCAACGAGGCCGCGCATGGCGAGGCGAAGATCTCTGCCGACGACAGCCGCGTGCAGGTGTGGGTGATCCCGACGAACGAGGAACTCGCCATCGCGCGCGATACGCTGGAAATCGCTACGAAAAAATAACTTTACAAATGGCAGGGAACCGTATATAATATCTAAGGTTAGGGGGAAATGGACGTGGCATCGACGCTGAATGTATCCCGCGCGCTGAAGAGCCCCGGACTGTCGCTTCCGTTTGAAGCGGATGCGCAGATTCCGGAGATGGAGGTGCTCGGGGATCCCGTTCGTTTCGAGGACATCGCCGTCAAGGGCGAGGTCGTCGGTTCGAGCGAGACGGTCGGCGTGGAGGCCGTCGTGACGGCGACGGTGCATTCCCGCTGCGCGAGGTGTTTGGAGGCGGTCAGCCTTCCCATCTCGGCGGAAATGCAGGCCGTATTCGCCCGCCAGCCGGATCCCAACGACCCGGATCAGTACGCCTTCGAGGGCTATACCGTAGATCTTTCGGAAGCCGTCAAGGATGCGCTGGTGCTGCAGTTGCCGATGCGGTTTCTCTGCAAGGAGGACTGCCGGGGGCTGTGCCCGAAGTGCGGCGTCAATCTGAACACGGGTTCCTGCTCGTGCCGTGAGGGGGAGGACGACGTCAATCCCTTTTCGGTGCTGCGATCGATTGTCGAAAACGACGAGGAGGTGTAACAATGGCCACTCCGAAGGGAAAAATTTCCAAGGCGAGAAAGCATTCCCGCCGCAGCGCGCATTGGAAGCTGTCGGCGCCGGGCATCGTCAAGTGCCCCCGCTGCCAGAAGATGAAGCTCAGCCATCGCGTCTGCAAGTATTGCGGTTATTACGACGGTCAGGAGATCATCAAGGTCGAAGCCGCCGAGAAATAAGCTCGGACGCAAAGAAACCGTTCCATTCGGAACGGTTTCTTTCTGTTTGGGCAAAGCCGGAGAGCGATCGCGCCGGCTCCGGGGAAGGGAGGGCGGCGGCTGGATCACGCCCCGCGCCTTGCGGAGACGATGAGCATCATCGGCCGGCGCAGTTCGTCGGCCATGCCGGGGATGTCGCGCACCATTTCGGGCGTGGGCGCCGGTTCGCAGACCTGTTCGATCGCGAATCCGCGCGAGAGCAGACCGCCCAGATAGGTGGCCAGCGTGCGGTGGTACTTCACGATGTGCTCGCCCAGAAACACCGCGTCGCGCTTTCCCTCGTCGAAGTATCGGTCGACGGGGAAATGGTCGATTCCGCCGTCGGGCGCATAGACCCAGTCCTGCGGCCCCTGCGCGGTGAACACGGGGTGCTCGACGGTATAGATCAGCCGTCCGCCGGGGCGGAGCCAGCGCCGGACGCAGTCGACAAACGCGCCGTAATCGGCCAGATAGTGGATCATCAGCGAGCTGATGACCACGTCGAACGCGCCGTCGGGGAGCGCGGCGTCCTCGAAAGCGCAGGTGCGGTAGGCCACGTTCGGCCGGGCGTTGCGCTGGCGCGCCGTTTCGATCATCTTCTCGGAGATGTCCAACCCAAGCACGCTGCGTGCGCCGCCGTCCGAGGCGTAGGCGCAGTGCCAGCCATAGCCGCAGCCGACGTCCAGCACGTCCAGCCCGTGAAAATCCGGCAGTATGGCCTTGAGCGACGGCCACTCGCCCGCCGCAGAGAGCCCCTTCGCGCTGCGTGGCATCTCGGCATATTTCTGAAAGAACGCATCGTCGTCGTAATGGTTTTCCTTCATGCGCATTTCCTCCTGAATGGCTGAGAGTTTCCAGAGAAGTATAGCACAGCAATGTCAATTTTGGAGGCGCTTTGCGCGCTTTGGAGAAAATTTCATTGAAATGGCGCGCCCGGCAGATTGCGCAGTGCGCCGAAGAGCAGAAACAGGGCGTACAGCGTCGTCATCAGGCGACGCAGACCGGGCGAGAGCCGCACCTCGCCCCGCGAGACATAGCGGAATTGCACCGCGGCAGCGACGGCCAGCAGCGCGGGGGAGAGCAGGAACAGCAGCGGATTGTGGCGAAAAGCGGTGCGGACGTCGCCCCGCAGCAGGGCGAGCGCCATCCGCGTCGCGCCGCAGGCGGGACAGCGCAGTCCCGTCATCGCGCGAAACAGGCAGGGAACGGCGATTCCACGGCGCAGGACGAGCGCGGCGTAGCCGGCGCCGGCGAGCAGCGCCAGTGCGTTCATGCAGAGAACGCGGCGCAGACGGCGTCTCATGGGACGCGCGTCTGCGCCGCGTCGTGCGTCAGTTGACATAGTCGGAATCGTCCGCGGGCTTCAGCGAGCCGGTGCAGATCATGATCAGGTCGATCAGCCACCAGATACCGAAGCCGCCGCAGGTGATCAGCTTCACGACGCCGAGCCCAACGTACCCCAGATAGAAGCGATCCACGCCGAGCTGTCCCAGCAGAACCGAAAGAATGATGGCCGTTGTCTTGCTCTTCAATGTATTCTCCTCCTCTTCCCTCTTTCGCGACGGGCAGATGCCCGATAACAAAAATAAGATATCATTTTTTTGTCAAGTTAAAGATAATGTTCGATTTTGAGCATAATATGGAGCGTATAGATGCAAAAATAGGCGAGCGATCTAAAAAACGCATTGCAGCGGCGGATATAAAATGAGGTTGACATGGCGCGCAGACTCTGGTATAATACAGTTATTCTTGGAAAGGATGGTTCTGCGTACTGATGTATATCTGCGACTGAAATTCGGCCAACTCTGTTCGGCTGTCCGCGAAGGACGGCGGATTTGTTGTTGCCGTTTGGAGGTCGCATGGCTGCGGTACGTCTGAACAGCTCTTTTTGTGCGCTCCTCCACGGCGGAAGGAGTGATTTTTTATGTCCAGAATTTTGCTCGAGGCCTCCGGCATCCGCCATGGCTTCGGCCTGCGCCGGGTGCTCGAGATCGACTCCCTGCGCATCTACGATGGCGAGCGCATCGGCCTGATCGGAGAAAATGGCGCGGGCAAATCGACGCTGCTCGGCATCCTCGCGGGCGAAATTGTGCCCAACGAGGGCACAGTGCGCCGCGATTGCGCGATTGCTGTGATCCATCAGGTGGGCGACGCGGACGGATTGGACGATCCGGCGCTCAGCGCAAAGTTCGCCGCGCAGCAGCGCCGCGAAGGGCTTTCCGGCGGCGAGCGCACGCGGCGGCGCATTGCGGCGGCGCTGTCGGCAGACAGCCAGCTTCTGCTCGCGGACGAGCCGACGACCGATCTGGACGCCGAGGGCGTCGCGCAGCTCAGGCGGGAACTCGAGCAGTATCGCGGCGCAATGGTGCTCGTGTCGCACGACCGGGAATTGCTCGACGCGCTCTGCACGCGCATATTGCACATTGAGGATGCGAAGCTCACCGACTTTCCCGGCAATTACAGCGCCTATCGCGCGGAACTCGAGCGCCGCCGCGCCCATCAGAAATTTGAATACGAACAATACCGAACCGAGCAAGCGCGGCTCCGTGCGTCCATTCAGGGGAACCGCGAGCGCGCGTCGCAGATGAAGAAGGCGCCCTCGCGCATGGGCAACAGCGAGGCGCGGCTGCACAAAATGGACAGCCGTCAGATCTCCCAGCAGCTGCACAAGGCGCGCCGCCAGATGGAATCCCGGCTGGAGCGGCTCGAAGTGCGCGAGCGGCCGCGCGAGGACATTGAAATCCGCATGGCGCTCGGCGCGCGGACGCCCATCCCGGCGCGAAACGCCGTCGAAGTGCGTAGGCTGGCGCTGAAGGCGGGGGAGAAGAAGCTGCTTTCCAATGCGGCGTTCACCCTTCCGACGGGCTCCCGCACGGCGCTGCTCGGGGCGAACGGATGCGGCAAGACGACGTTGATGCGCGCCATCGCCGCGTGCGCGGCGGAGAGCGGACAGCTCTGCGGCGGCGCTCCCGAGGGCGCGAACACCGGCAGCGCAATCCGCATTCATCCCGCCGCCCGCATTGGCTGGTTCGATCAGACGCACGAGCAGACGCTCGATTTCGCTCAGACCGCGCTCCAGAACGCCATGCGCGATTCCATCCACGCCGAGAGCGACGTGCGCACGGTGCTCGCGCGGCTCGGGCTGTGCGGCGACGACGTGTTCAAGCCGGCCGGCGTGCTCTCCGGCGGCGAGCGCGGGCGCGTGGCGCTGGCAAAGCTGCTGCTGTCGGACGCCAACCTGCTGCTGCTCGACGAGCCGACCAACCACCTGGACGTGTTTACCCTCGAGGCGCTGGAGTCGCTGTTGATCGGGTATCGCGGCACGGTGCTGTTTGTCAGCCACGACATGGCGTTCGCCGACGCCGTCGCCACGCGGTTGATGCGGTTTGAGAACGGCGCGCTTGCGTCGTTTGAGGGGACGCGGGCCGAGTGGGCGCAGCGCGAGCGCGCGGACCGGAGCGCCGAGGCGCGTGCGCTCGAACTGGCGGCGATTGAGATGCGCATGGCCGAGCTGGTTTCCCGCATTTCGCTTCCGCGAAAGGGCGACGATCCGGCAAAGCTGGATGCGGAGTACCGCCGCCTCGGCGAACAGGCGAGGGCGCTGCGGGGATGAGGCGCCGCGTGGGTTCCGGGACGCGGCGGATGCGTCCGGCGCAGACGGTTGCAGGAAGGGCGATTGCAGACGCCCTTCCTGTTTTGCATGTAAGAAATGCGTTCTTTTCGCCGGAAATGGTGGAAAGCGGCGAAAGAATCTGGTATAATAAGCCGTAAGCAGGTGAAATGGTCGTTTATTTCCGAACGATTCTTTTGCCACATACGAAAATCATTCGATTTTGAGGTGAAAACACATGTCCAACTGCGCAATCGTGGGCATCAACTGGGGCGACGAGGGCAAGGGCCGCATGGTCGATTACTTCGCTGGGCAGTTTCCCGTAGTCGTCCGCTATCAGGGCGGCAACAACGCCGGCCACACCGTCGTCAACGAGTATGGCAAGTTCGCGCTGAACCTGCTGCCGTCCGGCATCTTTCATTCGGGCACGCTCAACCTGCTCGGCGCGGGCGTGGTCGTCGACCTGAAGCACATCCACGAGGAGATCGGCCGCCTGCGCGACAAGGGCGTCGCCGTTTCGCCGGACAACCTTCGCATTTCGGACCGAGCGATCATGGTGCTGCCGATTCACCCGGCGCAGGACAAATGGGAGGAGCAGCGGCTCGGCAAGGCGCACTTTGGCTCGACGCTGCGCGGCATCAGCCCGATTTACGGCGACAAGTACATGAAGAAGGCGCTGCAGATGGGCGATCTGAAGCACCCGAAGGCGCTCGAGGAGCACCTGCACCGCCTGATCGACTGGAAGAACGACATCATCGTCAAGGGCTACGGCCAGCCGCCGATTTCCTTTGAGGAGACGCTCGAGTGGATTCACACCTATGGCGATCCGCTGATCCCGTACATCTGCGATGCCGGGGAGCTGCTCGAAAATGCGGAGGCGGCCGGAAAGTCGATCATGTTTGAGGCGCAGCTCGGCGCGCTGCGCGACATCAACTATGGCATCTATCCGTTTACTTCGTCCTCGTCGCCGCTGGCGGCAAACGCGCCGGTGGGCTGCGGCCTGCCGTCGCTGAAGGTCGACGAGGTCGTCGGCGTGACGAAGGCGTACTCCACCTGCGTCGGTGAAGGTCCGTTCGTCGGCGAGCTGGACGGCGAGGCCGCGGACAAGCTGCGCGAGGCCGGCGCGGAATATGGCGCCGCCACCGGCCGCCCGCGCCGCGTGGCGTGGATGGATACCGTGGCCACGCGCTATGGCACGAAGCTGCAGGGCGCGACCGCGCTGGCGCTGACGAAGATGGACGTGCTGTCCTATCTGGACGAGATCCCCGTCTGCGTCGCCTATGAACTGCACGGCGAGCGCACCGAGCGCTTCCCCTATACGCCCGATCTGTACGACTGCAAGCCGGTCTACGAGACGCTGCCGGGCTGGAAGACCGACATCTCCAAGGTGCGCAGGTATGAGGATCTGCCGAAGGCGGCGCGCGACTACGTCGAGTTCATCGAGGCGCGCGTCGGCTGCCCGATCAAGTACGTCTCCGTGGGCGCCGAGCGCGACGCGCTGATCATCCGCGATTGAGAAAGGCAGAAGACCATGAAGAATACCTATGAAACGCCGCTGAACAGCCGCTATGCCAGCCCGGAGATGCAGTACATCTTTTCGCCCGACCGGAAGTTTACCACATGGCGGAAGCTCTGGGTCGCGCTGGCGGAATCTGAAATGGAGCTGGGCCTGCCCATCACGCGCGAGCAGGTGGACGAGCTGAAGGCGCACGTCGACGACATCGACTACGACGCCGCCCGCCGCCACGAGGAGCGCGTGCGGCACGACGTCATGGCGCATGTGCACGCCTACGGCGACGTCTGCCCGAACGCCCGCGGCATCATCCATCTGGGCGCGACGAGCTGCTATGTCACCGACAATGCCGACATCTTGATGTTGCGCGACGCGCTGAAGCTCGTGCGCGAAAAGGTGGTCGAGGTGCTGCGCAGGCTGCGCAGGTTCGCGTGGGAATACAAGGGCATGCCGACGCTGGGTTACACGCACCTCCAGCCGGCGCAGCTGACGACGGTGGGCAAGCGCGCCTGCCTGTGGATGCAGGATCTGACGATGGACCTCGAGGAGATCGACTTTGCGCTGAAATCGCTGAAGCTGCTGGGCAACCGCGGCGCGACGGGCACGCAGGTCAGCTTCATGGAGCTGTTCGACGGCGACGGGCTGAAGGTCGACGAGCTGGAGAAGAAGATCGCGCACAAGATGGGCATGGACGCCGTGTTTGCCGTGTCCGGCCAGACGTATCCGCGCAAGCTCGACAGCCGCGTGCTCGACGCGCTGGCCGGCGTCGCCCAGAGCGCATACAAATTCGCGCAGGATCTCAGGCTGCTGCAGTCGTTCCGCGAGGTCGAGGAGCCGTTTGAGAAGAACCAGATCGGCTCGTCCGCGATGGCGTATAAGCGCAACCCGATGCGCTCCGAGCGCATCTGCGCGCTCTCGCGCCATGTGATGGCGCTGACGCAGGACGCGTTCAACACCGCCGCGACGCAGTGGTTCGAGCGCACGCTGGACGACAGCGCCAACCGCAGGCTTTCGCTGCCCGAGGCGTTCCTCGCCACCGACGCCGTGCTCGAGCTGTATGCGAACATCGCATCCGGCATGGTCGTCTATCCGAAGATGATCGCCCGGCGCGTGAATGAGAATCTGCCGTTCATGGCCACCGAGGACATCATGATGGAGGCCGTGCGGCTGGGCTGCGACCGGCAGATCATTCACGAGCGGCTGCGCGTGCACTCGCAGGAGGCCGCCACGCGGATGAAGCGCGACGGACTGGAGAGCGATCTGCTCGAGCGCATTGCGAACGACCCCGCCTTCCCGATGAGCCATGCGCAGCTGACGGAGCTGCTCGCGCCCGAGAAGTACACCGGCCGCGCCGAGGCGCAGGCCGAGCGGTTCATCACCGAGGCCGTCGATCCGATCCTCGCCTGCCAGCCGGAGATGGAAATTGGAAAAGTCAGCGTCTGAACGCGAACGAAGCGGCGCCGCAGAGGTTTTGCGGCGCCGCATTTTGCAGTTGGATCGCGCCGCGGCGCCAGATCCGCTTTCGTGGATCTTCCTGAGCGCTTTGGCGACGTCTGCCCGAATGCCCGCGGCATCATCCATCTGGGTCACGCTGATGCCGGCTGTTTTTCGCTTGCGCAGTTTGGCCGGGGATTTTTGAAGGGGAGCGGCGTGGAGGCGTTCGCAGGATTTCGCTTCTTTGCTCAGCCCAGGCGGCGCGGGATTTGGAGGAGGAAAGTCGGATGGAACGGATGGTCATTCAGGCCGGTGCCCTTCCGGCACTGGTTTGGGGACGGAAAGCAGCGAGCGTCATCGTCGCCGTGCACGGAAATCAGTCCAACCGCGAGGACCGGCCGATCGAGGCGCTCGCGGAAATCGCCTGTGTGCGCGGCTGGCAGGTACTGAGCTACGACCTGCCCGAGCACGGGACACGAAAGGGCGATCCGGCGCTGTGCCG
>DVJL01000027.1 GCA_018716805.1 Candidatus Faecivicinus avistercoris | reverse complement strand
TACTCCGTCTGCGCCGGCACATTGTCCTCCTCCCAGAGGTAGAACATCTGCCGGCTGTTTGGCGTCACCGCGGCGGTGGCCACGGTGTCTCCCCCGCCGCCCGCCTGCGGGATGCTCTCCGCGGCGGCGCGGCTGCCTGGAGCTGCGCTCCAGCCAAAGGCTCCGCCCGCCAGGCACAGCAAAAAGCCGGCCGCAATCGCCCAAAATACACCTTTTTTCACAAACATCCTCCTCACTTTCCAACTTAAATTATAGGAAAAAAGCCCGGCCAGCAGAAGTCCCGATTCGTTATCGGGCATTTACCTCTGGGTTGCCAGTCCCGCGCCGGGCAACGCACGCGGCGAAAAAATGCTTGACAGGCGCGGAACCATCATAGTAAAATACGACCAGACAGACATAAAGGAGGCGCCGCCATGCCCGCAGAAGCCGGTAAACTCCCCGTCTGCCCGGTGGAGACGACATTGATGCTCATCAGCGACAAATGGAAGGTCCTGATCCTGCGCGATCTGATGGCCGGGCCTCGCAGGTTCGGCGAATTGAAGCGCTCGGTCGGCAACGTCAGCCAGAAGGTGCTGACCTCGCAGCTGCGCCAGATGGAGGAGAGCGGGCTGCTGATCCGCACGGCGTATCCGGAAGTCCCGCCGCACGTGGAATACGCGCTGACCGATCTGGGCCGAAGCCTCAAACCCGTGCTTGACGCCATGTGGGATTGGGGCACCGCTTACAAGGAAGGCAAGGAGCCGGCTGCCGTTTGAGAGCGTTTCTGCCCAATCAGTATAAAAAACAATGGAAAAAGCCGTTCTCCCGGCAATGATTTCAAGAGATTTGACGAATTCGTAGATTTTTTGTTCAACAATGCGAAAATGTTTGAATTTCCAGAATCGTTGTGATATAATGTAGCAGTATGAGAATGCTTTGCTCGAAAGGCGGTGCGCTATGAACGGCAGAATGGATGAAACCAGGCATTTCCGCCTCCCGGCCGATGCCCCGGAATCCGCTGAGGAAATCATCGAGGTGGTCTATCAGGCCCTGAAGGCCAAGGGTCACGATCCAATCATGCAGATTGTCGGCTACATCATCTCGGGCGATCCCACTTACATCACCAGCTACAACAACGCCCGCTCGCTCATTCGCCGTCTGGAGCGCGATGAGCTGCTCGAGGAGTTCGTTCGCTTCTACGTCGTGGAGCACGACAAATAGCCATGCAAACCGTTTCGCTTGGAAGCTCGGGTCTGAAGGTTTCGAGGCTTTGTTTTGGCACGCTCACGATGTCGCCACTGCAGACGGACCTCTCCCCCGAAGTTGGTGCAAAGCTGCTCATCCACGCCTACGAGCGCGGCGTCCGATTTCTGGACACCGCCGATCTCTATGGCACTTACCCGCATATCCGTCTGGCGCTGAAAGAGGCGCCGGACTATGTCGTCAGCACGAAGGCGTACTGCTACGACCGCAAGACCGCTCAGGAGGCGTTGGAGCGCGCATATCGAGGCATTGGGCGCGACTACATCGACCTGTTCATGCTGCATGAGCAGGAATCGCTGTACACGTTGCGCGGCCACGAGGAGGCGCTCGTTTTTTTGGCCGAACAGCGCGACAGAGGACACATCGGCGCCGTGGGCGTCAGCACGCACTTCGTCGCCTGCGTCCGCGCGACGGCGCGCTTTCCGATGGTTCAGGTCGTTCACCCGCTCATCAACCGGGCGGGCATCGGCATTCAGGACGGCACTCGTGAGGACATGGAGGACGCTATCGCCGGGATCCGCGCGCGCGGAACCGGCATCTTCGCCATGAAGCCGCTCGGCGGCGGCCACCTGATCGGCGACAACCGGGCGGCGCTCGAGTACGCGATCCGATCGCCGCTTTTGGACTCTGTGGCCGTCGGCATGCAGTCGATCGAGGAGATCGATGCCAACGTCGCGCTGTTCGACGCCGAACCCGGCGCGGACGCCCGACTCGCCCCGCTGCGCGCGCGCAAGCGCCGCATGATGGTGCACGACTGGTGCGAGGGCTGCGGGCGCTGCGCCGAGCGATGCCGCCAGCAGGCGATCTCCATCCAAAATGGCCGGGCGCAGATCGACGAGTCGCGCTGCGTGTTCTGCGGCTATTGCGCGCGCGTCTGCCCTCAGTTTTGCATAAAGGTGGTGTGAGCCGTGCGGATTCTCTGCCTGGACGTCGGCCAGAAGCGCATTGGCGTCGCCGTGAGCGACGCGCTCGGTCTGACGGCGCAGGGCGTCGAGACCATCCCCTGCAAGGGCGATTCTGTGGATACCGACCGCGTCTGCGCGCTGTGCAAAACCTATGAGACCGACCGCGTGCTCTGCGGGCTGCCGCGGAACATGAACGGCAGCGAGGGCTTTCAGGCGGAGCGCACGCGCGCGTTTGCCCGCCGGCTGTCCGGCCGGGGCCTGAACGTCCGCTTTCAGGACGAGCGGCTGACCACCCGGCTCGCCACCGGCGTGCTGCTGGAAGCCGATGTCCGGCGCGCAAGGCGCCGCGAAGTCGTCGACAAGCTGGCCGCCGTCTGCATCCTGCAAACCTTTCTGGATTCGGGCGGCTGGAAGCCTGAAAAGAAAATCTTTCGGGGAGGAATCTATCGGATGAACGAGAATCATGAACTGGACATGGACCGCGAGAACATCGTCGAGCTGGTCGACGAGGATGGTCAGGAGATCGCCTTTGAGCACCTGATGACGCTGGAACACGAAGGGCGCGCTTACATCTGCCTCGTTCCCGTCGAGCCGATGGACGACGTCGAGGAGGACGAGCTGATCATCATGCGCATCGAGACGGACGAGGAGGGCAACGACTTCTACTCGACCATCGACGATGAAGACGAACTCGACGCCGTGTTTGAGAAATACCTGGAAATCGCCGAAGCGGACGAATGACGAAGCGCCGGGGAGGAGCAGCGCGCGAAAGGGCTTCGCCGCTTTTGCTCCCGATGGTTTTTCGTTGGCCTGAGCGCCGGACAGATCCCGCGATCTGTCCGGCGCATTTCATTGATTTGCAGATGCATGCAGAGCGGCGCCCGCCGACCCCGAATGGGCATGCGCGCTCATCTGCCATTGATTTGCGCCCACGGGCAGAGCGACGCGCCGGAAAGCGCGCCCCCGATTCAATGGGAAACGCGCGTCTCGCCTACGGCCAAGGTTTTCTTTTCCCGGGAAAACCTCGCGCGGCACGCATCGCATTTCCCCGTTCAGCCCCACGCGTCATCAGTGCCGCCGGCCAAATTCCAAGCGCGCAATGCGCCCGTTCGCCGCGGCGATCCTTCAATTCGTCCTCTGACCGGAAGGCAGGGCTGCACCCCTCCCCCATGCCGCCGCTGTGCAACGATTTCACGCCATCGCAATCGACAATCCGCCGCATTGGTGGTATAATAATGCAGATGTGAGTTCATCATTGACGGGAGGAATCGACATGATCCGAGCGGCGACGCGGGACGACGTGCCCGCCATGCTGGCCATCTACGCGCCCTACATCCTCGAAACAGCCATCACGTTTGAATACGAAGTGCCGTCGCCCGGCGATTTTATGCGCCGGTTTGAAGGCATCGCCGCGAATTATCCATGGATCGTCTGGGAGGAGGACGGCGCGGTGCTCGGCTACGCCTACGGCGGCGCGGCCTTTTCGCGCGCGGCCTACGCGTGGGACGCCGACCTCTCCATCTACCTCGACCGCGATGCGCGCGGGCGCGGTATCGGCGCGAAGTTGTACCGCTGCCTCGAGGAGATGCTCGCGCGGCGCGGCTTCCACAACCTCTACGGCGTCGTCACCGGCGAAAACCTGCCCAGCATCCACTTCCACGAGCGGATGGGCTATGTGCGCATGGGCACGCTGGTGCAGACCGGCTACAAGCTCGGGCGGTGGCACGACGTCGTCTGGCTCGGCAAGCGGCTGCGGCCGGCGGAGGACCCCGGGAAGCCGCCGGTGCTGGCCGGCTGCACGGACGCCGACGCCGAGATCATGGCTCGCTTTTCCGACTAATCGCAAGCGAAAATCCCCATTCCGGCAAAGGCCCGGCAGGCGCGATACAGTTTGGAAATTTGGGGATTTTTCGATGGAATCTACGGGGGAATGGATGGATGTTTACCAATCGTCAACTGGGCAAACTGCTCTTGCCGCTTCTGATCGAGCAGACGCTGAGCATCTTCGTCGGCATGGCGGACACGGTGATGGTCTCGGCGCTGGGCGACGCGGCGATCTCCGGCGTCTCGCTGGTGGACATGTTCTGCAACGTACTGATCGCGCTGTTCTCCGCGCTGGCAACCGGCGGTGCGGTCGTCGCCTCGCAGTTCATCGGCGCAAACCGGCGAAGCGACGCCTGCCGCGTGTCCAACCAGCTGGTGCTGGTCGTGCTGGGCGTGTCGCTGCTCATCACCATCCCGATGATCCTGTTCCGCGCGCAGCTGTTCGGGCTGGTGTTCGGCGGCGTAGAGCAGGCGGTTTGGGACAATGCGATGACCTACCTGTGGATCACCGCGCTCTCCTATCCCTTCATCGCGCTGTACAACGCCGGCGCGGCGCTGTACCGGTCGATGAACCGCGCGGGCACGACGATGATGGTCTCGCTGCTCATCAACGCCATCAACATCGCCGGCAACGCCACGCTGATCTACGGCGTAGGCATGGGCGTCGAGGGCGTGGCCATTCCGACGCTCGTATCGCGCGCGGTCGGCGCAATCTGCATCCTCGGCATGCTGCGCAAAACGCACTTGCAAATCCACCTGCTGCACGGCGCATGGAAGCCCGACTTCGCCATGATGCGCCAGATCCTGCGCATCGGCGTGCCGAGCGGGCTGGAAAACAGCCTGTTTCAGCTCGGCCGCGTGCTGGTCGTGCAGGTCATCGCACAGTTCGGCACGATTCAGACCGCCGCGAACGCCGTCGCCAACACGATGGACACCATCGGCTGCCTGCCGGGACAGACGATGAATCTGGCGATCATCACCGTCGTCGGCCAGTGCGTCGGCGCGCGCGACTTCAAGCAGGCGCGCTACTACACGCGCAAGCTGCTGGCGTGGACGTATGCGGCCACGGCGCTGGTCAACATCCCGCTGCTGCTGTTGCTGCCGTGGGTGCTGCCGATCTTTGACGCGAGCGCCGAGGCGCTGGCGCTGGCCTCCACGCTGATTATGATCCACAACGGCGCCGCGATGATCCTCTGGCCGGCGGCGTTCACGCTGCCCAACGCGCTTCGCGCCGCGAGCGACGTGCGCTATACGATGATCGTCGCGCTCGCCTCCATGGCGGTGTTCCGCATCGCGCTGAGCTACGTCATCGGCCTGGGGCTCGGCATGGGCGCGGTGGGCGTCTGGATCGCCATGGTGGTCGACTGGATCTGCCGCGTGATCTCCTATGTCGCGCGCTATCGCGGCAGCCGCTGGGAGAAGCTCGCGCAGCCATCCGCCGGTTGACGCCGCGCGGCAAATCCGCTATAATGAAGCCATCCATCCCGGCGGCGCGCCGGGAAGCACCCGCGAAAAAGTGACAGGAGGAATTCGACATGAGCAATATTCCAACCCCGCACATCAACGCCAAGGAAGGCGATTTTGCCCGCACCGTGCTGATGCCCGGCGATCCGCTGCGCTCGAAGTTCATCGCCGAACACTACCTCGAAGATCCCGTGCTGGTCAACAACGTCCGCGGCGTGCACGGCTACACCGGAATGTACAAGGGCAAGCGCGTGTCGGTCATGGCGTCGGGCATGGGCATGCCGTCCATCGGCATCTATTCCTACGAGCTGTACAACTACTATGGCGTCGAAAACATCATCCGCGTCGGCTCCGCCGGCGCGATGACCGGCAAGCTCCAGCTGCGCGACGTCGTCGCCGCCATGAGCGCCTACACGAACTCGCGCTACGGCGATTCATTCGGCTTCTCGGGCACGCTCGCGCCCTGCTGCTCCTATGAACTGCTCGCCAAGGCCATTACGGCTGGCAAGGCGCTCGGCATGAACGTCGTGCCCGGGCCGGTGTTCTCCAGCGACTGTTTCTATGAGCAGGGCGGCTACGAGGCGTCCTCCGCCAAGCTGATGAAGCTCGGTGTGCTCTGCGTCGAAATGGAGACCTATGCGCTCTATCTGAACGCGGCTGCCGCCGGGAAGAACGCGCTCTCGCTGCTGACCATCTCCGACAGCGCCGTCACGGGCGAAGCCCTGCCCGCCGAGGATCGCCAGAACACGTTCACCCAGATGATGGAAATCGCCCTCGAGATCGCATAGCGCATCGAGCGCTAAAGCCAGCCGCGGACGGCATTCGCCATGGCTGGCTTTTTCATCCCGTTTTCCTCAGGCAATGCGACGCCCGCGGAGACCTCTCTATAGAAAAAGCGGAACCGCTCGCGAGAGCCGTTCCGCAGCGACGGATGGGATAGGGGAATGAGAAGAGGGGATTCCGTCGCTATGTTTATTATACCGCATGTTCTCGGCAAAACCAGCAAAGATGCATGTCGAAGCTGTGAAGTTTTTGAATGGTACACATAAATTTTGTGTCATTCACCCTGCGCCGGCCACAATGTGTTTTCCTGCGCGCCTATCACCTGTTCGCAGGAGAACAGCAGTGGCATCAGCGATTGCAACCACTCCTCCACGCTCTGATCTCCCAGCGAAACCAACTGGGCGGTCACGGTAATCGTCTCGTCGCCCGTCTGGCTGAAGGCCACGCCGACCAGCGCGCCGTCGAATTCCAGCAGATAGGAACACGTCTGGAAATCCTCAGGCATGACGTACGTCCGGCTGTACGTCAGCATCGTCGAGACCGCGAGCCAGCTGGCGCCTTCGGCGCTGTTCGCCTGCTGAAGCAGCGACTGCGCTACCAGCTGGGCAAAGCGATCCCGCCCCGCGTCCGACAGGTCGCCCGCCTCGACGGTCGAATACAACGCAAGCAGCAAATCGCCAGCCGCCGACCATTCGATCCGCCACGCGGCAACCGGCGCGGTGTAATCCACGCCCTTGAGCGCGTCCAGTTCTTCAAACTCCAAGCCCGACATCAGCTGCTGGTAGGCTTCGTCCCCCACGAGCTCGCCGACGCACGCCGCCAGTTCCTCCGCCGTGTCCAGATACCAGTCGTCCTCTTCCGCGAACGCCGCGCCCGTGAGCATCAGCGCGGCCATGAGCAGCGCAAGCAGTTTCTTCATCATTTTCCCTCCAATTCCTAAGTGTATCTCTATTCTATCAGCCGGCCCCAAAAGTGTCAACTCCCCCGATTTTACAGACTTGTCAGGAAAGCAGTAGAGAGCCCTATAAAAAACCGTGAAGTTTTTGAATGATACACATAAAGCTTGTGTCATTCACCCAATACTGATCGCCATACGTTTTCCGGCGCGCTCATCACCTGTTCGCAGGAGAACAAGAATGAATCAAGCGGTTGTAGTCTTAACCATTCTCCCACAGTCGGCAAAACCGGCAGGGCAGTCGCAGTAATCGTCTCCTCGCCCGTCTGGCTGAAGGCCACACCGATCATCTCGGCATTCATCTTACCATTAAATAACAGCAAATAGGTACACGTCTGGAAATCTTCAGGCATGATGTATGTCCGGCTGTACGTCAGCATTTGTGATGTCGCGAACCATTCTGCAGTTCCCTCCTCGCTATTCGTCCGCAGAAGTGGCCACCGCGCTGTGTTCTGGACGAGATAATCTCTCCCTGCATCCGACAGCTCACCAGTTTCGACAGCAAACAACGCTTGCAACAAGTCGTCGGTCTCCGACCACTCAATCCGCCATGCAGCCAGCAGGACGGTGAAATCTACGTATACGTAATCGTGAGCCATTCCAACAAGCTCCACGGGGTAACCCATCGCATTCAGGTAGGCTTCGTCCCCCACGAGCTCGCCGACGCACGCCGCCAGCTCCTCCGCCG
Organism: Candidatus Faecivicinus avistercoris; assembly: GCA_018716805.1. GTDB lineage: Bacteria > Bacillota > Clostridia > Christensenellales > Aristaeellaceae > Faecivicinus > Faecivicinus avistercoris. The sequence goes on along the minus strand of DVJL01000027.1, from coordinate 59,742 downwards.
TGTCCAGATACCAGTCGTCCTCTTCCGCGAGCGCCGCGCCCGTGAGCATCAGCGCGGCCATGAGCAGCGCAAGCAGTTTCTTCATCTTCGTTCCTCCACTTCCAAGGTGTACTTTTATTATACCAGCCGACCAAAAAGTGTCAACCCCCCGATTTTACAGACTTGTCAAAAAATACTTGTGCTTTTTTTGCCATTCAGGTATAATGAGAATACCGGCTGAGAAACGGCCAATCATTCAGAGGAGCGATTTTATGAGAAAGAGTGGCGTACTGCTGCACATCACCTCGCTGCCCTCCCCCGGTGGGATCGGCACGCTGGGACAGGCGGCCTACGATTTCATCGACTTTGTCCGCTCGGCGGGCATGAACATCTGGCAGGTGCTGCCCGTCGGCCCGACCGGCTACGCCGAATCACCGTACCAGAGCACGTCGACCTACGCGGGCAACCCGCTGATGATCGACATTCCCTTCCTTGAGCGCGACGGCATCCTGCCCGAGGGGACGTATCATCCGCTGCCCAACGCCGGCCAGATCGACTTCGAGGCCGTCAAGGCGCAGCACGCCGAGCTGCTCGGCGCGGCCTACGCGCACGCGCGGGAGCGCATGGCCGATGAGATCGACGCCTTCGCCGATTCGCATCCGTGGGCGCGCGATTACGCGCTGTTCCGCGCGATCAAGGAGCACTTCGACCTCGTCTCGTGGATGGAATGGCCGGACGAGGACATCCGCCTGCGCAAGCCCGAGGCCGTCGCCCGCTATTCGGAAGAACTGAAGGACCGCGTCGGCTACTACCTGTTCGAGCAGGTGCTGTTCTTCCGCCAGTGGAGCGCGCTGCACGACTATGCGCGCGCGAACGGCGTCGAGCTGATGGGCGACATGCCGATCTACGTCGCGGAGGACTCCGCCGACGTCTGGCTCAACCCGGAGCTGTTCGAGCTGGACGAGGACTGCCGCCCGATCCGCATCGCCGGCGTGCCGCCGGACTACTTTCAGGCCGACGGCCAGCGCTGGGGCAACCCGCTCTACCGCTGGGACCGCCACGAGGCGACGAACTTCGCCTGGTGGATCGGCCGCCTGCGCGCCGCGGGCGAGCTGTTCGACCTGCTGCGCATCGACCATTTCATCGGCTTTGCGAACTACTACGCCATCCCGGCCAGCGAGCCGACCGCGCGCAACGGCAAGTACGAGCTCGGGCCGGACCGCAAGCTGTTCCGCCGCATCCGGCGCGAGCTGCCGAATTTGAAGATCGTCGCCGAGGACTTGGGCGTCGTCAGCCCGCGCGTCAAGCGCCTGCTCAAGTTCTGCGGCTATCCGGGCATGAAGGTGCTGCAATTCGCCTTCGACAGCGACGACACAAACGTCGACCTTCCGCAGAACCACACCGAAAACTGCATCGTCTACACCGGCACGCACGACAACAACACCACCCTCGGCTGGTGGGCGCACGCCAGCGAGCCAGTCAAGGCGTTCGCGCGCGAAAAGCTCGGCATGAAGCCCGGCAGCGACGACGTCCTGCCCGCGCTGCTCGACGCGGCGTTCGCCTCGGTCGCCGGCACGGCCATCGTGCCGATGCAGGACCTGCTCGGCCTCGGCGAGGAATCGCGCATGAACTATCCCGGCACGGTCGGCGGCAACTGGCTTTGGCGGATGTTGCCGCAGAACCTGGACGCCGTCGCGCGCCGCGTCCGCATCCTCAACCGCCGCCACCACCGCGGCCAGCTTCCGACGTTCGACGCGAAGGATCTGGTCGCCCGCGCGGACGAGCTGGTCGTCTCCCGCTATCACGTCGCGCTGGAGGACGCCTCCGCCGTGCAGCTGCACGAGGCGCTGTCCGACGCGGTCATGCTGCGCGTCGCGCCCCGCTGGGCGGACGACGCCGCCGACCGCCTCGACCGCCGCCATGCGCTGTACCTCTCCGCGGAATACCTGGTCGGCCGGCTCGTGTACAACAACCTCTACGCGCTGGGCATGCTCGAGGACGTCCGCGCGCTGCTCGCCCAGCGGGGCGTCGACCTCGCCGCGCTGGAGGACATCGAGGACGCGGCGCTCGGAAACGGCGGCCTCGGGCGGCTGGCCGCGTGCTTCCTCGACAGCGCCGCCACGCACAACGTCCCGCTGGACGGCTACGGCCTGCGGTATCGCTACGGCCTGTTCAAGCAGGAGTTCGAGAACTTCCGTCAGAAGGAGCTGCCGGACGACTGGACGCGGTTCGGCGACCCGTGGAGCATCCGCCGCGACGAACTGAGCGTCATCGTGCCGATGAAGAACTGCGAAGTGCGCGCCGTGCCCTACGACATGCCGGTGATCGGCTACGGCGAGAACAGCAGCATCGGCACACTGCGCCTGTGGCAGTGCGAGAGCACGCACGAGTTTGACTTCGACCTGTTCAACCGGCAGGACTATGCGAAGGCGTCGAAGGAGAAGAACGTCGCCGAGGACATCACCAAGCTGCTGTACCCGAACGACACGCTGCGCGCCGGCAAGCTGCTGCGCGCGCGCCAGCAGTACGTGCTCTGCTCGGCGTCGCTGCAAGATATGCTGCGCTCGTTCCACGCGCGCTTTGGTGCGGATTACGACCGCTTTGCCGACCTGCACGCCGTCCAGCTCAACGACACCCATCCGACGATGGCGATCCCCGAGCTGATCCGCCTGCTGATGGCCGACGGCGTGACGTTCAACCGCGCGTTCCGCATCGCGCAGCGCACGTTCCGCTACACGAACCACACCGTCATGCGCGAAGCGCTCGAGGTCTGGGACGTGTCGCTGCTCAACGACGTCTCCCCCGCCCTCGTCCGCATCGTCAAGCGCATCCAGACGCGGCTCGCGGCGGAGCTTCGCAAGAAGGGCGTCGAGGACACGGCCGCGCTGGACATCGTCCGCGACGGGCGCGTGCACATGGCGAACCTCGCCGTCTACGGCTCCTCGTACACCAACGGCGTCGCCGCAATCCACACCGAGATCCTCAAGCGCGAGGTCTTCCGCGAGTGGTACGCGCTGGTTCCGGAGCGGTTCAACAACAAGACCAACGGCATCACCCAGCGCCGCTGGCTCGGCCTATGTAACCCCGAGCTGTGCGCGCTGCTCGACGACGTGATCGGCCCCGGCTACCTGACCGACCTGTTCAGGCTTCGCGCGCTCGACGAAAAGATCGACGATGCGCTCGCCAGCCGGTTCATCGCCGTCAAGCGCGAAAAGAAGCGCCAGCTGGCCGCGCTGATCCGCGAGCGCGAGGGCGTCGACATCCCGGTGCACTTCGTGTTCGACGTGCAGATCAAGCGGCTGCACGAGTACAAGCGCCAGCTGCTCAACGCGTTCTCGATCCTCGACCTCTACTACGGCCTGAAGGAAGGTTCCATCGACAACTTCCCGCCCACGGCGTTCATCTTCGGCGCGAAGTCCGCGCCGGGCTACGACCGGGCGAAGGCGATCATCCGCTTCATCAACCAGATCGCCGCGATGGTCAACAATGATCCGGAGGTCAGCGACCGGATGCGCGTGGTGTTCGTGCACAACTACAACTGTTCTTACGCCGAGCACATCATCCCCGCCGCCGACCTGTCCGAGCAGATCTCGCCCGCCGGCACGGAGGCCAGCGGCACCGGCAACATGAAGCTGATGCTCAACGGCGCGTGCACGCTGGGCACCTACGACGGCGCGAACATCGAAATCGTCGAGCAGGCCGGCGAGGAGAACAACTTCATCTTCGGGGCGACCGTGGACGAAATCGAGTCCATTCGCGACAGCTACGACCCGAAGGCGCTGTACGAGTCCGACCCACGCACGCGCCGCGCCGTGGACGCGCTCCACGACGGCACCTTTGCCGACGAAGACGGCGCGCTGGCCGAGTTGTACACCTCGCTGCTCGAGGGCGCGAGCTGGCACAAGCCCGACCACTACTACCTGCTCAAGGACTTCCCATCCTACCGCGAAGCCAAGCTGCGCGCCATTCGCGACACGCAAGACGAGATTGAATTTGCCAAGAAGTGCCTGCACAACATCGCCGGCGCGGGCAAGTTCTCCTCCGACCGCACGATCCAGGAGTACGCCGACGAAGTCTGGCAGCTCTGATCGTTCAAAAATGGACGGCGTTCCGCATTGGAATGCCGTCCATGTCTATGTCTCATCAAAGTATGAAGCAGGACCATCAGCGCCCGGCGCAATTGCCGGAAAACCGCTCACTCGGCGTAGATGAACCGATACAGCGCCTGCCGGTTCGCGCCGGCGTCGGTGATCGTCAGCTTGGAACCATCGTCGTCAAAGGTTCCGTTCACAGGCACGCGCAGCTGCTCCATCCCCCCGGCAAACAGCGCCTTCTCGCCCAGCGCGGCGAGCTCGGCGAGGTTCAGGTTCGTCCGAATGCCCTCAAGTCCCTCGGCGATGAAGCGGCCGACCACCACGGGATTCCACAGCCGCTCGCGCAGCTTCTGGAGCATCGCCTCGACCACCGCGCGCTGGCGGCTGGTGCGGACGAAATCGCTGTCCAAACTGCGGATGCGCGCGTAGCCAAGCGCCTGCAGGCCGTCGAGGTGCGTGTTTTCGCCGCTCTGGAGCAGCTCAGACGCCGAATAGCCGAGCCGATAGAACACTTTTGCCGAATCGACGACGTTGATGTTGATCTGCTCGCGCTCCGCCTCCGTGATGTCCAGCTCGATGCCGCCGAGCGCATCGACCATATCGACCAGCGCCGTAAAATCCACGACGATATAGTGCATGATGTTCAGGCCAAACGCCTGGTTGACGGTGCGCATCGCCAGTTCCGGCCCGCCGAACGCATAGGCCGCGTTGATCTTGTTGCGGCCGTGCCCGTCAATTTCGACATAGGTGTCGCGCTGAATGGACGTCAGCCGGAACACGCCGCGGTCGATCGACGCGATCATCATCGTGTCGCTGCGCTGGCTGCCGTCGTTGAGCACGTCCACGCCGAGCACAAGCACGTTGATCGGGCTGGAGGGCAGCTCGGCCGACAGCGCGAGATCGTAATCCGGCTCCACCATGAACAGGGAAACCGGCAAAAAATAAAGACCGACCGCCGCCAACACGGCCAGCACGAGCGCCAGCGCGATCAGCTTTCCGAAAAACCGAAGCAGCGCGCCCAGACAGCCGCCGCGCCTGCGCTTTCGCCTGCGCGGTTTTTTTCTCTCGTAGGATTCATAGTACATGGCATTCTCCATATTCAACCCGCCCGCGGCTGCCGTCAGCCGTCCCATCGCCGGCGACGGTTTGCACGATTGAAATCCCGCCGCCGTGCGCCGGGCAGGCACCGTCCAAATTGCGAGCGGCTTTCTCCCCAGCCGCATGGCGCCGGCGTTCGCGGCAGACTGTTTCCGCGGTTTCACAGCCTTCACTTTCGCAGACGGCGCATCGGGCGAACGAACCCGCGATCTTTTTCACGGCCAGTCGTCCCTCAAAACAGAATTTACGAACCCGAAACCAGCAGAAGGACGATCGCCACGATTCCGCAGAGCATGAACAGGACGCCGCCAAACTTCGTGCTCTTCAGGTAGAAGTCAGACGGCCCGTCCGCGCGGTAGGATTTCCACTGTTCCGTCAGCTTCCACATCAAATCTGGCTTGAGAAAGAGAAACGCGCCGATCCCGATCAAGACGATTCCCGCGAAAACGACCCATCCCATCGCTGTCCTCCTGCAAATTCCCGTTCCAAGCCAAGAAAAGGGCGCTTCCGCCGCCACGCCGAACCGGAGTTGGTCATCCCGCCTCCTTCGGCCGCGGCGAAAGATCCATAAACCAAGTATACTCGCCCTTCCAGCCGAGCTTTACCGTGCCGAGCGAGCCATTGCGCTGCTTTGCGATGATGATCTCGGCGATGTTCTTCTCTTCGGTCTCCGGGTCGTAGTAATCCTCGCGATGGATGAACATCACGACGTCGGCGTCCTGCTCGATCGCGCCCGACTCGCGGATGTCCGACAGCATTGGCCGGTGATTTGCGCGGCCGGTCGGCGCGCGCGACAGCTGCTGCAGCGCGATGACCGGAACGCCCAGCTCGATGGCCAGCGCCTTCAGCGAGCGCGAGATCGACGAGACCTCCTCCTGCCGGCTGCCGAAGCGGCCGACGCCGCTCATCAGCGAGAGGTAGTCGATCATGATGACGTCCAGCCCGTGCTCGAGCTGGAGCCTGCGCGCCTTGGAGCGCACGCCCGAAACGGTGATGCCCGGAGTGGCGTCGACGTGGATCGACGCCGGGCCGATGCTGATCATCGCCTCGCAGAGCTTCTCCCACTCCTCGTCCTCAATCTGACCGCGGCGCACGCGCTGCATGTCAACGCGCGCCTCCGTGCAGAGCATGCGCATCGCCAGCTGCTCTGCCGGCATCTCGAGCGAGAACACCGCCGCCTTCTTGCCGGCGCGAATGGCCGCGTTTTCGATAAAGTTCATGCCGATACTCGTCTTGCCCATCGACGGGCGGCCGGCGACCAGCACCAGTTCGCCGGGGTGCAGGCCGGTGAGCATGTCGTCCAGTTCCGTATAGCCGGTCGGCACGCCCTCGATGCGGCCCTTGTTCTTCACCAGCTGCTCGATTTTTTCAAAGGTCGAGAGCATCACCGGCTGGATCGGCTGCAATTCCTCGCCGCCGCGGCGCATAGTGATGTCGTAAATCGCCTTTTCCGCCTGTTCGAGGATGGCCTGCGTCTCCTCCTGCTCGCCATAGCACGCCGCAATGATCTTCTCCGACGCGGAGATCAGCTTGCGCAGCGTGGCCTTTTCGTCGACGATGCGGATGTACGCGCGCGCGTTCGCCGCCGAGGGCACCGAGCGGCTCAGCTCAATCAGGTAGGCCGCGCCGCCGACGGACTCGAGTTTGCCGCGCCGGGTCAGCTCCTCGTCGAGCGTCACCAGGTCGATCGCACGCGAAGCCATCGCCATGGAGAGCATGGCGGAATAGATCTCGCGGTTTGCGGGATCGTAAAAATCCTCCGGCTGAAGGGTTTCAATGGCGAGCAGCGCCGCCTCCCGCGACCGCAGCATCGCGCCGAGAACGCCGCGCTCCGACTCCGGATGGTTCGGCGGCACGCGCGCACCATCCGCTCCGATGGGAAACTGCGCCTCCATTTACTTCGTGACGACCTTGACGTTGAGCAGCACGCGCGCGCTGACGCCCGCCATCAGCTTCAGCGTCACCGCCGTCTGGCCCGCACTCCTGACCGGCTCCTCCTGCTCGATCTTGCGCTTGTCGATTTCAATGCCAAACTGCTCCTTGAGCGCCGCAGCGATCTGATCGTTCGTCACCGCGCCGTAGAGCTTGCCGTTTTCGCCGCCGCGCACCGTCAGCTGAACGACCTTGCCCTTCAGCTCCCGCGCGCGCTGCTCGGCCTCCGCGCGGCGGACGTCTTCGCGATGCTTGTCCGCGCTCTTGGCGCGCGAAATCGCGTTGAGCGCCTCTGCCGTGGCCTCTTTCGCCATCTTTCGGGGAATCAGGTAGTTGCGGGCGAACCCATCGGATGCCTCGACGATCTGATCCTTCTTGCCCGTGCCCTTGACGTCCATCAACAGAATGACCTTCACAATGCATTCCTCCCATGTTCAGCGGTCGTCGCCGCCGAACGTCTTTTTGATCTTTTCCACAATGGGGCGCGCCGCGCCATGGCTGCCGAACAGCGCCGAAGCGCCGCCGACCAACATCAAAAGCTCAAACACGCCCAGCCCGCTGAGCAGCACGCCGGCCAGCAAAATCAGCACGACCACCGCCGTGCGCCGGCCCCGGGTGGAGCCGCGCGCCTTGAGACGCCGGTCAATCGCGGCCAGCGCCTGCACAACAAACGCCACCTCCGCCAGCTCCAGCACGACGAACCACGTCGTCGTCCCGCCGGAAGCGGCCGTATTTGCGAGGATCCACGCCGCCGCCAGCGTCATCAGGATGCCCCACGTCAAATTGGCGGGCAGATACCAGCCGTGCAGGCCGACAAAGCTCTCCACCGTCGCCTCGCCCCGGCGCGCGGCCAGCCAATTGCCCCAGAACACCGACACGATGGCCGTGACGGCCGCGCCCGCGAGCAGATTGGCCAGCAGGTACAGCTCGTAGTACGCCTGAATGAGCGCGAGCACCTCGCCAAACGCCTCGGAAAACTGTTCAAACGTAATGCTCGGATCGAGCGCCTCCATCGACGGCTGAACGATCGTCCAGACCTCTGACCCGACCTCGTTGAACACCTCGCCGATCATCGCGACCACGCGCGCGACGATGTCGCCGCCAAACGCAATCGCCGCAAGCAGCGCCGTCACCACCGTTCCGGCCAGGAACGCGATCAGCCCCACCTGCATCTGCTGGAAGAACGGCTTCCGCGCGCGCACGCCCAGCGCGACGGCCACCGGCGGAACCACCGCCATCGGCAGCAGCACCGCGCCCACCTGGAGGCCGTAGAAGTACATCATGTTGGCCGTGCCCGCGACCGCCAGCAGGATCCCCGGGATCGGCCCGGCCCAGATGGTCAGCGCGACGCCGGCCATCGCCACCACGCCTAAGTTAAACGTCATCAGCTGGAACATGAGGACCTGCGGCAGCAAAAAGGCAAGGATCAGCGCGAGAACCGACCCCACCACGATCTTGCCAGTCGACGGGCGCAAACTGTTGTTCTGGCTCAAGGCTTGTTCCTCCAAATCAAAGATGTCTACGCGCGGTTTGCCCGCTGGCGAGACCGCACCGCTTCCTGTGGGACGAGCGTTCATACGGCGGAAATGAAAATCCCCGGCGCGCTCAAAAATACGGTTGGAAGTCCATGCCGAGGAGCGCTGAACCGGCGCGCAGGAAAGAATCCGCGCGCGGCGGGAATTTCCAGGATCGTCCTCATTATAACACAGCCGCCGCCGCAGTTCAAGGGCTCTTCCTCAAACTTCGCCATACAGGCAAAAAGCCACGAAATCCGCTTGAAGCGGCGCGCAAGTTGTGCTAAAATGGGACGTATACTGCGCGAAGGCGGTCAAGCCGCCGATTGGAAGGAGAGCGAAAACATGCGCGAGGAAGAAAAGATTTTCGCAGGCAAGCTGTTCTGCCCCGCAACCCCGGAACTGCAGGCCATCAAGCTGCGCACCCACAACCTCAACGTCGACTACAACCAGACCTACCAGCACGAAACCGAAAAGCGGTCGCAGATCCTGAAGGAAATGCTCGGCCAGATCGGCGAGGGCACCTTCCTGCAGGGGCCGGTTTACTTCCACTACGGTACGCACACGAAGATCGGCGCGCATGTGTTCATCAACTTCAACTTCACCGTTCAGGACGACGCGCCGGTCGAGATCGGCGACCACTGCGATTTCGGCCCCGGCGTCACCATCGTCACGCCGGTGCACCCGATGTGCGCGAGCGAACGCCTGGCCATGCTCGATGAAAACGGCGAGGCAAAGCACCTGTGCTACGCGCGGCCCGTTAAAATCGGTAGCAACTGCTGGTTTGGCGCGAACGTCACGGTCTGCCCCGGCGTCACCATCGGCGACAACTGCGTCATCGGCGCGGGCAGCGTCGTCACGCGCGACATCCCCGCCAACCACTTCGCCGCCGGCGTCCCCTGCCACCCCATCCGAGAGATCACCGAAGCGGACAGCATGATGCACAAGCCGGACATCCTCGGCGGCTGCGCTGTGATTCCGGAAGGCGAGGCCCACTGAATTCTACGGAGGAGAGAGCCATGGAAAACTGCGTTTCCCGGGAGGCGGCGCTGTCGCTTCTCAAAAAATACAACAAGGAACACTTTCACATCCAACACGCGCTGACGGTAGAAGCTGTGATGCGCTGGTTTGCAAACGAGCTCGGCTTCGGCTCGGACGCCGATTTCTGGGCGACGGCCGGCCTTCTGCACGACGTGGACTTTGAACAGTTCCCCGACCAGCACTGCGCCAAGGCGCCCGAACTGCTGGCGGAAATCGGCGCGAGCGACGCGCTGGTGCACGCCGTGTGCAGCCACGGCTACGGCCTGGTGTCCGACGTCGCGCCGGAGCACCTGATGGAGAAGGTGCTGTTTGCGTCGGACGAGCTGACCGGCCTGATCGGCGCGGCGGCGCTGATGCGCCCGTCCAGGAGCGTTCAGGACATGGAGCTCAAGAGTCTGAAGAAGAAGTACAAGGACAAGAAGTTCGCCGCCGGATGTTCGCGCGAGGTCATCGCGAAGGGCGCGGAGATGCTCGGCTGGACGCTGGATGAGCTGATGGACAAGACCCTTCAGGCCATGCGCGCCAGCGAGGCGGACGTCGCCGCGGAGCTGGCGCGGGTCGCGCAGTAAACGCTGCTTTCGCGGGGAGCACGGACGAGGAGCCATAACCCGCTGTCCGTCGCGCTGCGCAGCAAACACCGCTTCCGCAGGGAGGGCGGACGAAGAGCCGCGACCCGCTGTCCGTCGCGCTGCGCAGCAAACACCGCTTCCGCAGGGAAAGCGGAGCCGCGGGAGCACCCTCTGGGGCTTGCACATTTCTGAAATAAGCGCCGCTTCCGCAGGTGAAGCGGAAACGGCGAAATCTTGGCGCGCCGCCTGCACAGCTTCGCCCGAGCACGGGCGGTATTTCCGCGCGGGCAACAGGGTGCGGAGGAAGCCCGCCTTTGTCTCAAACAGCTGCCCGCTCGCGGCAGCGGCGTGCGAACTGACCGAGATCGTCGCCATGCTGACGGTAGGTTGCCGCCTTTGCAGGGCCATGCGGCATCCCCGTCCGCAAGGGCGCGGCATCCCATTCGCGCATCTCCGCGGCAGCGGCGTGCGAGCTGACCGAGATCGTCGCCATGCTGATGGCGGATCGCCGCCTTTGCAGGGCCATGCGGCATCCCCGTCCGCACATTCGCGCAAGGCGCGCCGCCTGCCCGGCTCACGATCTCAGCGCCCGGAGTTTGCCGTTGAGCTTTTGATAGACGATGCGCATCTCCGGCTCTGTGCTCGCGGCGACGGCTTCGTCGAGCGAAAACCACCGGACGTCGCTGTTCTCGTCCGGCTTGACGGCCAGCGGCTGACGGTCGTCGGCTTCGAGCAGGTAGGTGACGTTCAGATGCAGGTGCGCAGCGACATACGCGCCCCGCTTCCAGTGCGCCGGCACGGTCAGAATCTCCGCGGAGAGCGGCCTTTCCAGCACGGGGCTGACCCGCTGAACCGCCGTCTCCTCCCGCGCCTCGCGAAGGGCGACGGCGAGCAGATCGCCGTCGCCGTCCGCATGTCCGCCCGTCCACGACCAGCTCTGATAGATGTTGTGATAGGCCATAAGCACGCGCTCGCGGTCGGGACTGACGATCCATGAAGACGCCGTGAAGTGGGCCATCTCATTCGTTCGCAGGAGCAGATCGTCGAATTTGCTCAGGTAAAGGCGCATCAGGCGCAGATCCTGCCGCTCCTGTTCGCAATCGGGCCGGCAGGCATCCAGAATCGCTTCGATCTTCATAGCACAGCACCTCCAGCTCCATTATAGGGCGCGCGCCGGCCGGCGTCAATGGGGCGCGAAAGTTTGTCAAAAGTTTGTTGAAAGGTTTGATTTTTCGGTCGCTTTGGTGTACAATAGCAGTAGTGCCCTGCCGCAATGCCTGCGGCTTGTAGAATCTTTCTTGAAGTTTCTGTCCTATCATTTTCATGACCGGGACAGGGTTTTGCACATGGGAGGGTAAGCGCTTGGAAGGCAAGGTCAGGATCTCTGCCGACAGCACCTGTGATCTCTCGCGGGAACTGATTGCGGCGCACAACATCGCCATCGCGCCGCTGTACATCTCGATGAACGGACGGTCTTACCGCGACGGCGTGGATATCACGCCGGACGACCTGTTTGAAAATGTCGCGCGCGGCGGAAAAACCGCATCGACCTCCGCGGTCAACGTGGAGGACTACCGCCAGCTGTTCGGAGCCATGCGCGCACAGTGCGAAGGCATCGTGCACTTCACGATCAGCAGCGAAATGTCGGCCTGCTACCAGAACGCATGCCTCGCGGCGTCGGAAATGGAAAACGTATTCGTCGTCGACAGCCGGAATCTCTCCACCGGCATCGGGCACCTCGTGCTCGACGCGGCGGGGATGGCCGGGCGCGGCTGCGGCGCGGAGGAGATCTTCCGCGCAATGGAGGCGAAGAAGGCGCGGCTGGACGTCAGCTTCGTCGTCGACACGCTGGATTACCTTCGCCTGGGCGGCCGCTGCAGTGCGCTGGCGGCGCTGGGCGCGAACCTGCTCAGCCTCAAGCCCTGCATCGAAGTGCGCGAGGGCGTGATGGGCGTGGGCAAAAAATACCGCGGACGGCTGGAGCATTGCCTGAGCAAATACGTCGCCGACCGGCTTGCGAATCCCGACGAGATCGACGATTCCCGCCTGTTCATCACGGATTCCGGCGTTTCGGACGGGCTGTATCAGGCGGTGCGCGCCGAAGTGGACCGGCATATGGCGTTTCGCGAGGTGCTGCACACCCGCGCTGGCTGCACCATCTCCAACCACTGCGGCCCCAACTGTCTGGGTTTGCTGTTTTACAAAAAGGATAAAGGATAGGCGATTATGCAGGCGAACAGGTATGAAAACCGCATCGTAACTCTCCCCAACGCGCTGAGCCTCCTGCGGATCCTGATGATCCCGGTGTTCGTCTGGCTCTACTGCGCGAAAAAGGCGTACCACTGGTCGGCCGCCGTCGTGGTCGCCACGGGGCTGACCGACGTGCTCGATGGCATCCTCGCGCGGAAACTGCACATGGAGAGCAACGTCGGCCGCGTGCTCGACCCGCTGGCGGACAAGCTGGCGCAGGCCGCGCTGTGTATCGTGATGATGTTCCGCTATCCGGTGATGCTTTGGGTGCTGATCTTTCTGGCCGTCAAGGAGGTCATCCTCGCGGCGCTCGGCTATGCCTACATGAAGCGCACGGGCGTCATCGCCGACGCGCGCTGGTACGGCAAGGCCAGCTCCGTGGTGCTGTACGCCACGATGGTCGCGCTGATGCTCAGCCCGGACATCACCGCCTATTCCGCAAACGTGCTGATCGCGCTGCTCGCGGGCACGCACGCGGTGTCGCTTCTGCTCTACGCGGTGTTCTACATCCGCGCGCTGCGCAACCCCGCGCACGTCCCCGGCGCGGCCATGCGGCCGATCGACTGGCAGGTCATGGTGATGTACCTGCTGCTGATGCTGTCGTTCTTTCTGCTGATGTTCACGTCGGGCGAATCGTTTTTGCGCGACGTGCTGCCCAAGCCGATCTATCTGTTCCTGCGCTTCGCCTCGATCGTGGGAACGCTCGGCGTGCCGGCGTTCTTTCTGGGCGAAAAGCTGCCGCGGAAGTGGTTTCATCCCGACCGCTTCCCCTTCCGCAGCTTTGCATGGGAAAAGGACGGCAAAATCTATGAAAAGATCGGCATCCAATGGTGGAAAAACCGCACGCCGGACATGAGCAAGTACATCCGCCGCGCATTCCCGAAGCAGGGCAACCTGCTGCGCGACCCGGACCACCTGCGCAAGCTCGTGGTCGAGACGTGCTCGGCAGAATTCGTCCACTGGGTTCTGATCCTGCTCAGCCCGCTGTTCGCCATATTGATGGATGAGCTCGGCGTACTGGCGATGATTCTGTACATCATTGGCAACCTGGTCTCGCTGGTCATCCAGCGCTACAACCGACCGAGGATCATGAAAATCATTCAGAGGATTGAGAAGAGAAAATGCGCCGACTCCTGATTATCACGGCCGTGTACACCGGCCACGGACACAAGAGCATCTCGGATTCCCTGATGGAGCGCCTCGAAGCCTACCCGGACATCGAGGTGCGCACGATCGACGGCTTCGACCTGATGTCCAAAGTGCAGAAGGTCTGCGCCGAAAAGACCTACGGCCCGATCACCCGGCTGCCGAAGCAGGCGTGGGCGCTCAACTATGCCGCCGGCATGGCGCTTCGCCAGCCGGTGCAGCGCGCCATCGCGGTCATGATCCGCCACCGGTTTGAAGAGCTGATCCATGAGTTCCGCCCGGACTGCATCCTCTCCGTGCATCCGATATTCCTGGGCAGCGTCATTGATCTGCTCGAGGAGATGAACCTCTCCATACCGCTCGTCGCCCACGAAGCCGACCTGATCGACATCGCCGACTACTGGTTCGACCCGCGCATCGCGCTGGTGCTCGCGCCGTCGCAGGAGGCATACGACTGCACGATCTCCCACGGCGTCGATCCCGCCCGGGTGCGCAAAGTGGGATTTCCGGTGCGCCGCCGGTTCATGGGGCTGGCCCGGCCGGAGGAGCGGCCGATGGCCCATGCCCAGCCGGTCATCACCGTGATGAGCGGCTCGGAAGGCTCCGGCACCATTCGCGCCGTCGCCCGCGAGCTGCTTTCCGGCACGAATGCGCACGTCAACGTGATCTGCGGGCGCAACAAGGCGCTTCGCAAGAAATTGCGCAGCGTCCTCGGCCGGCGCTACCACGGCCGGCTGAACGCGATGGGCTTCGTCAACGATATTCAGAACGTCATGCTCGATTCCGATCTGCTCATCATGCGCGCCAGCCCAAACAGCGTCATGGAGGCCGTCGCGCTGAACAAGCCGGTCATACTGTTCGGCCAGCTCGCGGGACAGGAGCTGCACAACCCGCAGATGCTCGTCTCCCACGGTCTGGCGGAATACTGCCCGGATCCGGAATGCCTGCCGGACTGCGTCGCCCGCCTCACGGCCAATGGCGGCGAGGCCATCGAGCGGATGCGCGCCTGCCAGCGCGCCTATGCGCCCGGCGATGCCGCCGCTGATACCGCCAAGTTGCTCAGCGATTTTATCCACTCGCTGGACTCAGAGAGCTGAATGTCCTGAAAGCTCCCGCTTCAGTACAGGTGCTGCGCAGAAGCATCAAATCGTCCGCCAGAAAACATCCCGCCGCGAACAGATGCGGCGGGATATTTTGCGCCTTGGTGCACGCGGTCCCGCCCCGGGCATAGTATGAGATGGGACGCGGAAATTCCCGGTTACATATGGTTCGCCATATGTAAAGCGGCGCCGCTGAACGGCCCTCGCGCCAGATGCCGCCGCAATGAATTGCAGGAGGAATTTCCAATGGCCGAAACCAACAACGCCACCCCGTACACCCTCCAGTATCAGACGGAAAACTGCAACTGTTCGGATACCATCTCGTTTTCAGGATGCAACTCTGTGATGACCTACGATCTCGACGATCTGCCCGTAGAATCGCAGGGACGCGTCCTGCAGCTGAACGCCAAGGTCAAAAACGTCTGCCCCGGACGGCGCACCGCAGTGATGATCTCGCTGCACGAACTGGATGAGAACGATCAGGAACAGTCGCGCGGCATGAAGGCATTCACGCTGCCCGCGCACCAAGAGAACGGCTGCCGCGACATCACGCTCAGCAAGGTGCGCTTCGTGCTGCCCGAGGACCTCAGCCTTGCCTCTTCCGCCGCCGCCGCAAACACGGCCAACAACTGTGGCGTCGCCTGCAACGCGAGACGCTTCATTGCCCGCACCTTCGCGCACTATGTAGACAGCGACTACACCTGCGAATGCTCCGACCAGTCCTCCACCGCCGCAAACACCTGACATTCAAGACACACGGACAATAAGAACCAAAAGACGTTCCTTCATCCCGTCAAAAGCTCATTGCAAAAATCGGCTTTACGGCGGGCTCGGGCGGGATCCAATGGATCCCGCCCGGCTATTTTTTTGCACTGTGAGTTTACCAGTCTTGGCACTTGTGCCGCGCAACCGCATCGCCGCCTTTTCAGCACAGCCTGATGGAACTCCTGTCCGGTTACAGCATCACGCTTACGGCCGCGAAGCATGTCTAAAAAGAGTTGAGAACAATTTGACAGGATGCTTCAAAACAACGAAAAACACGCCGCACTGGGGGCATTGCCAAACCGTGCGGCGCGCCGTATGTTCACTTTTTCTCTCCGCCCGCGCAATGCTTGCGGATGTACTCGCGCGGCGTCATGCCATAGACCGCCTTGAACGCGGCGTAAAACGACTGGGTGCTGTTGAATCCCGCATTCGCCGCCAGATCTGCCACCGACGCGTCCGACGACAGCATCGCCTCGCACACGCTGCGGCAGCGCAGCATGTTCAGATACTGCGGCAGGCTGTAGCCGACCGTGTTCTTGAACAGGTGGGAAAAGCGGCTCCGGCTGTAGCCGAACTGCGCCGCGACCTGTTCGACCGTCAGCCGCCGCTCGAAATTTTCATTCAGATAGTTGAGGATCGCGCAGATCACGCTCGCCTGATCGGAAGCACCGATCGGATCGAGCGGAATGCGCTCGATCAGCAGGCCGATGAGCGAATAGCACAGCCCCTTCTGCATGATCTCATTGCCCGGGTTGTCCGCAAGCAACCGCATCAGGAATTCAATCGAGCGGCGCTCGTCGTCAGTGATGATGTTCTCCCGGAACCGGTTCGCCGTCAGCACCTTGCGCACCGACGGCACGACGCCCAGCGGAATGACCGAAGTGATCGACAGGCAGGACTCCGCTGAGTAAGCGTGCACCGAGTAACAGTTCGTGACCAGCAGCTCGCCCGCGCGCACGGTCATCCCTCGGCCGTTGATCGCGGCCTCGAAGCTGCCTTCGAGCACATAGACCAGCTCAATCCCCGCGTGAAAGTGCGGCGGGCAACAGTTGCGGCGGTCGTACCATGTCAGCGGCATGCGCATGTTGTCGCGAACGGACTCATAGTAGCTCTGCATGGGCCACCTCACTCGACCACTGCAACCGAATCCCGCATCCGGGTCATGATGGAAGACATGGCCTGATAGTCGTCGTAGGAAGCGCAGAAGTGGAACACATAGATCGCCCGCCCGATGGCACAGCACACCATGTAACCTTCGACCTCGATGTCGCCGGAATAGGCCAGATAGGTGATCGAGTACCCCGTTTCCCCCATGAACGAGGCCTCGCTGTTCAGTTCGCCGTATTCAAACGTGCTCGAATCATACTGCACGCGAATCTGCTCAGCGTAATTGTAAAACTGTTGAAGCAGCGTGCGCGAATTCGGCGTATGCGCCGTCGCCTTGCGCGTCACCGCAACGCGCGCGGGAAAATCGCCCTCCTCCACCGGCTCGCGATAGCAGACGGTATAGCGCCCAGGCAGGTTTGTCCACTGCGCGGGATATTCAAACGTGAATCCAAACGACGTATCCGACAGCCGCGCAAAGGTATAGGTGGAAAAGTCGTTGGCCGGCTGAGGGGTTTGCGCCGGCTGCGCCGTCGCGTTGGAGACGATCAGCGCCTCCGCCGGCGCGACCGTCGGCTGTTCGAGCAGCACGTCCTCGACCACCGGAAGCTCCTCCTGCGGCATCTGCGTCGGTTCCTCCGTCGCGATGGCCGCGGTTTCGGCCGGCTCCGCAGCGTCCTGCCCTCCGCCCGAACAGCCCGTGAGCGCGCAAAGCGCCAGCGCACAGGCCGTCAGCAGGCCAATGAGTTTTTTCACAAGAATCCCTCCCCGTCGCTTGCCCATCGCCTCCGTCATCGCACGGTGTCCCCGTGGTTGGCAATCTGTTCGTTGAGCAGATCGATGTCGCCGCAGCCATGGCTGATCATCAGATCGCCCGGCTGCCAATGGGCGCGCAGATAGGCTTCGGCATCGTCGAACGTCGGCGTCAGCACCGCGTCGACGCCCCGCGCGCGCAGCGGCTCAATCAGCATTTCGGAGGAAATATCGCCCGGATCCGCCTCGCGCGCCGCGCAGATGTCGGTGATCAGCAGCCGGTCGACGCCGTCGAACGTCTCCAGAAAGGCGTTGAACAGCGTCTTGGTGCGCGAATAGGTGTGCGGCTGCCAGACCGACCAGAGCGTTCCGTGCGGCTGCAGCTTTGCAATCTGAATGGCATTTTTGATCTCGGCGGGATTGTGGCCGTAGTCCGTGTAGCAGCGCACGCCGTCGGTGACGCTGGTCAGTTCAAAGCGCCGGTGCGCCCCGACGAACGACGAAAGCGCCTGCGCGACCTTCTCCATGTCCAGCCCGCGGATGTGTGCGGCGGCGACGACGGCCATGCTGTCGAGCATGTTGGCCTGGCTCGAAACGCCCACGTGGAACCGGCCGAGCCGCTCGCCGCGGAGCACGGCGGTGTAGGTGGCGCAGCCCCGCTCGTCGGTCACGACGTCCACCGCGCGCAGATCGCAGTCCTCGCCCAGCCCATAGGTTAAATGATTGCACTTCGCGCCCTCGCACACGCGGCGCGCGCGCGGATCGTCGCCCCATGCGATGCACCAGCCGTCCTCGGGCAGCAGCGCGACATACTCGGCAAACGTCTGCTCGATGTGGTCGATGTCGCGAAAGAAGTCGAGGTGATCCTCGTCGATGTTCAGCACGATGGCGACCGTCGGGTGGAAGTGCAGGAAGCTCGCGTGGAATTCGCACGCCTCGACGATGAAGTCATGCCGGCCGCCGCGGCGGGTCGAGCCGCCGATGAAGTCCAGCTCGCCGCCGATGTGAATCGTCGGATCGGCTCCCGCCGAGAGAAACGCCTGCGCGAGCATCGACGTCGTGGTCGTCTTGCCGTGCGTGCCGGAGACGCCAATGGCGAACGGCACGCCCTCCATCAGCTGGCCGATCAGGTCACAGCGCTCGACCTGCGGAATGCCCAGCCGCGCGGCCTCCGCGCGCTCGGGGTTGTCCTCGGCGATGGCGGCGGAGTAGACGATCACGTCCGCGCCGCGCACGTTCTCCGCGCGCTGGCCGATATGGATTTCGATGCCCTTCGCGGCGAGCGCATCGGTCTTGTGCGACCGCGTGCGGTCCGAACCGCTGACGGCAAAGCCCTCGCTCGCCAGCAGCGACGCCAGCCCCGACATGGAACTTCCGCCAATCCCGACAAAGTGCACGCGGCCTCCGCGGTGCGCCAATACATTTTCCGGCATACACAGTCCTCCCCCACGCACCGGCCCACGCCGCGCGCCCAGAACTTCATTCTTCACATTTCATATTATAAGGGAAAATTCAGTCTTTCGCAAGCAAATCCACACAGACAGGGGCGCAAAACCGGTTAAATCTTCAAGATTTCGTCCGATTTTGCACACAATTACACATTTGGATGCAATCTCTTACTCGTCGAGCAACTCTACGACGACCGCATTCTGCACTTCCATGCCCTCCAGCGTCAGCCGCAGAAAGCCGTCCTCGACGCACACCAGCCCGAGTGCCGCCAGACGGCCGAGCGCCACACGGTGGGCCTTGACAAAATCCACGCCGAATTCCGCGCCGTAGGCGGCCAGATCCATGCCCCGGGTCAGCCGCGTGGAGAGCATCAGCGTCTCTTCCATCTCCTCTACGCGCGAAAGCCGGTGCGCGTGGACGCGGCGCTCGCCGGCGAGGTATTCGTCCAGACCGCGCGGGTTTTCAAAGCGCACGCCGTCCATCAGCGAATGCGCGGCGCAGCCGATGCCCAGATAGTCGCCGCGCAGCCAGTAGACCAAATTGTGCCGGCACTCGCGACCCGGGCGCGCAAAATTCGAGATCTCATAGCGCGCATAACCGGCGCGGGCGAGCCGCTCGATGGCATCGCGCTGCATCCCGACGGCCTCGTCCTCGTCCGGCAGCGAAACCCTTCCCGCCAAAACCCAGTCCGCCATCGGCGTGCCTTCCTCGACGATCAGGCTGTACGCCGAAATGTGCTCCGGTTCGAGCGCGACGGCCGCATCGAGCGTGCGCAGCCAGTCGGCGCGGCTCTGTCCGGGAAGGGCGTACATCAGGTCGAGGCTGACGTCGTCAAAGCCCGCCGCGCGCGCCATCGCGACCGATGCGCGAACGTCGCCTGCCGTGTGGATGCGTCCGAGGGCGCGCAGCAGCCGGTCGTCCATCGCCTGCGCGCCGAGCGACAGCCGGTTGATTCCCGCCTCGCGGCAAGCCCGGAGCTTTCGCGGGGTCAGCGTGCCGGGATTGGCCTCCATCGTGATCTCCGCATCGGGCGAGACGCGCCCGCACGCGCGGATCTGCGCCATCAGGCGCGCAATGGCCGCCTCCGGCATCAGCGAGGGCGTGCCGCCGCCGAGGAACACCGTCTCGATTTCGCGATTTGCAAGCTCCGGCTGCCACGATGCCAGCTCGTCGCCGAGCGCGCAAAAATACCGCTCCCCGTCCGCCTCGCGGTGCGGATAGGAAGCGAAATCGCAGTACGCGCACTTTGCCCGGCAAAACGGGATGTGCACATACAGCGAAAGGGCGCTCATCGGTGCAGCGGACGGATCTCCAACCCCGTCCGCTCGCGCAGAAAGGCGGCCAGTGCCGCCGCTCCGCCGCCATTGATCTCGTCCTTGACGACGACCAGCGGCGTGTGATGGCGCATGTAGAGCACGAGATGCTTTCGGTCTTCGCGCAGGCCGGTGATCAGCGGATAGCGAATCAGGCTCTCCTCCACCGCGGACCGCACGCGAATGCCCTCCTCGCAGAAGTCCAGCTGCGTTTCGTCCACGGAGGCGTGGCGCGACGCGTACATGCGCGCCGCCGTCAGGCGCACGCCCAGCAGCGAATGCATCACCAGCAGGGCCAGCACGACCGTCAGCCACAGCGCGTTCGACGAACGCACCGCCCACAGCAGCCCGACGCACAGCGCGATCATCGCATTGCACGCCCATACCGTGCGAAAATACTGATTGGAGCGCGCCCGCGCGAGCGCCAGACAGCTCTCGCGCGTCACGCGAAACGTCGCCTTGAACAAAGGCTTTTTCATGCAACTCCTCCCGGGACGATCCGGTCGCGCCGGATCAGTCCATCTTCAGAACCGCCATGAACGCCTCGCTGGGCACCTGAACGCTGCCCACCTGGCGCATACGCTTCTTGCCCTCCTTCTGCTTCTCCAGCAGCTTCTTCTTGCGCGTGATGTCGCCGCCATAGCACTTGGCCAGCACGTCCTTGCGAAGCGCCTTGACCGTCTCGCGCGCGATGACCTTGCCGCCGATGGCCGCCTGAATCGGAATTTCAAACAGCTGCCGCGGAATGGCCTCCTTGAGCTTTTCGGCGATCGAACGGCCGCGCGCGTAGGCGCGATCCTTGTGGACGATGATCGACAGCGCGTCGCACTGCTCGCCGTTGAGCAGCATGTCGAGCTTGACCAGATCGCTGCGCACATACCCCTTCAGCTCGTAGTCGAACGACGCGTACCCGCGCGTGCGGCTCTTGAGCTGGTCGAAAAAGTCGTAGATGACCTCGTTGAGCGGCAGATCGTAGCTGAGCACCACGCGACCGCCATCGATGTACTTCATGTCGCGGAACGTGCCGCGCTTGTCCTGGCACAGCTCCATGATCGCACCGACGTAGTCCTGCGGCGTGATGACCTGCGCGTCGACGTAGGGTTCCTCCATCCACGAGATCTCCTGCGCCGGCGGGAGGTTGGTCGGATTGTCGATCATCACGACCGAGCCATCCGTCTTGACCACGCGGTAGACGACGCTCGGCGCCGTCGTGACCAGGTCGAGGTCGAACTCGCGCTCCAGCCGCTCCTGAATGATCTCCATGTGCAGAAGCCCAAGAAAGCCGCAGCGGAAGCCATAGCCGAGCGCAACGGACGTCTCCGGCTCGAACGACAGCGCCGCGTCGTTCAGGCGGAGCTTCTCCAGCGCATCGCGCAGGCCCTCGTAGTCGCCGCCGTCGGCCGGATAGATGCCGCAGTAGACCATCGGCAGCACCGGCTTGTAGCCCGGCAGCGGCGCGGCGGCGGGATTGTCCGCGAGCGTGATCGTGTCGCCGACGTGGATGTCCGCGATGTCCTTGATCGACGCGGCGATGTAGCCGACCTCTCCGGCACGCAGCGCCTCCTTCGGCGAATAGCCCAGCGGCAGATAGGCGCCGACCTCCGTGACCTCGAACTCGCGCCCGCTGGACATCATGCGGATGCGGTTGCCGACCTTCACCGCGCCTGCCTTCAGGCGCACCGATGAGATCGCGCCGCGATAGTTGTCGTAGTACGAATCGAAGATCAGCGCCTGAAGCGGCGCGTCCGGATCGTCCCTTGGCGCGGGCACCTTGGCCACGACCTCTTCGAGCACGTCGTCGATGCCGACGCCCTGCTTGGCCGAGATCAGCGGGCAGTCCTCCGCCACCAGGCCGATTTCGTCCTCGATCTGCTGGCGCACGCCCTCGGGGTTCGCGCTGGGCAGGTCGATCTTGTTGATGACCGGAAGGATCTCCAGGTCGTGCTCGAGGGCCATGTAGACGTTCGCCAGCGTCTGCGCCTCAATGCCCTGGCTGGCATCGACCACCAGCACCGCGCCCTCGCACGCCGCCAGCGCGCGGGAGACTTCGTATGTAAAGTCGACGTGGCCGGGCGTGTCGATGAGGTTGAGCTCATACTCCTGCCCGTCTCGCGCCGTGTACGTCATGCGCACGGCCTTGGACTTGATCGTGATGCCGCGCTCGCGCTCCAGCTCCATCGAATCGAGCACCTGATCGGTCATGTCGCGCAGCTGCATGACCCCGGTGCGCTCGAGAATGCGGTCGGCCAGCGTGGACTTGCCGTGGTCAATGTGGGCAATGATGCAAAAGTTGCGGATCCTGCTCTGATCGTAATTGGACACGCGGTTCCCTCCATCATTCCAATCCAGGCAGCCGAATCCATCGCACGGCCGCCGAGGGACAGACTTCTCATTTTATCTTCCTTATTATAGCGCACGAAAGCAGCAAACGCAAGCGTCCATTCGGAAAAAACGCCAAAAAGACGCAAAACCGGCTGACGCCTCTCCTCCAGCGGACAAGCGCCAGCTTACAAAAAAGAACCGCCGTCCAATGCGGACGGCGGCATCTGCCAAGCTGAATTAGGCCAGCTCGGAGAAGTACTTGATGGTGCGAACCATCTGGCTCACGTAGGAGTTCTCGTTGTCGTACCAGGAGACGACCTGCACCTGAGAGGTGCCATTGTCCAGATTCTGAACCATCGTCTGGGTGGCATCGAACAGAGAGCCGTAGCGCATGCCGATGACGTCGGAGGAGACGATCTCATCGGTGTTGTAGCCGAAGGACTCGGTGGACTGCGACTTCATCTGGGCGTTGATCTCGTCCTTGGTGGGCGTGCCCTTGACGACCGCGGTCAGGATGGTGGTGGAGCCGGTCGGGGTCGGCACGCGCTGCGCGGCGCCGATCAGCTTGCCGTTCAGCTCCGGAATGACCAAGCCGATCGCCTTCGCGGCGCCGGTGCTGTTCGGGACGATGTTGCACGCGCCAGCGCGGGAGCGGCGCAGGTCGCCCTTGCGCTGCGGGCCGTCTAGGATCATCTGGTCGCCGGTGTAGGCGTGAATCGTGCACATGATGCCGGACTCGATCGGGCAGAGGTCGTTCAGGGCCTTCGCCATCGGCGCCAGGCAGTTGGTGGTGCAGGACGCAGCGGAGATGATGGTATCCTCGGGCTTGAGCGTCTTGTGGTTGACGTTATAGACGATGGTCGGCAGGTCGTTGCCAGCCGGAGCGGAGATGACGACCTTGCGGGCGCCAGCGTCGATGTGCGCCTGAGCCTTGGCCTTGCTGGTGTAGAAGCCGGTGCACTCGAGCACGACGTCCACGCCCAGCTCGCCCCACGGCAGCTCAGCGGCGTTCGCCTTGGCATAGATGGTGATCTTCTTGCCGTCGACCGTGATGTAGTCCTCGCCGGCCTCGACCTCGTGGGTGCGCGCATAGCAGCCCTGCGTGGAGTCGTACTTCAGCAGGTGAGCGAGCATCTTCGGGGAAGTCAGATCGTTGATGGCAACGACCTCATAGCCCTCAGCGCCGAACATCTGGCGGAAAGCGAGACGGCCAATGCGGCCGAAACCGTTAATAGCAACCTTAACAGCCATGTGAAACCCTCCTAAATCATACGGTACAAGTACCTCTGTTCACGCTTTCTATTTTACCCCAACGGTGCGGGCTTGACAAGTGTTTTTTTGGTAAAATATCGATTTTCCTTCAAATCCGCCGCGCTGTCGAGTCCCCATTCCTTCCCCTTTTCGGGCAATTCCCCCGGTTTCCTCCGCATTTTCGCCGAAGTGGGATTGAATTTTCTCTCCACCACATGTATAATGTTAACAAACGTCCAACGAATGGAGTGTGCGCCATGAAGTATACCGACCTGAAGCCGCTCGCGGCCGCGCTGAGCCAGAACATCGGCCGAGTGATCGTCGGCAAATCGCGCGAGGTGGAGCTGATCCTCGCCGCGCTGTTTGCCGGCGGGCATGTGCTGCTGGAAGACGTCCCCGGCACGGGCAAGACGACGCTGGCCAAATCGCTGGCCCGGTCGCTCAGCTGCGATTTCGCCCGCGTGCAGTTCACGCCGGATCTGCTTCCGGCGGACATCACCGGCATGCAGGTCTACGCGCAGCAGACCGGGAAATTCACGTTCGTCAAGGGTCCCGTGTTTACAAACATCCTGCTGGCCGACGAAATCAACCGCGCCACGCCGCGCACCCAGTCGGCACTGCTCGAATGCATGGAGGAGCGCCAGGTCACCGAGGGCGGAGCGACCTACGCGCTCGACGCGCCCTTCCTGGTCATCGCGACGCAGAATCCCGTGGAGACGCAGGGCACCTTTCCGCTGCCGGAAGCGCAGCTGGACCGCTTCCTGATTCGCATCTCGCTCGGGTATCCGAAGGATCGGGACGAGGCGGTCGCCCTGATGAAGCGCTTCATCGCCGACAGCCCGCTCGCGCGGCTCGAGCCGGTGGCGGGCAAAGCCGGTCTGGCCGAGGCGTCGAAGCTCTGCGCGCAGTGCCACGTCTCCGACGCGGTCATGACCTATGTCGCCGATCTGTGCGAGGCCGCGCGCGATCCCGAGAAGGTGCGGCTCGGCCCGTCGCCCCGCGCGATGCTGGCGCTGACGCGCATGGCGCAGGCGCTGGCCGCGATCCGCGGCCGGGATTACGCCATCCCCGACGACGTCAAGGAGCTGGCCGTGCCGGTGCTGGCCCACCGCATCGTCCTGCGGGGGCTGGGCAATCGCGCGCTGGCGGAGGAATTCATCCGGGATCTGCTGGGCCGGGTGCCCGTGCCCACCGAGGCGAGCGCATGAACGTGCTGGTCGTGCTCGCGGTATTCGCCGCGCTGTGCATCGCCTACGGCCGTCTGCTGGAGCACGTCGCCCTGCGGGGACTGACCTGTACCCGCGCGTTTTCCCGCCGCGAGGTGTTCGAGGGCGACGAGGGCGAGCTGGTGGAGGTCATCAGCAACGACCGCCCGCTGATCGTGCCGTGGCTGCGCGTGGAGAGCCGGATCTCCCGTCACCTGCAGTTCGGCCGTCAGGAGAACCTCGACGTCAGCGGCAGCATGTATCACAAGAGCCTGTTCACGCTGATGCCCTATCAGCGCATCACGCGGCGGCACCGGGTGAAGTTCCTGCATCGGGGCGAATACAACATCGGCAGCGCGTCCCTGACCGCCGGCGACGTCACGGGCTTCTTCCAGTGCAGCCGCGAGCAGAGGCTGGACGCCCCCGTCACGGTCTATCCGCGGCTGCTGGACGACCGCGACCTGCCCATGCCATTTTCCCGGCTCATCGGCGAAATGATGCTCGAGCGCCAGCTGCAGCGCGATCCGTTTCTGATCAACGGCATCCGCCCCTACCGCCCCGGGGATCCCGTGCGGGACATCCACTGGCCGGCCACCGCGCGCATGGGCGAGCTCCATGTGCGGGTGCACGATTTCTCCGCGCAGACGCGGCTGATGGTGGTGTTCAACGCCCAGCTGAAGGAGAATCAGTGGGACAACCTGATGGAATACGAGCAGGATCTGATCGAGCGCGAGATCTCCATGGCGGCCACGCTGTGCGTGCGGGCATTGCGCGCAGGGCTGACGGCGGGATTCGCCGCCAACATGCCAATCGGAGCGTCCGAAGAGAGCACAGTGCTGCTGCCCTCCGGCGGCGAGGCTCGCGAAGAGGAGCTGCTGACGGCCTTCGCCCGCCTCCGGATCCTCCGCACGCGCAGCTTCAACACGTTTCTGGAGGAACTGAGCGGCCTGTCCGGGCTGGACATGGTCGTACTCTCCCCGTACGACAGCAGCGAGCTGCAGCTTCGGCTGGAGGCCCTGCGGTCGCGCGGCAATACGGTTCGCCTGTATGTGATGGAAGGGGGCGCCGCATGAAGCCGGACATCGGATCGCTGAAGCGGCGCTGGACCCAGCCGCTGATGATGGCGGCGGGCTTTCTCCCGGTGCCGGTGTTGCTGTGTGCGTGGAACCTCCCGGAAGCGCCGCTTCGGGGCCTGCCCGTCGCGCTTCTGTACGTCTGCGCGGCGTGGATCTGCGCCGCCGTGCCCGGCAGGCGGCGGCTGATCGCCGGGGGACTGGGAACCGTAGCGATCGCCGCGCTGGGAATGCTCCTTCTGCCGTGGCGCACGGCGCCGGTGCTGCTGGCCATCCCGCTCGCGTTCGCCGTCCTGCTGGCGGCGGGACTGGCGCATGGCAGCGAGTTGCCCCTCGCCTACCCCTGCGTCGGACTGGGCCTGCACGTCGCAGCGCAGTTTGCCCAGCTGTTCGACGCGGAGGCCGCCAACGCTGCGGTTTACGTCCTGCGCGGCGCGTTCGTGGTCTATGCCTTCCTGGCGCTTCTGTCGATGAACCGGGCCAGCCTGCGCGACGCGGCGGCCAAGGGAAGCCCGGCGCCGCTGTCCGTAAGGCGCAAAAACCGGCTGCTGGCCGTAGCACTGGGGCTGGTCACGCTGCTGATCGCCTGCCTGCCCGCAATTCTGCAGCTCTTTGAACGGCTCTGGAGGGCCCTGATCGCCGCAATCGGCCGCTTGTTGGCGTGGATTGGCAATCTGTTCGCCGTCGAAATGTCGCCCGACACCGGCGGCGGAGGCGGCGCCATGGACATGATGGGCGCGGCGAGCGCCGAACCGAGCCCTTTCTGGGAGATCCTCGAGAAGATCGTGCTGGTCATTGGCATTGCGACCGCCGCGGCGCTGGCCGTCATCGCCGTCCGTCTGCTCTGGCGAAAATCGCGCCGGATGTTCGCCGCGCTGCTCAGGCGTCTCCGCCAGTTTGTGCAGGCGGCGTCCGAAGACTATCAGGATGAGATCTCCGATACCCGCGAGGGCGGCGAGCGAAAGCGCCTGTTTCGGAAATTCGTCCGGAAACCGGATCCGCTGAAGGGCATTGACGCGGCGAAGCTGCCGCCGAGGGAACGGGTTCGCTTCTATTATCTGCGCGCGCGTCTGAAGCACCCCGGCTGGGTGCCGGAGCAGACGGCGCGGGAGCACCTGCCCGCCGACGCGGCGGAGATCTACGAGCGGGCGCGCTACAGCGCGCATGAGGTGCGCGAGAGCGACGCCAGCCGCTTCCAGGAGAAGGTCAAATAGCGACAGGCCCGGCGGAGCACCCTCCGTTTGCCTGCCCGTTCAGGCTGTCCAAAACCCTGATTGAGCGCGAAAGGGCTTTGGCCCCTTCGCGCTCAACTTGTCTAAAACCTTTTTGGATAAGCTGGTCTCATCAGCCCTCGCCCTGACCCAGCAGAACCTCCGCGTTGGTTCCATAGAAGATGTCCGGCCGGCCGGCGAGCGTTTTGCAGACCTCCTCGATCATCTCCCAACTGTCGAATTCGTCAAATTCGTAGGTATGTCCCCAAAGGTAAAAGAGCTGCGGCGACGCAGGCTCCATTTCCACAAACGCGCGGGCGAGGTCGAGCGTCCGCGGATTTGCGTGGCGGCAGGTCGCCGCAAGCCGGAGCAGGTCGCAGGGCACGTCGAATCGCTCGGTCTGCTCGGTCGTCCGCGCATATCGCACGCCGGCCTCCCGCGCGATTTCGACGACGCGGCCGTCGTATGTGCCATAGGGATAGGCCATTCCGGTCACCGCCCGGCCGGTCAGCTGACGCAGGCCGTCCTGACACGCCCAGATCTCCTCGCGCACGGTTTCGTCATCCAACGCCTCCAGATGAGGATGCGTCATCGTATGTCCCGCGACCTCGTGGTTTGCATAAACGGCGGGAATGTCCGCCCGATCGATGTGCCGGACGATGATTTCCGACTTGCGAAACGTGTTGCTCCGGCTTTGCAGGCCGAGGTTCAGGTTAAAGGTTCCGCGAAGTCCATAGCGGTCGAGCAATTCGATAAAGCGGATGTCCTGCTCCACGCCGTCGTCGTAGCTGAAGGTCACGGCCTTCATTTTTCCATTCCACATCAATGCGTTTCCTCCCCAACGGATGCAATCAGGCAAATTCAAAGGTCAGATACAGCGGATAGTGATCGGAAATGCAATCGAACCACGGCTCGTCGATGCGCAGGTAGTCGCCGATGACGACGGGGCTGCCGGTTTTGACCAGGATGTGGTCGATCGCCTCGGAAAACGCGCCCTTTTCCACGCGCCGGTAACCGGCCGGGCCGCAGGGATGATGGCCTCGCGTCTCGTCGCGCCGACCCGTCGCGAGGTCGTGGGCGTCCACCCAGCCCATTTCCGCAGCCGAACGCAGGCAGGGGCTGTCCATCACCGCGTTCAAATCGCCCATGAGGAAGCCCGGACAGGCGTGCTCGCGCGAGACCTCCTCCAAGCGTCCGAGCGCCTGGCGGATTTGAAATGCTCGCGCCTCGTCGGAATGCGCCTGATAGTCGGCGGACGCGGGATTGGAGGACTTCCACCACAGGTGCGTCGTCATCACGGCGAAGCGTCGGCCGCCTTCCTCCTCGAACACACCATAGGCATAGGATTTTGTGCCGCTGTTGTTGAAGGATCCATCAAAGCCCGGAACGTCCTCCGAATACCGGAAGAAGCCCGACTCAATCAGCAAAAGCCGGTCGCTGCGATAGAGAATGGGCGTATCGCCGCCGGTGATCAGCGCATAGCGAGCGGTCTCCCCGCCGTGCGCAAAGGCGGTCATTCGCTGCATGAGCAATTCGTTCATGCGGACGGAAGCCTCCTGAATTCCCAGCACGTCGGGCGCGATCTGCCGGTAGGCTCGGGCCAGCCCATCCACGCGGGCTTCCGCGGAACAGTCCTCTCCCCGCGCCTCCCACGCCGGGACGTTCAAGTCGCACTTCCATTGATTGCTGGACATGAGAATCATGGATCGTTCATCCTTTCTCTCTGAATCTGAAGGGGCAGGCCTTCAAACGCCTGCCCCTCGCCGCCGGATCCGGCTTACAGTTCGTTATGTGCCTTTCTGTTGTAGAAGTCGATGTAGTAGTCGTAGCCATAGGTTTCCAGATCGTTCAGGTAAGCGTTCCAGGATTCATCCGTAATCCCGTTCATGACGCTCTCCGCGAAGAAACCCTTGATGATTTTGTCCAGCCCGTCCGTCATAAAGTCAAGCTCTTCCTGCGCTTCCGCCGAAACAACGCTGGCATTCATGTAGTAGGGGCAAAGGTATTCGTCGTACTGATCCAGCGAGGCGTAGCGCTGCGCGCCCCAGACCGTGAGATCATCGGTGCGGTAGTTTTCAGATTCGAGCATCAGCGGCGCGATGTTGACCAGGCCGGTGGTGTTGGAGCCGGTGTAGGTCTTGCCGATCAGCCAATCGTATCCAGCCGCGGTCAGCGCAGCATTTTCCTCTTCCTCGGTCTCAAACACATAGGGCAGGTACTTGAAGCCGTTCGCGGCGATCTCCTCGAGGGTCGCGTCCGCGGGGAGGTACTCGTTGTTCTCGTCCACGAAGTCCCACATGACGCCGCGATGAGAGCCGTTGCAGATCTCCAGGGCACGGATGGGATCGGAGGCATACTCCCACAGCTCATAGGCCTTTTCGATGTTCTCGCAGTTCTTGGTGATGATGAAATTGTTGCGATAGGCGTTGGCGAAGTCGAGATTCCCGGTGTACATTTCGGTTTCATAGCCCTCCGCCGGCAGCGGAACCAGCGGCTCAAACTGGAGGAACAGCTCGCTGTCCTCGATGTGGTTGCACGGCCCCCACGCCCAGAACACGCCAACCTTATCGGCATTCAGATTCGCATTGAACTGATCCAGCGTCTGCGCGAAGCCTTCCAGGTTAATCAGGCCCTCCTGCCCCAATTTGTAGCAGTATTCGATGCACTCGCGGAACGCTTCGGTGTTGACGGCGCCGATGACATTCCCTTCCTCGTCCCAATCGTAGTACACGCCTCCGGACGGATACATCGGCAGGCCCCACGAAACGGCGACATTCATCAGCCACGAGGAGTAGAAGGAATCCACAAAGTCGAACGGGATTTCATCGTTCGGATCGCCGTTGCCGTTCGCATCTTCATCGCGGAACGCGCAGAGCACCTCGTAAAACTCCTCCATGGTGGTGGGCATCTCCAGCCCCAGATTGTCCAGCCACTTGGTATTGATATACTGGATGCCCTGGGTGACGTGCATGCGGGAATGCATCTTTCCGCCCGGCATGCTGTAGATGTTGCCGTCCGGATAGGTCTGGTTTTCCACCCAGCCGTCGCCCCAGTAGGTCTCCAGGAAGTTATAGAGGTTGGGCATGTAGGTGGTGATCTCCTCCATGGTCATCACATGCCACAGGCTCGCGTTCTGCGAGACGATGGCGTCGCTCATGCAGGAACCCGCCCAGAAGATGTCTGGGAGATCCTGGCTGGCGAGCAGCGCGGTCAGAGGTTCGTCGAGCTGGCCTTCCGTCAGCTCAATCCAGTTGATCTTGACGTTCAGGGCCTCTTCCATCTCCTGCACCCAGACCTTCTGGGAATAGGATTCCGTGATGTCCGTGGTCCTGCGCACCGTGACGATGCTCAGTTCCACCGGTTCTTCCTCCGCGAAAGCGGCGGCTCCGCAGGCTCCGCAGAGAAGCACCAGGCTCAGCAGCAACGAAAGAAAGCGTCGGGTCATATCAGTCTCCTCCTTTTTCTCTTATAAAAACAGGAAATCCCTGTTCTTATGCCTTCTGAATCAGCCCTTGAGGGAGCCGATCATCACGCCCTGCACAAAGTACTTCTGCAAGAACGGATACAGGCACATGATCGGCAGCGTGGAGATCACGATCACCGCATAGCGGATGGTGAGGATCATGTCCTGAATTTCCTTGAGCGCATCCGGATCGGACACGGAATCCGTGCCCATCGTGATCAGCAGCAGCTGGCGCAGGTAGAGCTGCAGCGGATGCAGCGAGGTATCGGTGGTGTAGACCAATGCGTTGTAGTAGTTGTTCCAGTGGGAAACGGCGATGTACAGCGCCACCACCGCGATGATGGCCTTGGACAGCGGCAGCACAAAGGCAAAGAAAAACCGGGAATTGGAACAGCCGTCCACCACGGCGGCTTCCCGCAATTCATTCGGGATCGTCGAACCGCAGAACGTGCGAATCAGGATGATGTTGTACACCGACACGCTGCCGAGTATAATCAGAATCCACCGCGTATTGACGAGGTGCAGCTTGGAGCAGACGATGTAGGTGGGAATCAGGCCGCCGCCAAAGTACATCGTAAAGGCAAAGACCGCCATGATGGCCCGGCGAAACGGCAGATCCTTCCGCGACAGCGCATAGCCGCAGGGCAGGCTGACCGCCAGGCCGAAAAAGGTGCCGCACACCGTATACAGGATCGTGTTGGCATAGCCCGACCACAGCCGCGGCTGCGCAAACGCATATTCGTAGGCGGAAAACTGAATGCCTCTGGGCACCAGGATCAGCGCGCCGGAATTGATGTAGGTGGCGTCGGAAAACGAGGCGAGAAAGGCATACCACACCGGATAGAAGCAGATGATGACCAAGAGGGTCAGGATTACATAGAATACGATATTTACCATCTTGTCGCCAAAGCTCAATCGTTTCATCCCGAATGCCTCCTCTCAGAACAGACTGCTTCCGGACAGCTTATCGGAAATCTTGTTCACCGTCACCAGCATGATCAGGTTGACCAAATTGTTGAACAGTCCGATCGCCGCGGAATAGGAATACTTGGTGCTCTTGATGCCCTGCTCGTAGATGTAAGTGGAGAGCACTTCGGATACGGAATAGTTCAGCGAATTCTGCATGACGTACACCTTATCGAAGCCCAGCGACATCATCTGTCCAAAGCGCATGATCAGCAGAATGGCGATCGTGGGCAGAATCCCCGGCAGGTCGATGTGCCATATGCGCCGGAGCTTGCCCGCGCCGTCGATCATGGCCGCCTCGTGCAATCCGGGATCAATGCTGGTCAGCGCTGCGAGATAGATGATGGAATTCCAGCCCATCTCCTGCCAAACGCCCGACCAGACGTAGACATGGCGGAAATACTTGGCCTCGCCCATGATGTACGCCGGCTCTCCGCCAAAGAACTTGACGAGCGTGTTCACCCATCCGCTGTTGACCGAGAACATACAGCTCATCATGCCCACCAGCACGACCACGGAGATGAAGTGCGGCAGATAGGTAACCGTCTGGGCCACGCGCTTGAAGCGCCTTCCCGGAACCGCGTTCATCATCAGCGCCAGCAGAATCGGCACCGGAAAGCCCGCCAGCAGATTGTAGAAATTCAGGATGAGCGTGTTGCTGACGACGTTGACAAAGTTGTTGGAATTGAAGAAATAGTCAAACCACTTCATTCCTACCCATTTGCTTCCGGTGATGCCATCGGCAAAATTGAAATTGCGAAAGGCAATCTGCACGCCATACATGGGCAGGTAATGGAAGATCAGAATGTAAAGGAACGCCGGCAAAATCATCAGATACAGCGCCTTGTTTTCAACCGCCAGCCTCCACGTCCTGCGCCAACGATCTTTTTTTGAAATTCTCACCTGCTCCAAGTGAATCCCCCTCACTATTGTTTTTTATGATTATATCATTAAGTTTCAGCGAATTACAATCGGCAAATTCGAGCATCTCCCTTCCTTGGAGTGGTTGGTTTTTCAGAGTTTCGTTCGAAAATGTCAATTGAAAAAGGTTAACATTCTGTGTTATAATGGTATTTGCTTTCAAGGAACCGCCTACTCGGGGCCTTCGGAATTGGCAACTCTCCGCTGGGGCCGATTTGCAATTCCGAAACCCGAATTTCGCCGCTTCGCGCGTTTTTGCAAGCTCCGCCGGCGGCCGGTTTCTCCGGGAGCAACTCCACAACAGAAGGGAATCGGAAATCGATGGGAAAGATCAAAGCGGCGCTCAAACAGCTTCGGCATTCCTTCTATCTTCCAACACTACTCGCGATTGTATTCTTCATCATCGCCGTGCTGCTGCTCTTCAACACGCAGATGTTCCGCTCCTTTTATCTCTCCCTGGAAAACGACGTCTACACCATGACCCGCAGTCAGGCGGCGTATCAATCGGAAAACCTGTCCTCGCTGCTGAACGAATTCACAAACCTCTCCGCCAAGATCGTCAGCGACGGCCAGATCTCCCACACCGCCTTTTCCCGGGATCACGTCTCCGCGCGCAACGCATTGGGCGGCTATGATCTCTCCTTCTATAAATACGACGGCCTGATCATTTACTACCCCGGCGAGGAATACCTGCTGACCGCCGACGGCACCTGCAAAGCGGAGGTCGCATTTCCGCATGTAGCAGACCCGGATGCACTGCTGCAAGCGCTGCAGGAAATAACCCTGCCTTCCGTGTTCAGCACGACGCGCTATGGCGCCAGCATGGAGCAATCCGATCTGGTGTTTGTCTATCCCAACAACCGCAGCAGCTATGTGCTGTTCCTGCTCAACCACAACACCATCCAAAGCATGTTGAACCCGGACGTCCAGGCCGGCAGCCAGCACGTCATCCTGGACGGCAGCGGCACCCTCCTGTTTTCCGACTGCGCGCTGGAGGCAGAAGAACTGCAGTCCATCGCCGGCGTCTCCCTGCCCGACGCCGGAATTCAGACCTTTGAGCTGCGCGGCGCCTCCTATCTGCTCATGGGCGACAGCCTGCCCTATGGCATCCGCATGTTTACGCTCAATCAGGTTCTCAATCAATTTGACGAGCTGAACCGCGTCACAAATACAAACTTCATCTGCTGCAGCCTGATCGTCCTGCTGGGTCTGGCCGTTCTTGCGGTCAGCTTCATGCGCAGCTACATGCCCATCGCCAAACTGGCGCAAAGCGCAAAGCGCCTGATCGGCGCTTCCGAGTCCTGTCAGCCGGACGGCGACATCGACGCTCTTCGCCAGGTGTTTTTGCAATATGGCCAGCTCTCTCAGGAGTACGATCGGAGCCTGCAGATATTCACCACGGAGCAGATGAAGAACATGTTCATCCTGCGAATCCTCAACGGCAGGTACAGCTCCAACGAGGAAAGCGCCAATATCTGCCGGCACCTGAACATCTCCTTTCCCTTTCCGCACTATTGCGCCTGCGTACTGCTGTTCGACGGCGAGCCTTCCGAAGTCGAAAGACAGCTCAACGGCATCGTCGCCAGCGACTTCACCGCCTATTTCTGCCAGACGGAGAACCGCGCATCCGCACTGGGCATCGTCAACTGCGCCGATCCCCAGCGTCTGGCGGAAATTGGCGAGGCAATTCTGCGCCAGTTGGACAAAGGCGCCGCTCCTTCCCATGCCACTCTGGCGATCGGCCATTCCTGCGAAGCGTTGCAGCATGTTCCCGTCTCCTATATCGAGGCGCGCACCGCCATGGACTACCGGCTGGTGTTCGGCCTGCACACCGTCATCCTGTACGATCAGACGGAATTGTGCCAGTCTGAATCCTCCGAATACCCACGCCGCCAGCTGAACGCCTTCGCGCAGGGGCTCCTCAACTGGGACGTGGACGAGATCCAGGCGCAGCTCGCGGGCCTCGTGCGCACCATCCGAAGCGGCAAGCTCTCCCTGCAGCAGGTCAAATGCGTCTGCATGGAGCTGAGCACATCGTTCATGCGCGAGGTGCACAACCTCAACAATTCCCACCCCTTCAGGACGGAGCGCTTCGACATCTTCCACATCTGCGAATACGATTCCATCGACGAACTCGTGCAGCACATCTCCGAGCTGTCCGCCTCCATCAAGCAGTATCTGGAGTCCAGCGAGACGCTCTGCCAGGACAGCGACATCCACCGCTGCCTCGCCCTGCTCGACGACCGCTTTGACGACTGCCAGTTCTCGCTCGAATCCCTCTACGACCAGTTCTCCATCTCCCCGCAGACCCTGCGCCGCCGCTTCAAAAACGCGACCGGAAAGACCATGAGCGACTACCTGACCTCGCTGCGCATCGGCAAGGCCAAGGATCTCCTAGCCACCACGGGTCTGGAATTGAGCGACATCTGCCTGCAATGCGGGTACGCGGACCAGTCCTCGTTCATCCGCGCCTTCAAGGCCAGAGAGGGAATGACGCCCGGAAAATACCGCGAATCCGCCCGCACGAAGAAGTGACGGACGCAATCCCGACCTGAACCGCACCAAAAATTCAACCCTGCTTCCCATGTGCGGAAGCAGGGTTGTTGCAAATGTCTCGGAAACTCGATCGATTATTCGTGGACGATCAGCGACACGCCCGTCATTTCGGCAGGCTGCGCAAGTCCCATCATGTCGAGCATCGTCGGGCACAGGTCGCACAGGCGGCCGGTCTCGCGCAGCTTCTGCTGCGGATGCTCCGGATCGACGACGATCACCGGCACGGGATTCGTCGTGTGCGCCGTGAACGGCCCGCCGTGAACGGGGTCGATCATCTGGTCGGCATTGCCGTGGTCGGCGGTGATGATGCACTTGCCGCCCTTGGCGACGATCGCCGAGACGATCTTGCCGACGCACTCGTCCACCGTCTTGACCGCCTTCATCGCCGCGGCCATGACGCCGGTGTGGCCGACCATGTCGCAGTTGGCGAAATTGAGGATGATGACATCGTACTTGTCCTCGTTGATGCAGGGCAGCACGGCGTCGGTCACCTCGTAGGCGCTCATCTCGGGCTTCAGGTCGAACGTCGGGACTTCCTCCGACGGCGGCGACGGGATCAGAATGCGGTCCTCACCGGGGAACTGGCGCTCCTCGCCGCCGTTGAAGAAGAACGTGACGTGCGCGTACTTCTGCGTCTCGGCGATGCGCAGCTGCGTCTTGCCGCACTTGGAGAGGTACTCGCCCATCGTCATCGACAGCGACTCCGGCGGGTAGGCGATCAGCACGTTCGGCATCGTCGCATCGTACTGCGTCATGCAGACGTAGGTCAGCGGGAAGAAGCCGTGCTTGCGCTCAAAGCCCTTGAACTCCGGATCGACGAACGCGCGGGTGATCTCGCGGGCGCGGTCGGGGCGGAAGTTGAAGAACACGACGGAATCGTTCGCGCGGACGACGCCGTTTTCGTCGATCACGGTCGGCAGCACGAATTCGTCGGTCAGGTGCTTGCCGGTCTCGTCGACGACGTTGTAAGAATCCTTGATCGCCTGAACGGGATCGCTCGCTCGCTCGCCCTCGGCGCAGACCATGGCGTTGTACGCCTTCTCGACGCGCTCCCAGGCGAAGTCGCGGTCCATGGCGTAGAGACGGCCCATGACCGTCGCGATCTTGCCGACGCCCAGCTCACGCATCTTGTCCTCCAGCTGTTGGACGTACTCCCAGCCGGAATCCGGCGGGACGTCGCGCCCGTCGAGCAGGCAGTGGACGTAGACCTTCTCAAGCCCATGGCGCTTCGCCATTTCGAGCAGGCCGTAGAGGTGCTCGGTGTGGGAATGGACGCCGCCGGGCGAGACCAGGCCGATCAGGTGCAGCGCGGAATCGTGCTGCTTGCAGTTGTCCATCGCCGCATTGAGCGCCTTGTTCTCAAAGAACACGCCGTCCTCGATGTCCTTGGTGATCTTCACCAGCATCTGGTAGACGACGCGGCCCGCGCCGATGTTCGTGTGGCCGACCTCGCTGTTGCCCATCTGGCCGTCGGGAAGGCCGACGTCCAGACCGGAAGCGCCGATCGCCGTGTGGGAATACTGCGCCTTCAGGCGGTCGATGTTCGGCGTGCCCTGGGCGTAGATGGCGTTGGACTTGGGATCGGGTTGCCCGATCCCAAAGCCGTCCAGAATCAAAAGTGCGGTCGTTGCCATCAGAAGTTCACCACCTGCGCGAAGTCCGCAGCCTTCAGGCTCGCGCCGCCGATGAGGCCGCCGTCGATCTCCGGCTGCGCCATCAGGCCCTTGACGTTGGAGCCCTTCATGCTTCCGCCGTACTGGATGCGGATGCGCTCCGCGGCGTGGCGGCCGAACTTGGCGGCGATGGCCTTGCGGATGACGCCGATGGTCTCGTTCGCCTGCTCGTCCGTGGCGGTCAGGCCGGTGCCAATTGCCCAGACGGGCTCGTAGGCGACGACGACGTTCTCCAGCTCGTTGGCGTACAGTCCATGCAGCGCCATCTGGGTCTGGTAGGTGACGATCATGTCGGTGTAGCCGGCTTCGCGCTCGTCCTTCAGCTCGCCGACGCAGACGATGGCCTTCAAGCCGGCGCGGACAGCCGCGACGGTGCGGAGGTTGACGGTCTTGTCGGTCTCGCCGAAGTACTGGCGGCGCTCAGAGTGGCCGATGATGACGTACTCGCAGCCCGCGGCCTTGAGCATGTCGGCGCTCAGCTCGCCGGTATAGGCGCCGGACTCCTTGAAGTGGACGTTCTGCGCGCCCAGCTTGATGTTCGTGCCCTCGATGATCGGCTTGACGGCGGCAAAGCAGACGGCCGGCGTGCAGACAACGACGTCGCACTTGGCGTTCTTCACCAGCGGAATCAGGTCGGTCACGAGCTGCGCGGCCTCCTCGGGGGTCTTGTTCATCTTCCAGTTGCCGGCGATGATCGGGCGGCGCTCCGGAATCACGCGGTCCTGCAGGCAGACGACGCCGGGCAGCTCCTTGCCCTCGAGGAACTCGAGCGACGCGCCGCCGCCGGTGGAGATGTGGGTCATGCGGTCGGCCAGGCCCATCTGCGTGACCGCCGCCGCGCTGTCGCCGCCGCCAATGATGGTGATGGCGTGCGAATTGGCCATCGCCTGCGCGATCGCAAGCGTGCCATGCGCGAAGTTGGGCATCTCGAAGCAGCCCATCGGGCCGTTCCAGACGATCGTGCGGGCCTTCTTGATCTCCTCGGAGAACAGCTTGACCGTCTCCGGGCCGATGTCCATGCCCTCGAAGTTGTCGGGGATGTTGCGGGAATGCGCGGTGATGCGCTCGCAGTCGTTGGAGAAGCTGTCGCCGCAGACGTTGTCCACGGGCAGGAGCATCTTCACGCCCTTCTGCTTCGCGGTCTCGATGAGCTCCTTGGCCAGATCGATGCGCTCCTCGTCGAGCAGCGAACGGCCGACCCTGCCGCCCATGGCGACCTGGAAGGTGTAGGACATGCCGCCGCCGATCAGCAGCACGTCGACCTTCTCAAGCAGCGCCTTGATGACGCCGATCTTGTCCTTGACCTTCGCGCCGCCCAGAATGGCGAGGAACGGGCGCTCCGGATGCTCGACGGCGTTGCCCAGGAACTGAAGCTCCTTGCCAATCAGGAAGCCGGCGACGGCGGGCAGGTAGTTCGCGACGCCCGCGGTCGAGGCATGCGCGCGATGGACGGTGCCGAACGCGTCGGACACATACAGCTCGGCCATCGAGGCGAGCTCCTTGGCCAGCTCGGGATCGTTCTTCTCCTCGCCCGGCTCAAAGCGGACGTTCTCGAGCAGCACGGCCTTGCCGGGCTCGACCTCTGCCGCGAGCTTCTTCGCATCGGGGCCGACGACGTCCTTGGCCAGCTTGACCTCGAAGCCGAGCTTCTCGCTCAGGCGCTTGGCGACCGGAGCGAGGGAGTACTTCATGTTGTACTCTCCCTTCGGACGGCCGAGGTGCGAGCAGAGGATGACCGCCGCGCCGTTGTCCAGCAGGTAGCGGATGGTCGGCAGCGCCGCGTTGATACGGGTTTCATCGGTGATGTTGCCTTCGGCGTCGAGCGGCACGTTAAAGTCGCAGCGCACGAGAACCTTCTTGCCGGAAACCTGAACATCTTCGATGGTCATTTTGTTGAGGTTCATGGGTGTTCACTCCTCCATTTAGTTTATGTCTCTATTTTAGCACACTTTATCTGGAAATGAAAGCAAATTTTGTGCGACATCGGAGCTTTTTTCGCTCCGCTTCAGCGCGAATCTTCTCAAATGTCCCCTGTGAAATTCAAACCGCGTTAACGTGCGTATGGTATAATGGGCGACTAGGAGGTCGAGGACATTGTCGGATGCGATCATCTGCGCGCAAGACGTGCGCTATCAGTACGAGGATTCGGAAAATCCCGCCGTCAACGGCGTGACGCTGGACGTGCCCGCGGGCGAATTTCTGGCCGTGCTCGGGCGCAACGGCAGCGGCAAGTCGACGTTTGCGAAGCTGCTCAACGCGCTGCTGATTCCGACGTCGGGCACGGTGACGGTTGACGGCCGCCGCGCGACCAGCGAGGACGACTGCTACCCCGTGCGCGAGGTCTGCGGCATGGTATTCCAGAACCCGGACAACCAGATCGTCGCCACGACGGTCGAGGAGGACTGCGCGTTCGGCCCGGAGAACCTGGGCGTCGCGCCCGAGGAGATCCGCCGCCGCGTGGACGAAACCCTCGCCGCGGTCGGCATGGCGCAGTTCGCGCAGAGCTCGCCTTCAATGCTCTCGGGCGGGCAGAAGCAGCGCGTGGCCGTGGCCGGCGTGCTGGTCATGCGGCCGAAGATCATCGTGTTCGACGAATCCACCGCGATGCTCGACCCGGTCGGCCGGCGCGACGTGTTCTCGCTCGCGCGCAAGCTCAACCGCGAGGAGGGCATCACCGTCGTCTGGATCACCCACTTCATGGACGAGGCCGTTCTCGCCGACCGCGTGGCGGTCATGGACGATGGAAAGATCGCGATGCTCGGCGCGCCGCGCGAAGTCTTTGCCCATGTGGACGAGATCCGCGCGCTGGGGCTGGACGTACCGGAGATGATGCGGCTGGCCGCCGAGCTCAGGCGCAAGGGGCTGAAGCTGGGCGCCGTAACGATGACAGTGGAGGAAATGGTTGAGGAACTATGCCGATTGAAGTCAAAGATTTAAGCCATGTCTACATGTCCGGCACGCCGTTTGAAGCGCACGCGCTCTACGGCGTGAGCCTGTCGATCGCCGACGGCGAATTCATCGGCATCATCGGCCACACCGGCAGCGGGAAGAGCACGCTGATCTCCCACCTGAACGCGCTGGAGCGCTCCGAGCCGGGCACGGTGTTCGTCGACGGCATGGACTTGGGCGACAAGGAGACCGACCTGCGCGCCGTGCGGCGGACGGTCGGACTGGTCTTTCAATACCCCGAATACCAGCTCTTCGAGGAGACGGTCGAAAAGGACGTCGCATTCGGGCCTCGAAACCTGGGGCTTGGCGAGGATGAGATCCGCGCGCGCGTCGAAAAGGCACTTGCGCAGGTGGGCTTGAGCGGCGAATATGCCCAGCGCTCGCCCTTTGAGCTCTCCGGCGGTCAGAAGCGCCGCGTGGCCATCGCCGGCGTGCTGGCGATGCAGCCGTCGACGCTGATCCTCGACGAGCCGGCCGCAGGGCTCGACCCCGCCGGGCGGCGCGACATGCTCGACCTGATCGCGTCCATTCACGCCTCGGGCACGACGGTCATCATGGTCTCGCACTCCATGGACGACGTCGGCCGCCTGTGCGACCGGCTGTTCGTGCTCGACCACGGCCGGATCGCGTTTTCCGGCACGCCGGCCGAGGTGTTCCGCCATGGCAGCGAGCTGCGCGCCATCGGGCTGGACGTGCCGGAATGCGCGCGGCTGGCCGATGCGCTGCGCGCGCGCGGCTTTGACATCCCCGAGGGCGTCTATGCGCTGAACGACGTCCGCGACGCCATTCTCCGCACGCTGGAAGGAGGCCGCAAATGCTGAAGAACGTCACGTTTGGCCAGTTCTTTCCCGGCGATTCGTTTCTGCATCGTCTGGATCCGCGCACGAAGCTGATTCTGACGTTTGCGCTGATCGTGATCGTATTCATCTCGCACGGCTTTACGGGCTTCGGCGTGATCCTCGCGTTCGTGGTGTTCACGGCGCTCAGCTCGAAGATCTCCCTCAAGTTTCTGATTCGCGGCATCCGGCCGATTCTGTTCATCCTGCTGTTTACGTTTGTGTTGAACGCCTTCTTTCAGTCGGGCGGAAACGAAATCTTCCGGCTGGGCTTTCTGCGGGTGACGGATGAGGGCCTGCGCACGGCGTTCTTCATCGCCGCGAGGCTGATTCTGCTGGTCGTCTGCTCGCAGATGCTGACCTTGACGACCTCGCCCAACTCGCTGACCGATGGTCTGGAGACGCTGATGCGGCCGCTGAAGCGCATCCATTTCCCCGTGCACGAGATCGCGATGATGATGTCCATCGCGCTGCGCTTTATCCCTACGCTGATGGACGAGGCGAACAAGATCATGCGCGCGCAGATGGCGCGCGGCGCTGATTTTGAAAGCGGCAATTTCATCAAGCGCGCGAAGGCGATGATACCGCTGCTGGTGCCGCTGTTTGTCGGCGCGTTCCGCCGCGCGCAGGATCTGGCGCTGGCGATGGAGGCGCGCTGTTACCGCGGCGGCGAGGGCCGCACGCGAATGCGCCAGCTGCACTACGGCGCGCGCGACGCAATCGCCGCGGGCGCGATGGCCGCGCTGCTGGCCGTGATCCTCGTGCTCAACCACTTCCAGGTCGTCTGACCCAACGGAGGACACCATGCGACGCATCCACCTCACCATCGAATACGACGGCACGCGCTACGCTGGCTGGCAGCGGCAGGCCAACGCGCTGGCCGTCCAGCAGGTCGTCGAGGAAAAGCTCGCAAAGCTGACGCGCCAGCCCGTCACGCTCCACGGCGCGAGCCGCACCGACGCCGGCGTCCACGCGCTCGGCCAGTCGGCGCACTTCGACACCGGCAGCGCCATCCCGGGGGAAAAGTTCAGCTTCGCACTGAACACCCTGCTGCCGCCGGACATCCGGGTTCGCGCCTCGGAGGAAGTGCCGCCGTCGTTTCACGCGCGGTTTTCCTCAAAGGGAAAGCGCTACCGCTACCTGTTCCACGTCAGCCCCCATGCCGGCGCGCTGAACCGCCTGACGCACGCGCACATCATCTACCCGCTCGACGAAGCGCTCATGGCTCGGGAGGCCGAATCGCTCGTCGGCACGCACGACTTCGCGGCCTTCGCGGCGAGCGGCTCGGTCGTGCGCGACACGGTGCGAACCATTCACCGCGCCGAAATCGCCCGCGATGGGACGGAGATCCGCCTGACGGTCGAGGGCAACGGCTTTTTGTACAACATGGTGCGCATCATCGCCGGCACGCTGGTGGGCGTCGGCAGCGGCAAGCTCGAACCCGGGGCGTTCGCGCGCGCCATCGCGAGCGGGAACCGGCTCGACCTGGGCGTGACCGCGCCGCCGCACGGACTTACGCTGATGGAGGTGTTCTACGACGCCGCCGACCGCGGCCGGTAGTCGTCCATTGGAAGAATCCATCCGAACCGGCGCCCTTCACCGCAATGCCGCAGGCCGCCCTCTCCCCCCACTTCACGGACATCGAATCAACCGGAGGTGACCGCCATGCTCCCGGCCGCGAACCGCGACTTCTGGCGCGCGCTCGACGCGCTGATCGCCCAGTGTGAAATCGTCATCGACCGGCCGAAGGGCTCCCGGCATCCAAAGTACGGCCATGTCTATCCGGCGGACTACGGCTATCTGAGGGGAACCTCGTCCATGGACGGCGGCGGCATCGACCTCTGGACGGGCTCGCTGCCCGGCCTGCCGCTCGTGGGGATGATCGTCACCGTCGACCGGTTCAAGCGCGATTCAGAGATCAAGCTGCTCCTCGGCCTGACCGCGGAGGAAATCGAAACCGTCCTCGCATTTCACAACGAAAGCGATTTCATGAAAGGGCTGCTCATCCGCAGGGAGGAAGAACCATGACCACGACCAACGCAATGCGTCTGCTCAAGCAGGCCGGCATCGAATTTGAAACCGCCTCCTACGAGGTCGACGAGAGCGACCTCAGCGGCGTCCACGCGGCGGCCGCGATGGGGCTCGATCCCGCGCGCGTGTTCAAGACGCTGGTGGCGCGCGGCGAAAAGCACGGCGTCTGCGTATTCTGCATTCCCGTGGCTTGCGAGCTCGACCTGAAGAAGTGCGCCGCTGCGGCGGGAGAAAAGAAGATCGAGATGATCCACGTCCGCGAGCTCCAGCCGCTGACCGGATACATCCGCGGCGGCTGTTCGCCGGTGGGCATGAAGAAGAAGTACCCGACCGTGATCGACGAAACC
Source organism: Candidatus Faecivicinus avistercoris (assembly GCA_018716805.1). Classification (GTDB taxonomy): domain Bacteria; phylum Bacillota; class Clostridia; order Christensenellales; family Aristaeellaceae; genus Faecivicinus; species Faecivicinus avistercoris. The sequence goes on along the minus strand of DVJL01000027.1, from coordinate 16,831 downwards.
GCCCGGCAATTCGACCGGATCTACGTCAGCGCCGGACAGCGCGGCCTGCAGATGTGCGTCGATCCCATCGCCTTGGGAAATTATACCGGCGCAAAATTTGCCCCGGTGACCAAGGATCGCTGAAGTCTGCATGGGAACCGCGCAATTTTCCGCCCTTCCTGCGCAAAAACCCTGAAACAGCCCTTTCGGCAAAAGACAGCCCCGCCGGCAATTCATGCCGGCGGGACTCGAAATGGCTATAAAAGAACGAAAAAACTCTTTTACCACCTCTCGCCAGGAAGAACATCTTAGCGCTGCGAAAGCAAATCCGCTTTCGCAGCGCTTTTTCATAAAAAAGCTCGTCTCGAAAGGCCGGCACAGGCGCGCAGCGTCTGCACAAACTCCGCACGGCCAGCAGCCGCAGCCCTCTGCGGCGGACATTTGCAGAAAATGCGGTCTTCACGCCCGGTAGGCTTTCAGATTTCGTAGCGGACGCCGTGCCTGAGCAGCACGCCATCCGTCAGCGCAATGCGCAGGATGTGCGTATCGGGATCGTTCGGATCGGTATGGCCGTTGCCAAGCCACGCAGAAAAGGCGCGCCGAAGCCGGGCGGCGACCGCTTCATTTGCGGCGGCCGCAAACGCTCCCATATCCTCGGCCCGTCCGTGTCCGGAAAACCATTCACCGCTCAGCGCGACCATCGGTTCCTTTGCAATCTGCCGCATTTTGTTCGATCGCGCATGCGTGACGACGTAGAAGCAGCCGCCCTCGTAGTGCGCATTGACGCTCCGGCAGTAGGGCATTCCATCCTCGACGGTTGCCAGCGCGACGACGCTGTCCCCGCCAAAGCGCTCAAGCAGAACGCGTTCAACCGCAGGTTCAATCCGCTTCATGTCCCGTTTCCTCCAATTTTACAGCCGCGCAGGCGCTTAGAAGTGCTCCGTCAGATACACAGGCCGCCGCACAAAAACCCTGCGCAGCGTTTCCAGATTGCCCGAAACGCAAACGTCTTCCCGATACAGCGCATCATCGATGGAAGAAAACCCCAGCAGCAGCTGAGTCATCGTTCGGACATCCGCGGTCAAATCCGGTTCGATTCCCCCGGCCTGCGCGACGCGCACTCTCCCAGCCTCGCATTCCACGCTGAAAAGGCCGTCGTTCTCGGGAATCATTTCGTCGCGAACGCGCAGCGAATAGCGTGCGCCGTCGAAGTGGCGCTTCCGTTCGAGCGCCCCGCGAACGTCGATTGCGCGCGCCATCGGCTGGCCATGCGGGCTGTGAAGGTTTCCGCGCAGCGCATAGCTCTCGCCCAGCAGCGAGGCGAGCGGCACGCCGGGCAGGTACATCCGAAACTTTCCATACTGGGCGGACAGGCGGTACAGAAAGCCGAACGCCTGCGCGAGTGCGCGCGGCTGCGCAAACGCGATCTCGCGAACGTTCCCGATCTTTCCCGGGCCATCGTCCTCGGGAGAAAGGACTACATAGGCGATGGGCGCGCCGCACTCTTCGAGTAGGTATGCGTAAATGCGCTCCTTGTAGGGATCCCTGCCGAGGATCCCCCGCCAGCGGCGGTCCTCGCGTTCGATGGCCAGATTGAACTCCGAAAAGCGGGCGGAAAAGACGGCCTTCAGCGCATCCAGCGGAGCGCCGGGCTGAACCATGCGCACGCCTGCCGTGCAGCGAAACGGCGCCAGCGCTTCCGCCGGGATCTCGTATTCCGGCGAGAACTGGCACAGCTCAAAGCCGAACTGGCGGTAGAAGGCATGGGAAAATGGATACAGCGCCGAAAACAGCGCGCCGCTCTGGCGCATGCGCTGGAAGGCAAACTGCACAAGCTGGCGCACCGCGCCGCCAAACCGGCATTCCGGCAGCGAAGCGACCCCGGCAATGCCGGTCATCCGAGCCCATCCGCCCTCATATCGGATTTTGTACTCCGGCAGTTCCATGCACGCGGTCAAGTTACCCTCCCCGTCGAAGTGGCCAATGTAGGGGTCGGGCGGCTCCGGCTCCCTGGACAGAATGCCTTCGAGCTCCCTCAGATCCAGCGAATAGGCAAATGCGATGCTCTGAATTTTCTCGCACGCTATGACGTCTTCCCGTCCAATCAGCCGCACCGGCAAAGGGCATCCTCCTGTTCTCTGCTGCGCGCTTTCGCGGCAGTTTATGCCTTATTTTAACATTGATGTGCAGGCTTGTCAATTCCAATGCATGCAAAGGCGGGGCGGCCGCCGCAATTCCAACAAAGCAGGCGGCCGCCCCGCTCCCGCCTCCGCGCTCTCAAGCGCATCGGGCTCAAAGGACAGATTTCACACCTCGACCACGCCCTCGAACACCAGCTCCGCATTGCCGGCCAGCGTCACGCCCTCGTCGGCATAGCGAACGACCAGCAGGCCGCCCTTGACGTAGACGTTGACGTCGGTGTCCTTTTCGCACAGGCCGTTTTCCACCGCGGCGACGACCGCGGCGCAGGCGCCCGTGCCGCAGGCCATCGTCTCGCCGTTTCCGCGCTCGTAGCAGCGCATCCGCAGCGTCGTGCGGTTGACCACGCGGACAAATTCCGCGTTGACCCGCTCCGGGAAGACCGGCGCGTTTTCAAACTGCGGGCCGAGGGTGTCGAGGTCGAGGGCATCGACCGAATCGGTGAACACCACGCAGTGCGGGTTGCCCATGGACACGCAGGTGACGGCATACTCCCTGCCGCCGATGACGGCCGACACGCCGATCGCGCGCGCATAGGGCAGCGTGCACGGCACGGCGGCGGCGTCCAGCACGGCGCGCCCCATATCGACGTCGGCGGAGGTCACGCGGCCGTCGCGCGTGTAGACGCGCAGGCGCTTGACGCCGCTGGCCGTCTCGATGGTCATCTCCTCGGCCGTCACGCGGCCGGAATCGTACAAAAATTTCGCCACGCAGCGGATGCAGTTGCCCGCCATGCGCCCCTCTGTGCCGTCGCGGTTGTAGATGCGCATCCGCGCATCGGCCACCTCCGACGCACCGATCAGCACGATCCCGTCCGCGCCGACGCCGTAGTGGCTCCGGCACAGGCGCACGCACAGCGACTCGGGATCGGTAATCGCGCCGTCGAAGTTGTCGAAGAACAGATAGTCGTTGCCCGTGCCCTGCATCTTCATGAAGCGAAGACGGCGGCGGCAGGTTCGCATGTGGTTGATGTCCACCAGCTCGGTGTTGTCCTGCGTATAGCGGCTGGCGATGCTGTCGGCCAGCGCGTTGGCCGTGTCGAGCGAGGTCAGGCACGCGAGGTTCAGCCGAAGCGCCTGGCGGTGCAGGGCGATGTAATCCTCAATCGTAGCGTCCAGCAGCGCGCCGGTGTAGACGATCAGCTGGATCGCGCCGCTCTCGAGCAGCAATTTCGTCGCCTCGATGTCGTGGATGTCGGCGACCTTCTCGACCGGGATGCCCAGCGTGGCGATCGCCGCGGCGGTGCCGCCGGTCGCGTAGAGGCGGCAGCCGAGCCCGTCCAGTTTGCGCGCAAGGCCGAGCACCTCGTAGTAGTCGTATTCGTCCACGCTCAAAAGCGCGCCGATCTCCGTGCCGGGCGCGGGCAGATGGAATCCCGCGCTGACCAGCCCCTTGAACAGCGCCTCGCCCATGTCCTTGCCGATGCCGAGCACCTCGCCGGTCGATTTCATCTCCGGGCCGAGATAGCTGTTCGCGTCGGCGAGCTTCTCAAACGAGAACACGGGCACCTTGACGGCGAAGTACGGCGGCGTGCGGTACAGCCCCGTGCCGTAGCCGAGCGATTTGAGCTTCTGCCCGACCATCACGCGGCTGGCCAGATCGACCATCGGCACGCCGGTGACCTTGCTGATGTACGGGATCGTGCGCGACGCGCGCGGATTGACCTCGATGACGTACAGCTCGCCGTGGTAGATCAGGTACTGGATGTTCACCAGCCCCTTCGTGCCCAGCGCCAGCGCGAGCTTCGTGGAGTTCTCGACGATGCGGCCGAGCATCCGGTCGGTCAGGTTGTACGGCGGATAGACGGCGATGGAATCGCCCGAGTGGACGCCGGCGCGCTCAATGTGCTCCATCACGCCGGGAATGAGCACGTCGGCGCCGTCGGAGATGACGTCGACCTCCAGCTCGATGCCGGCCATGTACTTGTCCACGAGCACCGGGTTGTCGATGCCGCCGGCGAGGATGCGCGCCATGTAGCGCTCGACGTCCTCCGGGCGGTGGGCGATGGTCATGTTCTGGCCGCCGATGACGTAGCTCGGCCGCAGCAGCACCGGATAGCCGAGCGACTGCGCCGCCGCGAATGCCTCGTCGAGCGTGCGCACGCCCATGCCCTTCGGCCGCCGGATGGAGAACCGCTCCAGCAGCGCGTCGAACCGCGCGCGGTCCTCGGCGATGTCGATGCCCTCGGCGGAGGTGCCGAGGATGTTGGTCCCCGCGCGGTCGAGCGCCTGCGTCAGCCGGATCGCCGTCTGGCCGCCGAACGCCACCACGACGCCCACCGGCTTTTCGACTTCGAGGATGCGCAGCACGTCCTCCTCGGTCAGCGGCTCAAAGTAGAGCCGGTCGGCGGTGTCGTAGTCGGTGGAGACGGTCTCGGGGTTGTTGTTGACGATGACGACGTCGTAGCCCATCTCCTTGAGCGTCCACACGCAGTGCACCGAAGAATAGTCGAACTCAATGCCCTGCCCGATGCGGATCGGCCCGGAGCCGAGCACGACGATCACCGGCTTGCCCGAGCGCGGGAACGCGCGCGACTCGCATTCGGCGTCGAAGGTGGAGTAGAAGTACGGCGTCTCGGCGTCGAACTCCGCGCCGCAGGTGTCGACCATCTTAAACGACGACCGCGCCTCCGGCAGCGCCTTCGCCCCGCTCAGCCGGCGCAGCGCGCCGTCCGGATAGCCGAGCTTCTTGCCGCGCAGGTAGCTCTCCTCCGTCAGCCCCCCGGCGATCGAGCGCTCGTATTCGGCGAGATGCGCGAGTTTCGCGAGGAACCAGCGGTCGATCTTCGTGATCTCGTGGATGCGGTCGATGGAGACGCCGGACTTGAGCGCCTCGAAGATCGTAAACAGACGCAGGTCGTCGGCGTTTTTCAGCCGCTCCTCGACCGGCAGGCCGCTCGCGTCCGCTCGGTTGAGCGTGTCCAGCCCGATCTCCGCGCCGCGCACGGCCTTCATCAGCGCCATTTCAAACGACGGCGCGATGGCCATGACCTCGCCGGTGGCCTTCATCTGCGTGCCGAGCGCGCGGCTGGCACCGGCGAACTTGTCAAACGGCCACTTCGGCAGCTTGACCACGACGTAGTCCAGCGCGGGCTCGAAGCAGGCGCAGGTCTTGCCGGTAATCTCGTTTCGGATCTCGTCGAGCGTATAGCCCAGCGCGATCTGCGTGGTGACCTTTGCGATGGGATAGCCGGTGGCCTTGCTCGCCAGCGCGGACGAGCGCGACACGCGCGGGTTGACCTCGATGACGGCATATTCAAAGCTGTCCGGGTTGAGCGCAAACTGGCAGTTGCATCCGCCGACCACGCCCAGTGCCGAGATGATGTTCAGCGCCGCGCTGCGCAGCATCTGATTTTCCCTGTCCGCCAGCGTCAGCGCCGGCGCGACGACGATGGAATCGCCGGTGTGGATGCCGACGGGATCGAAGTTTTCCATCGAACAGACCGCGATGGCGTTGCCCACGGCGTCGCGCATGACCTCAAACTCGATCTCCTTCCAGCCGGCGATGTAGCGCTCGATCAGCACCTGATGGATCGGCGACATCTCCAGCCCCGTCCGCGCGGTCTCGCGAAGCTCCTCCGGCGCGTAGGCCACGCCGCCGCCCGCGCCGCCCAGCGTAAACGCCGGACGCACGATCACTGGATAGCCGACGGCCTCGGCGATTTCGAGCGCGCGGGGCACGTCGTTGGCGATTTCGGAGGGGATGGTCGGCTCGCCGATGGCCTGCATGGTCTCCTTGAACCGCTGCCGGTCCTCGGCTTTGTCGATCGCCTCGGCGTTGACGCCGATCAGCCGCACGCCGTGCTGCGCGAGAAAGCCCTCCTTGTCCAGCTGCATGGCAAGCGTCAGGCCCGTCTGGCCGCCCAGCCCGGCGAGCATGCTGTCCGGCTTTTCGCGCTCGATGATGCGCTTGACCGTCCGCGCCGTCAGCGGCTCCAGATAGATCTCGTCCGCCAGCGCGCTGTCGGTCATGATCGTGGCGGGATTGGAATTCACGAGCACGACGTTCACGCCCGCGGCCTTCAGCACGCGGCAGGCCTGCGCGCCGGCATAGTCGAACTCCGCCGCCTGTCCGATGACGATTGGGCCGGAGCCGATCATCAGCACCTTGCGGATATCCCTATTCAGCGGCATGCGGCGCACCTCCCATCAGGTCGAGAAAGCGGTCGAACAGAAACGACGTGTCGCGCGGCCCGGCGCTGGCCTCGGGGTGGAACTGCACGGTGAACGCGCGCCATTCCGGATAGTCGATGCCCTCGCAGGTTCCGTCGTTGGCGTTGACGTAGCGCACCTTTCCGGCCTTCACCGAGTCGGATACGACCGCGTAGCCGTGGTTCTGGCTGGTGATGTAGGTCCGCGCGCCGGCGAGGTCGCGCACCGGCTGGTTTGCGCCGCGGTGGCCGTACTTCATCTTTTCCGTCCGCGCGCCGGTCGCGAGCGCCGTCAGCTGATGGCCCAGGCAGATGCCGAACAGCGGCTTTTTGCCCAGCAGCTTCGCGATCTGCGCGATGCAGAAGGCGTTCTCGCCGGGGTCGCCCGGCCCGTTGGAGAGCATGATCCCGTCCGGATCGAGGTCGAGGATCGCCTCCGCCGCCGTCCGCGCGGGCACGACGGCGACCTCGCAGCCACGGCGGCACAGCTCGCGGACGATGTTGCGCTTTGCGCCGTAGTCGACGAGCGCCACGCGATAGTGCGCCTCCCCCGCGGCCGGATGCACCGAAGGCTCTGCGCAGGTTGCCAGATCGACCGCGCCGGTCACCGCATAGGCGCGGAGAGCCGAGAGGTCGTCCGGCACGCGGCGGCAGATCAGGGCGTTCATGACGCCCTGTTCGCGGATGCGGCGCGTGATCGCGCGCGTGTCCACGCCGCAGATGCCGGGAATCCCGCGCGCTTTGAGAAATGCGTCGACCGTTCCCTGACAGCGGAAGTTGGACGGCGCATCGCACCACTCGCGCACGACGTAGCCGCGTGCGAGGCAGTTCCCCTCAAAGTCCGCGTCGATGATGCCGTAGTTGCCGATCAGCGGAAACGTCTGCATGATGATCTGGCCGGCATAGCTCGGGTCGGTCAGCGTTTCGATGTATCCGGTCATGCCGGTGGTGAACACCAGCTCGCCAAGGCCGTCGGCCTCGGCGCCGAAGCCCTCGCCTTCATAGACCGTCCCATCGGACAGCACCAGATAAGCCTTGCTCATGAAAATCCCATCCACTTCTATTTTGACGGCTCCATACCCGCGAGCGTCGCGGCGAGCACGGCCTTGATGGTGTGCATCCGGTTCTCCGCCTCGTCGAACACGATCGACTGCGGGCCTTCAAACACTTCGTCGGTGACCTCCATCTCCTGAACGCCGAATTTGTTGGCGATCTCGCGGCCGATGCCGGTGTTCAGGTCGTGAAACGCCGGCAGGCAGTGCATGAACACGCAGTCCGGCGCGGCTGCGGCCATCTTTTCGGCATCGACCTGATAGGGCGAAAGCTCGTGGATGCGCTCCTCCCAGACCTCGTCCGGCTCGCCCATGGAGACCCAGACGTCGGTATAGACGGCGTTCGCGCCCCGGACGGCCTCCATCGGCGCGGAAGAAAGCTCGATCGACGCGCCGGTCTCCTGGGCGATCTTCCGGCATTCGGCGACCAGCCCCGCGCCCGGAAGGTACTTCTCCGGCGCGCACGCCACGAAGCTCAGCCCCATCTTTGCGCAGCCGACCATCAGCGAATTGCCCATGTTGTAGCGCGCGTCGCCCATGTAGACCAGCTTCAGCCCCTTCAGCCGGCCGAAGCGCTCGCGCAGGGTCAGCAGGTCGGCCAGCACCTGTGTGGGGTGGAATTCGTTCGTCAGGCCGTTCCAGACCGGCACGCCGGCGTACTTCGCCAGCGTTTCGACGATTTCCTGTCCGAAGCCGCGGTACTCGATGCCGTCGTAGATGCGGCCGAGCACGCGCGCCGTGTCGGCGATGGACTCCTTCTTGCCGATCTGGGATCCGGCGGGATCGAGGTAGGTCACGCCCATGCCGAGGTCATACGCGGCGACCTCGAAGCTGCACCGCGTGCGGGTGGACGTCTTTTCAAAGATCAGCGCGATGTTCTTACCGCGCAGCGCGTCGTGCGCAACGCCGGCCTTCTTCTTCGCCTTCAGCTCGGCCGCCAGGTCGATCAGCGCACCGATCTCAGCGGGCGTAAAGTCCAGCAATTTGAGGAAACTGCGTCCCTTGAAGTTCATCGTTTCAACCTCCGTTGCGTTTCATTGTACGCCCATTATACTCCATTTCGCAAAAATATGCAATAGTTTCCGCGTAAAAATGCGCGGCTCACGTTCGTATTCTCCCGACGCATTCCGCATTTTATTCCAGCATATGCCTGTATTTCCCGGCATAACATGCTTAAATATACATATAGTCCGAAAATTTTACATAAAAATGCATTGACAGTCACTCCACATCGTGGTATTCTTATGCACATAATTCCGGCGCAGGACGCCGTCGGAAAATCCAACCGAGAAGGGAAGTTCAACAATGAAAAAGATCTTTGCCATTCTGCTCTCCCTCGCCCTGATGGTCTCGACCGCCGCCTTCGCCGAAACGCTCACGATGGGTTCCAGCATCGACTTCGCCCCCTATGAGTACTACGACGACGAAACCGGCGAGATCGTCGGCATCGACGTCGAGATCGCGCAGGCGGTCTGCGAGAAGCTGGGCTACGACCTTTCGATCGAGGACATGCAGTTCGATTCGATCATCGCCGCCGTCGTCAGCGGCAAGGTCGACTTCGGCATGTCCGGCTTCACGATCACCGAGGAGCGCATGCAGAGCGTCGATTTCTCCACTCCCTACACCACGGCCAAGCAGTCCGTCATCGTGCCCGAGGGCAGCGCCATCACCTCCGTGGACGATTTGTTCAACCCTGAAAACACCTTTAACATCGGCGTGCAAATCGGCACGACCGGCGACCTCTACATCACCGACGACGTCGAAGCCAACGGCCTGAGCCATTCCATCGAGCGCTACAACAAGGCGCCGGACGCCATCGTCGCGCTGAGCTCCGGCAAGGTCGACTGCGTCATCATCGATGATCAGGTGGCCGCCAGCTTCGTGGAGGCCAACGAGGGACTCGAGCTGCTCGACACCGCCTATGCGCTCGAGGAATACGCCGTCTGCTTCGCGAAGGAAAGCGAAATCTACGATGAATTCAACGCCGCGCTCGAGGAACTCATCGCCGACGGCACCGTGCAGTCGATCATCGACAAGTACATCACCGCGGAATGACGCCTCAGGTGCCCCCATTCCCGCCTTCGGCATGTGAAACTTAACAGATTTGCGCTGGAAGGCATCGGGGATCGTGCTATAATCAAACCCAGCAAGGGAGCGAACCGAAAGGGATAGCTCCCTTGCATTTTTATCCGAAAGGAAGAGAGAAATATGAAGAAAATGCTCGCATGGATGCTGGCAATGCTGTTTATCGTTGTCTGCCCCGCCTTCGCGGAGGCCGCAGAGGAAACTGCCGAGACGGCTGCAGCCGAGGAAACGGCTGAAACGGCCGAAACTGAGGAAGCTGCGGCCGAGGAAACCGCCGATCCCGAAGCGGACTGCATCGGCGAACATGCGACCATCGAGGTCAATGGCGTATCGCTGTACTATGCCGTCGCCGGCGAGGGCAAGCCGGTCGTGCTCGTGCACGGCAACGGCGGCTCACACACCGCGTTTACCGTCGAAATGCAGCAGCTGGTCGACGCGGGCTATCAGGTCTACGCGCTGGACTCGCGCGGCCAGGGCGCCAATGAGCCGCTCGACGAATACCACTATGCCGACATGGCCGAAGACGTCTATCAGTTCATCACCGCACTCGGCCTCGAACAGCCCGCCTACTACGGCTGGAGCGACGGCGGCATCATCGGCCTGACGCTCGAGCTGGCTCACCCCGGCACGCTGAGCCTGATGGCGATCAGCGGCACCAACCTCTATCCCGACGGCGCGGATCCTGAGCTGATGGAATACTTCGCCGCTGAAAACGAAGCGAATCCAGATCCGCTGGTCACGCTGATGCTGACGGAGCCGGACATCGATCCCGCCGATCTGGCGAGCATCGACATCCCCGTGCTGGTCACGGCCGGCAGCGAAGACGTCATTCTGGCCGAGCACACCCAGCTCATCGCCGACAGCTTGCCGAATTCCGAGCTGGTCATCGTCGATGGCGAAGATCACTCCTCCTACATCCAGGGCAGCGAAATCATGGGCAATCTGCTGATCGACTTCCTGCAGGAGCACGGCTATTGATTCTCAGCCGTTGACGGTGCAAATCCGCCCGCCGCGCAGCTGCCTGCGCGGCGGGCAGCGCATTTCCAAATGGTGCGCCGCCTTCCCCTGCAGCAAACAAAAATCCCCTTGGCGCTTTTCGGCCAAAGGGATTTTGCTTTTGCAGGGGTTCCCTGCGGTTTGATAACCCGCCCTTTGCAAAAGGCGGGTTCAGAGGATTTCATGGTCGAAACCGATGCGGCGCCTCAGTTTGCATCCAGCGCAATCGTCTTATAAAATGACGTGCCATCCAGGCGCTGGCGGCAGCCGAGCGCTTCGAGCACGGTGGCGGAGACGTCGGCAAACGTGGCGCGCTCGCCCAGATCGACGCCCTCCTCGAGCCCCAGTCCCCATACCAGCAGCGGCACGCGCTCGCGCGTGTGATCCGTGGTGGGATAGGCGGGATCGCAGCCGTGGTCGGCGGTGATGATGAGCATGCCGTCGTCGCCCAGCAGCTTGAGAATCTCCGGAAGGCGGCGGTCAAACGCCTCGAGCGCGCGGGCAAAGCCGGGCACGTCGTTGCGATGGCCATAGAGCATGTCCGTGTCCACGAGGTTCGCAAACAGCAGACCGCGCCAGTGTTCCTTCTTCATATATTCGATGATCGCGTCGGTACACGCCTCGTTGCCGGCGGCGTGGTTGGACTGCGTCAGCCCGCGGTGGTTGAAGATGTCCTCGATCTTGCCGACCCCCAGCACGTCCATGCCGTCGCCCTTGATGACGTCGAGCATCGTCTTTCCGACGGGATCGACCGAGAAATCGCGGCGGTTGCCGGTGCGCACAAACGCGCCGGGATTGCCGATAAACGGGCGCGCGATGACGCGGCCGACGCTGTGTTCGCCCTTCAGGATGCGGCGCGCGATGCGGCAGATGTGCCACAGCTCCGTCGGCGGCACGATGGCCTCGTGCGCAGCGATCTGAAAGACGCTGTCGGCCGAGGTGTAGACGATCAGCTTGCCGGTGCGGATGTGCTCCGGCCCCAGCCGCTCGATGATCTCCGTGCCGGAAGCGACGCAGTTGCCGATCGTGCCCATGCCCGTCTCGCGCTCAAACTCGTCGATCACTTCCTGGGGAAAGCCGTTTGGATAGGTCGGAAAGGGCTTCTCAAGCGTCAGGCCCGCCAGCTCCCAGTGGCCGGTCGTGGTGTCCTTGCCCGCGGCGCGCTCCAGCATCGTGCCGTAGCAGCCGATGGGATCGTCCTCATCCTCGGGGTGCATGCCAATGGTCTTCAGCAGGCCCATCTCCGTCAGATTTGGAATCTCAGGATGCTCCTGTTCGATGACGTGGCCCAGCGTGTTCGCGCCCACATCGCCATATTTGTCCGCGTCCGGCTGATAGCCGGCGCCGGCGCCGTCCAGCACCACCAGAACCACATGCTTCATCCTTTTCATGCTCTTCCCTCCCAACGTAGTATATCCGCGATGCGCGCGATCATTTCACCGCAGGTCGGGCTGCCGCGCCTCGCGTCGACGGTATTGCCAAAAATTTGATATTGGGCCTCAATCTCGCCCATGCGCCACGCCGCGTCGATGACATAGCGGATTGCGCGCTCGACCGCGCGGCCGTCCATGCCAAAGCTGCGGCCCACCGCCGGATACAGCCGCGACGTCAGCGCGCTGAGGTAGCGCCCATCGAGCCATGCGAGTTCGACCGCCCGCGCAAGGCAGTCCGTTCCCCGGTGGTCCGGCACGCCCAGCGACGAAAGCGCTTCGCGCGCCCTGCGCCGCTTTTCCTCCGGAATCGCGCGGTTTTCCGGGCGCTGCGATTCCAGCGCAGCCCTGACGCGCTCCACCGACAGCGGACGCTCGACCGCCGCAAATTCTTCGTGCGGCGGCGCGGACATGCCCTCCGGCAGCGCGAGCACCATTGCGGGATGCACCCGCAGCGGCGACTCCAGCACCCGGCGGAACAGCCCGAGTCCATCCAGACCGGGCAGCACGGCATCCGCAATCAGCGCGTCGGCCGTCCGCTCGCGCAGCCGGCGCAGCGCCGAAAGCCCGTCCCGAACGGAAATAACTTCCGCAAAACCGGCCGCGGACGCGCAGGCCGCCAACTCCCCGCCGTCGATCGATGCAATCACCGCACACAGAGCCATGGCGACCTCCCCGTCCGGGCAAAGCCCTCACAAAGCCGGGAGCTTCACCGGGAAACTCCCAGCGGTTCATTCAATTCTACGCCTGTTCCGCGAATTCCTGCACGGCGCCGTACTTTTTGTGAAGTTAACGCAGAGCCGTCACGCCGCGGCGTCGAGCATCCACTCGATGTACACGCCGTAACCGCGCGTCGGATCGCTGACGAGCACGTGCGTCACCGCGCCCACGATCTTCCCGTCCTGAACGATCGGCGAGCCGGACATGCCCTGCACGATGCCGCCCGTCCGCTCGAGCAGTTCTGGATCCGTGATGTGCACGACCATCGAGCGCGTCTGCGGCTCGGACTGATCGTAGAGCTTCTCGATCTCGCAGTCATAGGCGCGCACGCCCTCCGCGCCGATCGTCGCCAGAATCTGCGCCTCCCCTGTGTGGATGTCCGAGCGCGTTCCGACGGGCAGGCCGTCGGGATACAGCGATCCCGCCTCGAGCGCCCCCTCCGCCGCGCCGAACACGCCAAACTCCGTGTTGCGCTCGATGCTGCCCAGCGCATTCTCCGCCTCGAAGAACGCCCCCGTCAGCTCGCCGGGTTCGCCCTCCTCGCCGCGCGTCACGCCGACGACTTCATTTTCATAGACCGCGCCGTCGGCCACAGGAAAGGCGACGCCGGTGTCCACGTCGGTAATCGCGTGGCCCAACGCGCCATAGCCGCCGGTCTCGGGATCGTAATAGGTCAAAGTGCCGATGCCCGCCGTGCTTTCCCGCACCCAAACGCCGAGCCTGCGCACCTGATCGCGCGGATCGGTCTGCGGCGCGACGTCAAACGCGAGCATTTCCCCATCGCGCAGCACCTCGACGTGCACGGTCTCCGCCTCCGACGCGGCGATCAGCTCCGAGAGCTCTCCGGCCGTGCCGACATAGGCGCCGTTGACGCACTGGATCACGTCGCCCGCGCGAATCCCAGCCTCATGCGCCGGGCTGGGCGCATCGCCCAGATCGGAAGCGCCGACGACCACCAGCCCCTGCGTCTGCACCGCGACGCCCAGCGACTGCCCGCCCGGCACCAGCACGCGCGGAGGTTCGACCGTCACCGTCATCGTCTTGACCGGCAGGCCGAGCAGCCGGAACACCACTTCAGCCGTTCCGGACGAATCCCCCGCGGTCAGGTTGAGCGCTTCGCCCGCGCCATGGTCGACCGCGGCCAGCACCGCCTCGTCGTCGCGCACCTCCGCGCTCAGTGGAAGCGCGACCTCCACGCTCGCCATGCCGCCCGTCGGCATGACCAGCGCATCCGGCAAACCCGAAATCGCCCCCACCTGCGGCGAAAGCGTCGCCACAATGGCCGCTGCCAACAGCCATCCGACGCGCCGCCGCAGTTTCACTTCGTTCATACGCCATTCCTCCTTCACTCAGGCCCCGCGCGGTTCCTCTGACTAACTTCTCCGAAGGCCGCCGGCCGTATGCTGGCAAATCGGCCGCGCGGTGGGAATGCATGGGCCGCGAAACGCGCGCGGCGCGCGGGCGCGGGATCTGGCGGTTTCCGGAAGCGCCGCCTCTTTCTGGATATGACCGCAAATCGAGCGGACACAATCGTATATATCGCGAAACATCGCGGAATATCCCACGTTTTACACCGAATTCTCTGAAAACCCCGTTGCCTTTGCGTCGTTTTTCCGATATAATAGAGGATATTGTGGAGGGGTGTTTCATGAGCCGCTTCGACCTGCCCGACTTTTCCGCGGCGCGCGGGTGCCACCTGCTCGTGGCCGTCTCGGGCGGTGCGGACTCGGTGGCGCTGCTCTGTCTGCTCGCGGAGAGGCGGGACGCGCTCGCGCTCACGCTGACCGCGGCGCACGTCGAGCACGGCATCCGCGGCGCGGAATCGCTCGCCGATGCGGAATACTGCCGCGCGCTGTGCCGCCGGCTGGGCGTGCCGCTTCGCATCGCGCATGTGGACGTTCCCGCGCTGGCCCGCGAAACCGGCGAGGGCATCGAAACCGCCGCCCGGCGCGCCCGCTACGACGCGCTTCGGAGGATCCGCCGCGAGACCGGCGCAGAATGGATCGCGCTGGCGCACCACATGGACGATCAGGCGGAGACGGTGCTGATGCACCTGTTGCGCGGCTCGGGTCCAGACGGCGCCGGCGGCATGGACGAGCGCTCCGGCGACCTCTACCGCCCGCTGCTCTCGACGCCCCGACGCGCGCTCGAGCAGTTTCTGCGCGAACGCGGCGTCGCATGGCGCACGGACCGGACAAATCTTTCACCAGACACGCCGCGCAACGCGCTGCGGTTGCATGGCCTGCCTGCTCTCGAGGAATCCTATCCCGCAGCGGCGCGCGCGCTTTCGCGGTACGCCGAGGCGGCCCGCTGCGAAAACCGGTTCATGCAGCGGCTGACCGATGCGTTTCTGCGCGACCATCTGGACGAAGGCCCGTATGGACGGCGCATCCGCCGCCCCGAGGAGGCGGACGAGGCGATCCTGCGGCGCGCGATTCGCGCCGCCTGCCCGCAGCCGCTTGCGCACGACCGGCTCGTCGAGCTCGTGGCGCTGTGCGCAAAGGCGCGCGGGCGAATCGCTTTGACCGGCGGCGCGATGGCCGAGCGGACGCCGCGCGCAATCTATTTTCTCCCGGCAGGCGCCGGATTACCCGCGCCGGTTCCGCTCGCCGAGGCGGGCGAAATTCGATTTGGCGAAATCGGCTCGCTCCGCGTCCGGCCGTGCGTAGCCGCGCCCGTGCGCGACGCGCCGTTTCGCCAGGTCCTTCGGAGGGACGCGCTCGCGGGCGCGGTCGTGCGCACGCGGCGCGACGGCGACCGCATCCGGCCGCTCGGCACGGGCGACCGGCTGCTGTCGGACGTGCTGACCGACCGCCGCGTCGACCGGCCGCTCAGGGACTTCGTTCCGCTGATTGCAAAGGGCGGCCGCGTGCTCTGGGCCGCGGGCATCTGCATCGCCGAAGAGGCCGCGCTGCGCTCCGAATCGGACGCGGCGCTCGAACTGGAATGGCATCTTGAGCCGTGGGCGCAGAAGGCGCTCGGCGAATGACTGGAATTACGATGGAGGGGAAGCACATGATGGAAAAGGACATTGCGAAGGTATTGCTCTCGGAAGAACAGATTCGCGAACGCGTGCGCGCGCTCGGCGCGCAGCTCGCGGAGGATTACCGCGACAAGAATCCGACGATGGTCTGCATCCTCAAGGGCGCAATCGTATTCTACACGGATCTGGTGCGCGCCATGCCGGTTCACCTGACGATGGACTTCATGGCCGTCTCCAGCTATGGCAACCGCACAAAGTCGAGCGGCGAGGTCGAAATCCGCAAGGATCTGTCCACCTCCATCGAGGGCAAGCACGTCGTCATCGTCGAGGACATCGTGGACTCCGGGTTCACGCTGTCGTACCTGACGCGGCTGCTGGCCACGCGCGGCGCGAAATCGATCCGGCTGTGCACGCTGCTGGACAAGCCGTCCCGCCGCGCGCCGGGCATCGAGCTCAAGGCGGATTACTCCGGCTTCGAGGTCGGAAACGAATTCGTGGTCGGCTATGGGCTGGACTATGCCGAGCGCTACCGCAACCTGCCCTATATCGGCGTGCTGAAGCCCGAGGTCTATGAAAACTGCTGACCGCCGAGGCGGCCGGGCTGAATTTTGAAAGAGAGGATTTCCAAAATTGGAGAAAAAGCCATTGCGCAGGATTTTCCAGGGGCCGCTGGTCTACCTGTTGCTCATTGCGATCATCATCCTGACGGTGAATATGCTCGGCTCCGGCTCGCCGGTGGAATCGAGGACGCTCAGCTATACGGAATTGCTGGAATGGGTCGAGGCGGATCTGCGCAGCGACCTGGGCGAAACCGTGTCCGAAGCGCAGCAGGGCATGACGCTCGATCAGGTCATCATCCAGCAAAACGTGCTGATCGGCCGCATCGAGGGCAGCCTCGTCTCCGAACCGGACTTCGGCACCTACTACGACATCCGCTGCATCCTCCCCAGCGAGGAGCAGTTCTACACGGACGTCAACGCCATCTACACCGAGGTGCTCGGCCGCAGCGTCAGCCCGACGGAATACCGCTTTGAGATTACGACGCGTCTCCCGGCTTCGCCGTCGTGGTGGGTGGAATGGCTGCCGATTCTGGTGACGGTCGCGCTGTTCGGCGTGCTGATGTACTTCATGTTCCGCCAGCAGTCCGGCGGCGCGAAGGGCGCGATGAACTTCGGCAAATCGCGCGCCCGGCTGAGCGACCCGAACGCGAACAAGGTCACCTTCCAGGACGTCGCCG
>DVJL01000026.1 GCA_018716805.1 Candidatus Faecivicinus avistercoris | reverse complement strand
TCAGGGCAAGCCGGTGGCCGGGTCTGCCGCCGGTCTGTTGGAATCCGCTGCGCCGAATGGCGACAGCGCGCGAAAGACGGCGCAATGAAAACCGCACGAAGGAGGCGATCGCCGTGGGCGATGTTCCGGCATATCTGCGCGATGTGCCGCCGGGGGCGCAGACGTATGGCACGCTGTCCTACAACCGGCGGTCGAAGTGCTGGACGATCAAGGGCGAGCCGTGCGTGACGGAGCTGGCAAAGCGGCTGTTTCCCGGCTGCGACGGGCGCGGACGCGGCGTGGCGCGGTTCACGGCCCACCGGCGAATCATCGGCGAGCTGAACTGGCTGATGCTGCGCTACCCGTTGGAGATCCGCGAGGGCGACCGCGCGCGCTGGGAACAGGCACTCGAGGAGGCGCGGGACTACGCCGTGCGGCGCGAGGAGGCGCGGCGGTCGCCGGAGTATGCCGACCCGCCGGAGGGCAGCTTCGCGGGCGAGCTGCTGCCGTTTCAGCGGCAGGGGCTGGCGTTTTTGCTGTCGGCGCGGCGCTGCCTGCTGGCGGACGAGATGGGGCTGGGCAAGACGGTGCAGGCGCTGGCGTTTCTGGCGACCTCGGCGGCGTATCCGGCGGTGATCGTCGTGCCGCCGCACCTGATCCGCAACTGGGAGCGCGAAATCGGCCGCTTTCTGAACGTCCGGGTGCACGTCATCCGGGGGCTTAAGCCGTATCCGCTGCCGGAGGCGGACGTCTATCTGATCCACTACCTGCTCCTGCGCGGCTGGAAGGACGAGCTGCCCCGGCAGGGCTTCCGCACGGTGATCTTCGACGAGGCGCAGGAGCTTCGCCGCAACGGCACGAGCAAGTACAGCGCCGCGAGCCTGCTTTCGGAATCGTGCGAAAACGCCATCGGCCTCTCCGGCACGCCAATCTACAACCAGGGCGGCGAGATCTGGAACGTGGTCAACATCCTCGACTTCCACTTTCTCGGCGATTGGGAGAGCTTTTCGCGCGAGTGGTGCTACGGCTACAACAGCGCGGTCGTGGCCAAGCCGGAGCTGCTGGGCGAGCACCTCCGGCGCGAGGGGCTGATGCTGCGGCGGCTGAAGTCGGACGTGCTGACGGAGCTCGCGCCGAAGCGGCGGCTGGTGCAGGAGATCGACTGGGACGACGCGGTCTACCGCGAACTGATGAAGCCGGTCGCGGAGCAGCTGAACCTGCTGCGCGCCACGGACGATCCCGGCCGCCGCGCGCTGATCGAGGACGCCATCTGCCAGCGCGAGCGGCAGGCGACCGGGCTGGCGAAGGCGCCGTTCGTCTGCGCGTTTGTGCGCGCGCTGCTCGAAGCCGGGGAGAAGGTGCTGCTGATGGCGCACCACCACGCCGTGATGGACCTCTACAAGCGCGAGCTGAAGGCGTTCCGGCCAGGATTCATCACCGGCCGCGAGACCGACCGGCAGAAGGACGAGGCCGCCGCGCGGTTCATGGAGGGCAGGACCGACCTGCTGTGCGTGTCGCTGCGCTCGGCGAGCGGGCTGAACCTCCAGCGGGCGACGTGCGTGGTGTTCGGTGAGCTGGACTGGTCGCCGGCGGTGCACTCGCAGGCGGAGGATCGCGCGCACCGAATCGGCCAGCAGGACTCGCTGTTGTGCTACTATCTGGTGTCGCCGCGCGGCTCGGACCGCGATATGCAGGATGCGCTCGGCCTGAAGGTCAGCCAGTTCGTATCGCTGATGGGCGACGAACCCGCGCCGCAGGAGGACGCCGTCCTCCGCCAGAGCCAAGCGCGCGAGCGGATCCGCAAGCTGGTCGAGCGGCTGGAAGAAGAAGCGTGAGGGGCGCGGGACCGGCTGATTCGCGCGGCGCCCCGGCGAATGCCGGAGAAGTGAAAAGCGCGAATCGTGGGGATTGTCCGTCCGCACTCGCGGCGCTCAGCCAACCGTTCGCAGCGCCAACCGGGAAGCCCGGCATTCAAACGGCATTTCAGGAGTTTTCAAACGCACTCCGCTCCCCAAACCAACCAGCCCCGGACGGGCAATGCCGTCCGGGGTCTTCGCATGGATTCGTTCTTCGCCGCGCTACTCGGCCAGCTCCCGCGCGATCACGCCCTCCATGTAGTAGTCGAGCGAGAGGCCGGTCGCATAGCAGTCCTTCCTGCCGGTTTCATCGTCGGTTACGAGGATGAGGGAGGGTTCGCTGCGATACCAGTTGATCGACACGCCCGTTCCATCGCCGAAGGTCAACGCAACCGTGACGTCAGGTTCCTGATGATAAAAGTCTTCCTCTGGATAAGCGCAGTAGGCGCGCTCATATTGCAAAATCGCCATCAGGCCAAAGTCGCGCGCCGGATCGTCCGCGTCGATCAGGTCGACGTTGACCGGCTCGTCCGGGCCGTTCGCGCGAAAGATTTCGCCGGTGATCGTCCGATCTCCGGCAATCGCCTCGTAGAGCGTGCCGAGGGACGAGGGAGCCTCGGCCAATTCCCGCGCGATCACGCCCTCCATGTAGTAGTCGAGCGAGATGCCGTGGCGGTAGAAGCGCGCCTCGCCGCCTTCGGTCACGCAGACGAGCCGCGCGCCGCGGTACCAGTCGAGGGCGGCAGAAGTTCCGTCGTCAAAGGTCAGTTCGACCGACGCGGCGGGTTCCTCCCCATCGATCAGGGCGGCGGCGTCGGCCTCCGGCCATTCGGCATAGGCTCGTTCGTACTGCAAAATCGCCGTCAGGCCGAAGTCGCGCGCCGGATCGCCCGCGTCGATCAGGTCGACGCTGACCGGCTCGTCCGGGCCGTTCGCGCGGAAGATTTCGCCGGTGATCGTCCGGTCTCCGGCAATCAGGTCGTAGAGCGTGCCGAGGGATTCCGCGGTTTCCGCGAGGGCGGCGCCGGTCAGGGTCAGGCAGAGGATGAGCAACAGTGCGAGCTTCTTCATGGAAATCGTCTCCTTTCGCGCGTTGGGATGGATCGCCAGCGATCTGCGCTGTCCTTTAGACGAACGGCACAGGGCTGAAGTTGCAATTTTTGGAAAAACGGGTTGCAGGCGCAATCAAAGCGCAGTATAATTATAGTTAATGCCTTTGGAATTCGAGGAAAGACGGTATGCAAACGGATAAAAGGAAAAAGATTCTTGCCCTTGCGCTGCTGGCGCTGTTCATCGCGGTCAGCGCGGTGATCGTCGTCCGCGTCGGACGCCCGATGACGCAGTGGGTCGAGGACATCGACAGCTTTCGCGCGTGGGTGGACGCGCACGGTTGGCGCAGCCGGGTGATCTTTATGGCGATGGTCTGCCTGCAGGTGGTCGTGGCGGTCATCCCGGGCGAGCCGCTGGAGATGGCGGCGGGCTATGTGTTCGGCGCGGTGGAAGGCACGCTGTTGTGCCTGGGCGGCATTGCGGCCGGCAGCCTGATCGTGTTCGGATTGGTGCGCGCGTTTGGGCGGCGGCTGGTGGAGCTGTTTTTTTCCAAAGAGAAGATCGATTCGCTGAAGATCCTGCGCAACCCGAAGCGGCTGTACACCGTCACGGCGGTGCTGATGATCCTGCCCGGCACGCCGAAGGATCTGCTGACCTACTGCGCGGGGCTGACGAAGATCCCGCTGGGCGCATGGCTGCTCATCAGCACGTTGGGGCGCATCCCGTCGGTGGTGACGTCGACGCTGTGCGCGCAGGCGCTCGGCAGCGGCGATTACCTGACGGCGGCGATCGTGTTCGGCGTCACGGCGCTGCTGTGCGGCGCGGGGCTGTTCGTGTATGGAAAAATCACCGGAAAGCGCCATGAAGGCGAGGCGAAATAAAAAGCCGCGGCCGAACCGGAAAGGGTTCGGCCGCGGCGATTTTTTGAGAAAGAGGCGAGACGAAGCGCCCTGCCTCAAGCAGATGCGCTCAAATCACCTCGACCTTGATGAGGTTCGTGTTGCCGGACTGGCCGCTGGGAACGCCGCCGGTGATGACGATCTTGTCGCCGGACTTCAGGCCGAGTTTTTCGCGCGCGAGCTGGGTGGCGACGTAGAACAGCACGTCGGTCGACTTGTACTCCACGCTCATCGTCGGAACCACGCCCCACGACAGCGCCAGCTTGCGCCAGGTGTGCTCGCTGGTTGTGATGCCTAAGATGTCCACCGGCGAGCGGAAGCGCGAGATCATCCGCGCCGTCATGCCCGAGAGCGAGCAGACGACGATGGCCTTCGCGCCGATGTCGATGGCCATGCCGCAGGTCGCGTGCGAGATGGCGTCGACGGTGGAGTGCGTCTGGAACTCCGTGCTGCGGAAGCGCTTGCGGTAGTTGATGTTCTCCTCGGTGGCCAGCGCGATCTTCGCCATGACGGCCACGGCCTCGACCGGATGCTTGCCCGCGGCGGTCTCGCCGGAGAGCATGATGGCGCTGGTGCCGTCGTAGACGGCGTTGGCGACGTCGGAGATCTCGGCGCGCGTCGGGCGCGGGTTGTAGATCATCGATTCGAGCATCTCTGTGGCGGTGATGACGCGCTTGCCGATCATGCGGCACTTGGTGATCAGCTTCTTCTGGATGGCGGGCAGCTCCTCATAGGGGATCTCGACGCCCATGTCGCCTCGGCCGATCATGATGCCCTCGCATTCCTCACAGATGTCCTCGATGTTGTCGATGCCGGACTGGTTTTCAATCTTGGCGATCAGGCTGATGTGGCCGCCGCCGTTCGCGTTGAGGAAATTATGTACGTCGATCAGATCCTGCCGGACGGAGACGAACGAACAGGCGATGTAATCGACGTCGTGCTCGATTCCGAAGAGCATGTCCTGCTTGTCCTGCTCGCTCAAATACACCTGATTGAGCACCTTGTTCGGAAAGCTCATGCTCTTGCGGTTGGACAGCTCGCCGCCGTCGGTGACCGTGCAGTGGATGTCGTGGCCCTCGATGCCGTCCACGACCAGCGACAGCAGGCCGTTGTTCAGAAGCACGCGGTCGCCGGGCTTGAGGTCGTTCACGAGGCCGGCGTAGTTGACCGAGACGCGCGTCTCGTCGCCTTCGACGTCGTCCACCGTCAGCGTAAACGGCTCGCCCTCTTTGAGCATGATCTTGCCGTCCTTGAACGTGCGGATGCGGTATTCCGGGCCCTTCGTGTCCAGCATGATCGCGATCGGAAGGCCGAGCTTCTCGCGCACGCGCTTGATCGTCTCGATCTTGCGGTGGTGTTCCTCGTGGGTGCCGTGGGAAAAGTTGACGCGGGCGACGTTCATGCCCGCCAGGCACATCTTCGTCAGGATCTCCTCGTCCTCGCTCGCGGGGCCGATGGTACAAATGATCTTCGTCTTTCTCATTCTCTGCACTCTCCTTAAGTCAGACTTCGATACTCCATCTCTCATTATACGACAGCAGCGTAAAGTTTTTGCGGGAAATTGATCCGAAAATGTATAAATCTGCGGTTTATTCTGACATTTGCCCCTCCAGGGGATCGTTTTTCCGGTAATGCCGGTAGTAGACTGCGCACAGCACGATGCTGGTCAGCGAGGCCAGCGGCGTGGCCAAACCGATGGAGAACAGCGTCGGTTCCGGCCGCATGCTCATCAGGATGGCGAAGGGCATTCGCACGGCCAGCGCGCCGATCAGCCCCTGCACCATCACAAACAGCGTCCGGCCGCAGCCGTTGAAATAGCCGGTGAAGCAGAACAGCACGCTGACCATCAGGCAGTCGAACGAAAAGCCCCTCAGGTATTCCGCCGCGGCGGAGATGATCGCGGCTTCGCCGTTGAAGATCGCCGCCAGCCGGTCGCCGAAGAAAAAGCTCAGCAGGAACATGAACACGCCCATGCCCAGCGCCAGCCCCATGCCGTAGAACATCGCCCGGCGAGCGCGGTGCGGCCGGCGCGCGCCGATGTTCTGCGCGACGAACGCGCTCATCGCCGAGCCGAACGCCGAGGGAATCAGCAGGATGAAGCTGGTGACCTTCTGCGCGATGCCGTAGCCCGCAGAAGTGATGACGCCCATGTTGTTGATGACGGCGTTGACCACCAGAAAAGAGACGTTCGTCAGCGTATCCTGAAGCGCGATGGGGAATCCCAGCCGCACGATGCCGGCGATGTGCGGCACGTTCAGGCGGATGTAGGATCTGCGAAAGTGAAAGGGCAGCTTCGTGCGGCGGATGATGGCCAGCGAGAGAACGACGCTGACCGCCTGTGCGGCGACGGTCGCGATTGCCGCGCCCGCAGCGCCCATGTGAAACACCGCCACCAGCAGCAGGTCGCCTGCGATGTTGACCACGCAGGCGATGGCGACGAAGATCAGCGGAAGCGTCGAATTGCCCAGCCCGCGGAAGATCGCGCTGAGCACGTTGTAGGCGACGATGAAGATCGTGCCCGATGCGCAGATCATCACATACTGGATCGTGAAATCATAGGCCTCTTCGGGAACCTGCATGACCTGCGCGAAGGGATGGCACAGCGCAAGCATCAGCGCGGTGAACGCCGCGCCGACGATGGCGAAGAGCACCACCGACGCGCCGACGATCTCCCCCGCCTCCTCGTAATTCCGCTCGCCGATCTTCCGGCCAATGAGCACCGTCGCGCCCATCGTCAGGCCGAAGATGATCATCATCGGCAGGTTCATCATCGTGCTGCCCGTCGAAACGGCGGACACGCTGCCGGCGTCGCCGGCAAACTGGCCGACGACGATCAGGTCGACCGCGCCGTACATCGCCTGCAAAAACAGCGCCAGCATGATCGGCACCGTAAACCGGATCAGCGGCCTGAGGATCGGTCCCTCGGTAAAAGCGTTTCTCTGTTCCGTCGTCTCCACCGGCAGTCAGCTCCTTCAGTATTTCTGCACCATGCGGCCGGCGTCCATCTCGTAGACGTGGTCGCAGAGCGTCTCGATGTCGATGGGGTTGTGGCTGGCGATCAGCAGCGTGCGCCCCTCGTCCCGCAGCGCGCAAAACAGCGCGCGCATGTCCTCGACGCCCTCGTTGTCCAGCCCGTTCATCGGCTCGTCGAGGATGAGCAGCCGGGGCCGCTCCATCAGCGCCTGCGCGATGCCCAGCCGCTGGCGCATGCCCAGCGAGTAGCGCGAGACGTGCTTTTTGCTGTCCGGATCCAGCCCGACGCGCTCCATCGCCTCGCAGACGTCCAGCTCGTCGATCTTATGGCGGATGTCCGCCAGAAACTTTAGATTCCGAAAGCCGGAATAGTTCGGCAGAAAGCCCGGCGTCTCGATGATCGCGCCGAGGCGGGGCGGGGTCTCGATGTCGCGGCCGATGACCTTGCCGCCAACGCGGATCGTGCCGCGGTCGACGCGCGACAGCCCGGCGATGCACTTGAGCAGCACCGTCTTGCCCGAGCCGTTCCGGCCGACGATGCCGTGGATCTCGCCGCGCTTCATGACCGCGCTGACGTCGCGCAGCACGACCTCGCGGCCGAAGGATTTCGTCACATGGGACAGCCGAATCATTGGTGCACTTCCTTTCTGCCGTAGACAAACACGAACAGCGCGCCGAGCACAGCGGCCAGCAGCAAAAGCACGATGGCCGCATAGGCGACCGTCGGGCACATCCGGCCGTCGCCATAGTCGAGGCACGACAGCCGCGTCAGCGTCAGCGGCGAGAAATAGTAGACGGAGGTGGAGAAGTATTCGGTGATCACGACGTCGAACATCGCCGGCGCCGCGGCAACCAGAAAGCCCGCGCGCCCGCCCGCCGCGGCGTTGACCAGGCACATCGCAAAGCCCAGCGCCGCAAAGCAGACGTAGTGCAGTCCCGCCTCGATGGCCAGCGCCTGAAGCGGCGTGTACACGCGCACGATCCACGGGTCGTAGTTGATGAGGCTGTCGTAGACCTCGTAGGCGCCGTCGACAAAGGCCATGATGCCGTCGCTCCAGCCGGTCGTCCAGTCCACATACGGCGCGATCCACGCAAGCAGGATCAGCGCCATGGCAACCATGTACAGCGCCGTGGCGCACAGCACATAGTACAATTGCCCGCGCGCCCACGCCGCACGGCCGGAGCGCAGCAGCAGGTACTTCTGCGCCTCGTCGCGCGGCGGCACGTCGAACAGCAAAAGCAGAAGCCCCAGCGCGAGCATCACCGAAAGCCAACTGTCGTTTAAGAAGAACACCATCAGCGCCGGCCAGCTGATGCGCAGCCCCTCGCCGATGAGCAGCGCGCGGATCGGCGCGATGTAGCGGTCGAAGCACAGCACGCACAGGATCAGAAGCGCCCAGATGCGCGGCGAACCCATCAGCCGGCGCAGGCTGTGGCGGCAGCAGGCCATCGCCCTTCTATCCATACCGCAGCCTCCTTCCCGCGCGCGCCGCAAAGAGGACGCCCATGATGAGGCTCAGCCCGCCGAACACGCCCAGCCCGGCCAGCAGCGTGTCGCGGTAGCTCAGCTCCACCATGCAGTCCTGCAAAAGCGGCAGGTTGAGCCAGTAGGGCGGCTCAAACCAGTAGTACAATTCCAGCGAGAGCCGGTAGGCCGCCAGCGGGATGCACAGCGTCAGCAATACGTTCGGGCAGAACGCGGAAAACGCCAGCGCCATCATCGCCCAGCAGCCGCCGGCCAGAAACTGCATCGCGACCACGCCGCCGTAATAGAGCAGCAGGCCCTTCGGCGCGCCGAGGTTCAGCACATGGGTGAACGGATCGACGGTGACATAGTTCGCCAGGATGTCGCCCGACTGCGGAAATTTCAGGTTGAGCATGCCGATGAACACCGCCGTGCCCAGCGCCGTCGCCAGCCCGCCGGAAAAAAAGCAGGCGAGCGCCTTGCTCAGCAGGTAGCGCCCGTTGCCGGAGCGCATCGCGGCATGGTGGGCAAAGCCGCTGTTCCAGTCGGCGCAGAAGGCGGTCGAAAACGGCAGCGCGGCAAACAGGGGCATGATGTAGGTCACCATGCCCATCGAACCCGCCATGGCGAACGTCGCCAGCGCGTCGCCCTGCTCGTCCATGAAGATGTAGGATACGTCGTTGAAGTACAGCGCGATGTAGGCCGCGATGGCGATGAAGAACCACGGGCCGAATGCGCGCCGCCGGTCGAGTGAAAGCATGTCGTCGGTTTCCTCTCTTTGGTCTTGACTTTACGCGCGGTTGGCGAGCACATCCCGCTCATAGCGGGCGACCTGCTCAAACCAGCTTTCGTCCGCCGGCACGCCCTCCCGGCGGCAGAACTCCTCCCAGATGTCGCCGAAGGGCAGCGTCTTGGCCTCCTCCATCAGCACCATCTTCTCGGTAAACCGAGAAGCGTCCTGGAGCTTCCTGAGCGCTTCATGGGGCTGAAGCAGCGCCCACAGAAGCGCCTTGCGCGCGCTGCGCGTGCCGACGACCCACGCCGCGACGCGGTTGATCGACGCGTCGAAGAAGTCCAGGCCGATCAGCACCCGGTCGAGCGCGTCGTTGCGCACGATTTCCTTCATGATCTCGCGGATCTCATCATCGAACAGCACCACATGGTCCGAATCCCAGCGGACGGCGCGCGTGACGTGCAGCGGAACCTTGTCGAAAAAGCACAACAGCGCCGGGATCTTGTCGCTGACCATCTCGGTGGGATGGTAGTGGCCGTTGTCCAGCAGGTTGTACACGCCCGGATGCGCCGCCGCGTAGGCCATGTAGAACTCGTTCGAGCCGACGGTGTAGCTCTCCAGCCCGATGCCGAACACCTTGCTCTCCACGCTGTCGATCACGTGCGGCAGCCGCTCGGCAAACACCTCGTCGAGGCTCTCCTTCAGCCGCATCCGCGGCCCCATCCGGTCGGCCGGCACGTCCTTCAGCCCGTCCGGCACCCAGACGTTGTTGAGCACCTGATCCCCAAGCGCCCGCCCGATCTCGTTGGCGATGCGGCGTGACGCCACGCAGTGGTCGATCCAGAAGCGGCGCGTGCGCTCGTCGGGACTGGAGAGCGTCAGGCCGTCGCGCACCATCGGGTGCGAAAAACAGGTGGGATTGAAGTCGATGCCGAAGCCGTGCGCCTTCGCGAACGCGACCCAAGGCTCAAAGTGGCGGTATTCAATCCGGTCGCGCTCGACGCGCTCGCCCGGCGCAAATACGGCATAGGAGGCGTGCAGGTTGATGCGCTTCTTTCCGGGGATCAGCGAGGCGGCGCACAGGAAGTCGGCCGTCAGCTCCTCGAAGTTGCGCGCCCGGCCGGGGTAATTGCCGGTCGTCTGGATGCCGTCGCCCGCGGCGCCGTTCGGCTGGTCGAAGCCGGCCACGTCGTCGCCCTGCCAGCAGTTGATCGAAATCGGCGTCTCAGAAGCCGCGCGCATGGCGGCCTGCACATCCACGCCGAATTTTTCATAGCGCATCTGCGCACTCTCAAAGCGATCCATAGTCATCCTCCCATCAAATTGCGGAATCTCGGAACATTCGTCCCATTTTCTACAATTATATCATGTTTCTGCGCAGGCGCGCAACCCGGTTTGTCCGCCAGTTGGCGCAAAATGGCGGCGGGATTTCGACAAAAAAACCGCCCTCCGGAAGCGAACGCTTCGGAAGGCGGAACGGCATCAGCGCTTCAGCGCGGAAAAATAGGCGTCGATCTCCCGCATCCGCGCCGACTGCTCGACGTGGAACGGGCAGCGGCGGTCGCAGTGGCCGCACTGGATGCAGTCGCCTGCGTGCAGGCTGAGCTTGTCGTAGTGCCCTGCGGCGAGGACGTCGCCGGCCTTAGAAAGGTCGTAGTACTTGTTGATCAGGCCGATGTTCAGCCCCGCCGGGCAGGGCTGGCAGTGGTTGCAGTAGACGCAGTTGCCATAGGCGTCCTGCGGCGTGAACTCGCCGATGACGGAGTAGTCGCGCGCCTCCGCCGGGGCGTCGAGGTAGGCGAGCGCGCCGCGCAGTTCGTCCATATTGCGCACGCCGGGCAGCACGGTGAGCACCGCCGGCCGGTCGAGCGCATATTGGATGCACTGCTCGTGCGTCAGCGCCCGGCCAAACGGCGAGGTCTTCGCATCCAGCAGCTGGCCGCCGCCGAATGGCTTCATCACGCTGATGCCCACGCCCATGCGCTCGCAATCGCGGTAGAGCGCCGCGCGGTCGGCGACCTCGCCCAGCCCGAACTCGCCCTTGCGGTAGTCATAGGCGGGGTTGATGCTGAACATGAACAGGTCGATCAGGCCCGTCTCCAGCACGCGCCGCGCGATGTGCGGGTCGTGCGAGGAGAAGCCCAGATGGCGCACGCGCCCGGCTTCCTTCTGCTTGAGGATGTAGTCCCACAGCCCGTCGTTCATCACGGCGTCGAGGTCGTCGTCTTCATCGACGCAGTGAATGAAGCCAAAGTCGGTGTAGTCCGTGCCGGTCAGCCGGAGCATCTCCTCAAACTGCGCCTCAATGCGCTTGAGATCCCGCGTCCAGCCATACTTGCCGTCCTCATAGACGGCGCCGAAGTGCATCTGCGTCAGCACGCGGTCGCGCCGCCCGGCAAAGGCGCGGCCGTAGGCCGGAAACGGCGCGGCCTCGGCCAGCGCGAGGTCGAAGAAATTGACGCCGGCGTCGATCGCCGCGGAGATGACGCTGGTCATCTCCTCTACGGAGCCCTTCAGACCCGAACCGCCGAAGCCGATGACGCTGATCTGTTCGCCGCCATGCGGCAGTACGCGATATTCCATGCTTCCCTCTCCTCCACTGAAAGATGAAAAAATCCGGCCGCCGCGCGGTTCAGCCACAGCGGCCGTTCGTATTTTTCAGTATAGCAGAGCACGGATGGAATTGCAAATGCTCATTGCGAATGCGCAGAAATGCCCGTGGGGCATCGGGACTATTCCTTTTCCGAACCGATGAAAATCGTCTCCCCATAGCCGATCAGGCCGCCGATATTGTCGCGGATGGCGCGCGGGAAGAGGTTGCTCGTGCGCACGCTGTGCACATCGATCCACTCGCGGCCGATCTGAAAGCGGTCGCGCTGGGTGGGCGCGCGGCAGGGGACGTCCTCGAGCTTGCAGAGGAAGATGAAATAGATTTTGTGGTTCGCGCCGTCCTCGCGCCCCTCGGAGATGCGCTCGTAGATGCCGGAGAGCCGAATCGGCGTGACGGTATAGCCCGTCTCCTCGAGCAGCTCGCGCCGAACCGTCTCGGTCAGCATTTCCCCCGTGCGCTGGCCGCCGCCCGGCAGCGCATAGTATTCGCCAAACCGCGAGACGCAGCGGTTGACGAGGATCTTTCCGCGGCTGAGCACGATGGCCTTGGCCGAATTGCGGGCGGACATGCGCGTCTCCTCCATTCGTCGATCGGTTGCATTGTACAATATTATAATCCATTTTTCGCCCAATAGCAATAGACGGAGAAGAAAAATCAGGATTTCATTTGCCGCCCGCGTCCGCTGGGGGCACGCAGCACAGTTTCTGCACCATTTTCCCGACCAAAGTGAGAATTTTCGCAGATCGGCGCGAACGTACAGGATCGGGCGCCTGGCTTGTGGAAACGGACTGTTTTATTGTTAAGTATCATTAAGAAATTCGGTAGATCACGTTGATTCGTTGAATCCCGGAGCGCGGCCTGTTACAATAGAAACCAGAGGGGCAACGCCCCGAAACGCACAATCGAGGACTATGGGAGGTTTTTTATGGCAGTCGCAGTCATCATGCCGCGGCAGGGCAACACGGTCGAGAGCTGCATCATCACCAGCTGGCACAAGAAGCCGGGCGACAAGGTCGCGCCGGGCGAAATCCTGTTTTCCTATGAGACCGACAAGGCGGCGTTCGACGAAGAGGCCAAGGTCGAGGGCACGCTGCTCGCCGCCTTCTTCGAGGAGGGCGACGACGTGCCCTGCCTGACGAACGTCTGCGTCGTCGGCCAGCCGGGCGAGGACGCCGAGCCGTTCCGCCCCGGCGCGCCCAAGGCGGACACGGCCGGGCCGGCAGAAGCAAGCGCGCCCACCGCGCCGGCGCAGGCAATCTCGGATGGAACGCGCATCTCGCCGCGCGCGCGGGCGCTGGCGGCGTCGAGCGGGGCGGATCTCTCCCGCGCCGTGCCGACCGGGCCGGAGGGCCGCGTGATCGCGCGCGACGTGCAGGCGCTGATCGACGCGGGACTTGTGGCGACGCCCGCGGCGCGCGGAACGGCGGCGTTCGGCGCGGAGGGCACCGGTCTGGGCGGCCGCGTGACGCTGGCCGACCTCGCGCGGACGGCGGAAGCGCCGGCGCCCCAGGCGGCGGTTCCCGCGGCGCCGGAAGAGGCGGACAGCTACGTGGAGCCGCTGAGCCATATGCGCAAGGTCATTGCGAAATCGATGACGCTGTCGCTGTCGGCGATGGCGCAGCTGACGCACAACATCTCCTTCGACGCCACCGAGATCCGCCGGATGCGCGCGCTGTTCAAGGAAAAGGGCGAGCCGTTCGGGCTGTCGCGCGTCTCGATCAACGACATCGTGCTCTACGCCGTCGCGCGGACGCTCGCCAATCCCGCGCACCGCGCGCTCAACGCGAACCTAATCGACGACGGCAAGTCGATGCGCTACTTCCGCGCGGTGCACCTCGGCATGGCGGTGGACACCGACCGCGGCCTGATGGTGCCGACGATCTTCCACGCCGAGAAGCTGTCGCTTGCGCAGATCTCGGCAGAGGCGAAGCGGCTGGCGAAGGCGTGCCGCGAGGGCAAGATCGGCCCGGCCGAACTGCGGGGCGCGTCGTTTACGGTATCGAACCTCGGCTCGCTGGGCATCGAATCGTTCACGCCGGTCGTCAACCCGCCGCAGACGGGCATCCTGGGCGTCTGCGCGATGAAGGACGCCGTGCGGATGCGCGACGGCCAGATCGAGGTCTATCCGAGCGTCAACCTCTCGCTCACCTACGACCACCGCGCGCTCGACGGCTCGCCGGCGTCGCGGTTCCTGTTGGACCTCAAGGCGAATCTGGAAAACTTTGCGCTGCTGCTGGCGCTGTGACGCGAGGAGGCGTGGAAAACCATGGCGGTGGAATACGATCTGATCGTGCTGGGCGGCGGCCCGGCGGGCTATCTGGGCGCGGAACGTGCCGCAAAGGCGGGGCTGAAGACGGCCCTGTTCGAGGAAAAATCGCTGGGCGGCGTCTGCCTGAACGAGGGCTGCATTCCCTCCAAGGCGCTGCTCAATTCGGCAAAGCTCTACGAGCACGCGCGCGAGGGCGCAAAGTACGGCGTGCTGTGCGGCGAGGTGCGGCTCGACCAGAAGGCGGTGGTGGAGCGGCGCGGCCGCGTGGTTCGGACGCTGGTGAGCGGCGTCGCGGCAAAGATGCGCGGCGCGGGCGTGAAGGTGTTCTCCGCGCGCGCGAAGATCGCCGGGCGCGTGGACGGCGGCTTTTCGGTCGAGGCGGGCGGAGAGGTTCACACCGCCGCGCGGCTGCTGATCGCCACGGGCTCGTCCGCGGTCGTGCCGCCGATCCCCGGCGTGCGCGAGAACCTGGGCGGCTTCGTCGCGACGAACCGCGAGATCCTGACGCTGACCGAGGTGCCGGACAGGCTGGCGGTCATCGGCGGCGGCGTCATCGGGCTGGAGATGGTCGCCTACTACGCCGCGGCGGGCGCGAAGGTCACCGTGGTCGAGATGCTCGACCACATCGCCGGGGCGACCGACCGGGAGCTGAGCGGCATGCTCAAGCGGGAGCTGGAAAAAAAGGGCGTGAAATTCCTGCTGAGCCACAAGTGCCTGTCGGTCGAGCCGGGCAAAGTCGCCGCCGAGGCGCCGGACGGAAGCCGGGTCGAGATCCCGGCGGACAAGGTGCTCTTGTCCATCGGCAGGCGCGCAAACGTCAGGGACATCGGGCTGGAGGCCCTCGGCGTGGAGACGAACCGCGCTGGCATCGCGACCGACGCGCAGTGCCGGACGAACGTCGAAAACGTCTACGCCGCCGGCGACGTCAACGGCCACCACATGCTGGCGCACACGGCCTACCGCGAGGCGGAGGTCGCCGTCAACGCCATGCTCGGCCGGCGCGACCGGATGCGCTACCGCGCGAACCCCTCCGTCATCTACACCCTGCCGGAGATCGCCTCCGTCGGCCTGACCGAGGAGGAGGCGAAGGCGGAGGGCGTCGAATACGAGGTCAAAAAGCTCTCCATGCGCTATGCCGGCCGCTTCGTCGCGGAGAACGAGGGCGGCGACGGGCTGTGCAAGATCCTCGTGGACAAAAAGCACCGCAACGTCCTCGGCGTGCACCTGCTGGGCAGCTACGCCAGCGAGATCATCTGGGGCGCGGCCGAGATGATCGAGACGGAGCTGCGCGTGTGCGACGTCAAGGAGCTGATCTTTCCGCATCCGACCGTCAGCGAGATCCTCCGCGAAGTCATCTGGGAATTTGACGACGCGGCGAAGTGACCGCGGGCGTTTGACCATTCAAAGGAGCGAATACCATGTCCAAGCAGCTGTACATCGACCCGTCCGCCGTGCGCGCGCCGGGCAGCATCCACTTTGAGGACATCCCCGTCAACCGCTATCAGAAGACCGTCCGCGACGAGGCGGGCAACTTCACGAAGGAGCAGCTGGTCAACATCTATCGCGACATGCTGACGCTGCGCGAGTTCGAGACGATGATCAACCTCATCAAGACGACCGGCGAATACGAGGGCATCGCCTACAACCACCCCGGTCCGGCGCACCTGTCGATGGGACAGGAGGCCGCGGCCGTCGGCGAGGCGTTTCACCTCGACGTCGACGACTACATCTTCGGCTCCCACCGCGCCCATTCGGACATCCTCGCCAAGGGGCTATCGGCCATCGAAAAGCTGTCCGACGAGCGGCTTCTCGGCATCATGCGCGGCTTTCTGGGCGGCGCGACGCTCGCCGCCGTCGAGCGCCAGCCGCACGACACGGTCAAGGACCTGGCGATCGATTTCCTCCTCTACGGGGCGATGGCCGAGATCTTCGCGCGCGAGACCGGATTCAACCGCGGCCTCGGCGGATCGATGCACACGTTCTTCACGCCGTTTGGCATCTATCCGAACAACGCCATCGTCGGCGGCTCCGGCGCGATCGCCCTGGGCGCGGCGCTGTACAAGCGCGTGAACCGCCAGCCGGGCATCGTGGTCGCCAACATCGGCGACGGCGCGCTCGGGCGCGGCCCGGTGCTCGAGGCGCTCAACATGGCCGGCATGGGCCAGCTGACGGAGTTGTGGCCGGACGGCATGAAGGGCGGCCTGCCGGTGATGTTCAACATCGTCAACAACCAGTACGGCATGGGCGGCCAGACCGTCGGCGAGACGATGGCCTACGACGCGCCCGCGCGGCTCGGCGCCGGCTTCAACCCCAACCAGATGCTGGCCGAGCGCGTGGACGGCTTCAACCCGCTGGCCGTGATCGAGGCGTACGGCCGCAAGAAGAAGCTGCTGCTGGAGGGCAAGGGCCCGGCGCTGCTCGACGTGGTGACCTACCGCTTCGCCGGCCACAGCCCGTCGGACAGCTCGTCCTACCGGACGAAGGAGGAGATCGCCGCTTGGGAGGCGCAGGACCCGATCGCCGAATACCGCCGCCAGCTGATCGAGGCCGGCGTGGCGACCGAGGCGGAGTGCGACGAGATCGCCGAGCGCGTCAAGCGGACGAACCTGCGCAACTTCAAGCTCTCCATCGACGAGAGCGTCTCGCCGCGGATGGACCTGGTCAAAAACCCCGACGCGATCGCCGATTTGATGTTCACCAACGGCCACGTCGAGGCGTTCTCCGACGCGCAGCCCGAGGTCAACATGCCCCTTCAGGACAACCCGCGCGTGCAGGCCATCGCCCGCAAGGAGCGCTTCGGCATCGGCAAAGACGGCAAGCCCGTCTCCAAGAACAAGGTCTACCAGCTGCGCGACGGGCTGTTTGAGGCGATCATCGACCGCTTCTACAAGGATCCGACGCTCGTCGCCTACGGCGAGGACGTGCGCGACTGGGGCGGCGCGTTCGCGGTGTACCGCGGGCTGACCGAGGCGCTGCCGTACCACCGGCTGTTTAACGCGCCGATCAGCGAGTCGGCCATCGTCGGCTCCGCGGTCGGCTACGCCATGGCGGGCGGCCGCGCGCTGGTCGAGCTGATGTACTGCGATTTCCTCGGCTGCGCCGGCGACGAGGTGTTCAACCAGATGGCGAAGTGGCAGGCGATGTCCGCCGACGTCATCAAGATGCCGGTCGTGCTGCGCGTGTCCGTCGGGTCGAAGTACGGCGCCCAGCATTCGCAGGACTGGACGAGCCTGACGGCGCACATCCCGGGGCTGAAGATCGCCTTCCCGGCGACGCCCTACGACGCCAAGGGCCTGATGGCCTCCGCGCTGGTCGGCACCGACCCGGTGGTGTTCTTTGAATCGCAGCGCATCTACGACGTCGGCGAGCAGTTCCACGAAGGCGGCGTGCCCGCGGACTACTATGAGATCCCGTTTGGCAAGGCCGACGTCAAGCGCGCCGGAAAAGACGTGACGATCGTGACGTTCGGCGCGGTGCTCTACCGCGCGCTCAAGGCGGCGGACGAGCTTTCGGAGAAGTACGGCATGGAGGCCGAGGTCATCGACGCGCGCACGCTGGTGCCGTTCGACTACGAGACGGTGCTCGAATCCGTCCACAAGACCGGCCGGCTGGTCGTCGTGACCGACGCCTGCGAGCGCAATTCCTTCGCGAGCGAGGTCGCGCGGCAGGTGACCGAGCTGGCGTTCGACGATCTGGACGCGCCGCCGGTGGTCGTCGCCTCGCGCAACTGGATCACGCCGGCGCACGAGCTGGAGGAGGCGTTCTTCCCGCAGCCGTCGTGGATCCTCGACGCCATCGATGCGAAGATCGTGCCGCTCAAGGGTCACGTCCGCACCACCAACCAGACGCGCGGCGAAAAGCTGCGCAACGAGCGCCGCGGCGTGTAAAACGCCGGGCAAGAGAAACTCGGCAGCGTACCAACTGGCACACGGCCGGTACGCCGCGCGCGAAGCAAACCGCCGCGGCGTGTAAAACGCTGCAACAGAAGAAAACTCGGCGGCGTACCGACTGGCACACGGCCGGTACACCGCGCGCGAAGCAAACCGCCGCGGCGTGTAAAAACGCTGCAACAGAAGAAAACTCGGCGGCGTACCGACTGGTGGACGGCCGGTACGCTGCGCGCGAAGCAAACCGCCGCGGCGTGTAAAAAACGCTGCGCAAGAGAAAGCCGCCCCGCGAAGGACAAACCTCGTGGGGCGGCTTTGTGCCGCTGGAAGCGCTTGGACATTTGGGGCTGAAACGGCTTGGGCAAAAATTCATTTGCGCTTCAGATATTTTTGGGTGTAGGGGCACACGGCGAAGCAGAGGCCGCAGAGGTCGACTTCCCTGCCCGTCGCCGCCTTCATGCGCTCGACCTGCGTCCGCTTGCAGTCCTCCCTGCAAAAGATCTCCTCGCGCCCGACGCCGGGGCTCCACAGCCGCCCGGTCAGCGCATGGGCGGGACAGCGGTCGACGCAGAGGGAACAGCTTCCGCACCGGCTCTCGTCCACGGGCGCGTCGGCCAGCAGCGGCGCGTCGGTGAGCAGGCTGGACAGGCGGACGGCGCTGCCGAACTCCGGGGTGACCAGCAGGCAGCTCTTGCCGATCCAGCCCAGCCCGGCGCGCGTGGCGACCGTCTTGTGGGGAAGCGGCGTGCGCCACTGCGAATCCTGCTTTACGGCGAGGGTCGTGTTGGCCCGGGCGCGAAACCCCTGCGCGCGCAGGAACTCCGCCCCGGCGGAGACGATTTCGTTGAGCTGCGCGTTCATGGCGTGATAGGCTTCGTAGTATTCCTGCGTGGGCGCGGTCTGGAGATCCCGCACAATCCCCTTCGGCACGGGAACGGCGACGGAGATCCCCACCGGCATTTCGCTCCCGGCGACGCCCGTCAGATCCGCGACGCCGGTTAGCCGGGCGCCCTTTTCCCTGAGCAGATGGAACAAATCCTCTCGAATCGCGGCGATGTCCGGCATTTTCCAAACGCCTCCCTGACTGTAAGATGCTTCCATTATACCAGAAATCCGCGCCGCGGCAAGCACTTTTCAAAAAAAGCGGCGCCCCGCAGAAGAGTTCCCGCAGGACGCTCCACCTTACCAACCCCGATGGAGAGCGCGAGAGGGTCGAAGCCCTCTCGCAAAAAATCATGCCCGGCGGAAGGTTGAAAACCCATGGGGTTTTCAAGTTGGCCAGGGCCGACCGATTTTGACGATTTGGAAAATCGGCAAAACCGCTTCTGTACGCCGGCACGGGCGCTGATTTTTGCGTCGGAAAATCCCATTGCCAGAGCAAAAATTGCTTCCTCACAAATTAGATTTGTGCCGCATAGCGGCGCGAGTAAAAATTGGAGGGAACAGGAGGCGCAGAAGCCTCAGGATTCTACGATTTTGCCCAAAGGCGAAACTGCCGCGGCTCAAATTTTCAATTTGAGCCGCGGCGCTTGGCGTGGGGAGTTTCCTCCCCCGTCCACACCATTCGTCAATACACGACGACCTTCGTATTTACCGGGCAGTTGTTGTAGATCCACTTGGCGTCCTCGACACTCAAGCGGACGCAGCCGTGCGACGCCTTGCGGCCGAGGTTGTTGACCGAGCTCTGCGTCACCGCGCCGCCCTTTTCGTTGTAGAGCACCGAGTGGAACAGGATGTCGCCCTCGATATAGTAGGCGTACTGCGCCCAGCAATCGAACTTCTTGAAGTAGTGCCAGCGGGCACCGGGGCCGGTTCCGCTCTGGAACGTGCCCTTCGGAGTGGGCGTCGCATCCTTGCCGGTGGAGCACTTCATGGTGCGCACCAGCACGGTGTGCTCGTTGTTCTCGTCCAGACCGTAGGCGTACACGCGCTGGTCGGCGATGCTGATCTTGAGCACATAGGGCTTCAGCGCCTTCAGCGCGTCTTCGGAGAACAGCAGCTCGAGCGTATCGCTGCCGGCGATGCCGGACTGCTCCAGCTCGTTGCGCTTCTGGAAGTTGCGCAGCGCGGTCTCGGTGCCGTTTCCGTAGACGCCGTCGAGCGCGCCGTAGTAGTACTCCAGCGTGTTCAGCCGCCGCTGCAGGCGGACGACGTCGATGCCGGACGAGCCGTTGGACATCCGCTCGGGGATGGCCGGGAAGTCGGCGGAATAGAAGTCGTCCAGCAGGATCGGATCGGCGATGCCGTTGACCGACACGGTCAGCAGGTCCTCGATGCTGCCGCCGCTCGCCTCGAGCTGCGCCATGGCCTGCGCGTCCGCGCGAATCTGCTGTTCCTCGAGATCGCGCATGTACTGCTGCAGGTTGCGCACGCCGTTGGCGGTCGAATTGCCGTAGTCGCCGTCGACGGAGCCGTTCATGAAGCCGAGCACGCGCAGCCGCAGCTGCAGCTTCTCGACTTCCTCGCCGGACGAGCCCTCGGTCAACATCGGGTTCTCGGGCGCGACGGCGTCCTCAGAGAAGAGGAGGTTCTGCGTCGCGAGGTCGGCGACGCCGGTCTGCTCCAGATTGTTGTAGTATTGGAAGATGCGCACGGACCGCGCCGTATCGCTTCCATAGATGCCATCGGCCTGGCCGACCATGCAGCCCAGCTGAATGAGCCTGCGCTGCATCCTCAGCACCGCATCGCCGCTGTCGCCCTGCTTGAGATCCGTGCGCGCGGGCTTGAAGGCGTCGCTGTACAGGTAGGCCTGAAGCGGCGCATCGGCCACGCCGTCAACGGGCGTCGCGGGCGTCGGCTGCGGCTCGGGGGTCGGCGTCGGCTCGGGCTGCTCGGTTGGCTCCGCCGAAGCGTCCGGATTGGGCGTGGGCGTCGGCTCGGGCGTCTGGGTCGGCTCGACGGTCGGAAGCGCGTCGATCACGTCCTGCTCAAGCGCGCGGATGTGCTCCTCCAGCGCCTCGACGGCGGCCTGCGTGTTCGGGCCGAAGTAGCCGTCGGCGTCGTCGTTCAGGTATCCCAATCGGATCAGCGCCTCCTGAAGCCGCTGCGTCGCCGCGCCGTTGACGCCGCTGGTCAGCTCAGGATAGTAGGGCAGCGTGACGGTGATCTCCGAGACGAGCAGCGCCTCGCTCGCCCACGGCTCGGCGCTCTGGGCGCGCTGCGCGTCGCGGCGGGCGTCGGCGATTGCCTCGGCCACCACGTTGGCCAGCGATTCGGTATCCGCGGCAATGCCCTGGATCGCGGCGCTCGCCGTGCTGGACAGCCATTCATCGACGGCCTCCCAATCGGCGTCGGTGAAATCCGAGGTTGCGATCAGGTCAAAGTCGATGCGCAGAGTGGTGCCGTCGGAGCCGATCTTCTCGATGGCGTAGGCGTGGGGGGTCTGCGCCGTCCCCTCGGGCAGCGCGTGGTCGTACTGGACGGTCGTCGCCTTCGGGAGAAGCGATTCATCCATCAGCGTTTGTATGTCCGCCTGCCAATCCTCCTCGACCTGCACCTCCGCCGAGGAAATGGCGGCGATCGAGGCGATCAGCGCGACGACGAGAGTCAGCGCGAGGTAGATGCGTAGCTTCTTCATCTGCCTTCCTCCGGTTTCTGTTTTTGTGTGTGCAATATATAGACGCAGGGAAGTCGCTTTTTGTTGCCGCGTTTCGACATTTTTCCCGCAGGAAATATTCCGAAATACGACCATGTTTCGCCATGCGGCGCACCGCCGTCCCCCTCTCCCCGAAGGCGATGAAAAACTTCGGTTAATTCGCTTGCAAAGCGGCAAACGGGCATGGTATAATCAGGACATATTGGCGATGAGGGAGAGAGTAGCGCCCCGCATCGCGCCCTTCAGAGAGCCGCGCCCTCGGCTGGAAGCGCGGCGGGCGCGCGGAACGTGAAGTTCGCTCCGGAGCTTTCGCGCTGAACAGACGCAGTAGGCGCGGACGGATTCATCCCCGTTATTCAGATGAGAGGCCGGGCGCGTCCCGGCGAAACCGGGTGGTACAGCGGAGTGTTGCGGCTTCGCCCCTGATGGGGCGGGGCCTTTTTTGTACCCACCATGCAGACTGGAAGGAGAGAAAACCATGGAGAGCAAACTGCGGGAGATTCGCGAGCGCGTGCTCGGCGAGCTCGCAAAGGCGGAATCGTCGGCGGCGCTGGAGCAGATCCGCGTCGGCGTGCTGGGCAAGAAGGGCGAGCTGACGGCGCTGCTGCGCGGCATGGGCAAGCTGCCGCCGGAGGAGCGGCCGAAGGCCGGCCAGCGGGTCAACGAGGTCCGCGCGGAGCTGGAAGGCGCGCTGGAGGCGAAGGGCGAAGAGATCAAGGCGCGGGAAAAGGCCGCGCGGCTCGAGGCCGAGGCCGTGGACGTCACCCTGCCCGGCCCGGCGCGCGGCGCTGGCTCGCTGCACCCGATGAACATCGCGCTCGAGCGCATGATCGACATCTTCGTCGGCATGGGCTACGAGGTCGTCGAGGGGCCGGAGGTCGAGTACGACCACTACAACTTCGAGCTGCTCAACCTGCCGAAGAACCACCCCGCGCGCGACGCGCAGGACACGTTCTACATCGACGACAACATCGTGCTGCGCACGCACACCTCGCCGGTTCAGGCGCGCATCATGACCACGCGCAAGCCGCCGATCCGCATCGTCTGCCCGGGGCGCGTCTACCGCGCCGACGAGGCCGACGCCACGCACTCGCCGGTGTTCCACCAGATGGAGGGCCTGGTCATCGACGAAAACATCACCATGGGCGACCTGAAGGGCACGCTGGACGAGTTCGCCCGCCAGATGTACGGCGAGGGCATCCGCACGCGCTTCCGCCCGTCGTTCTTCCCGTTCACGGAGCCGTCGGCTGAGGTCGACCTCACCTGCGCGAACTGCCACGGCGAGGGCTGCCGGATGTGCAAGGGCACCGGCTGGATCGAGGTGCTCGGCGCGGGCATGGTCAACCCGAAGGTGCTGGACATGTGCGGCATCGACTCCAAGAAGTACTCCGGATTCGCGTTCGGCATGGGCGTGGAGCGCATCGCGCTGCTCAAGTACAACATTCCGAACCTGCGCTATCTGTATGAAAACGACCTGCGCTTCCTCACGCAGTACCGGTAAGGGGGAAATCAAGCGATGAAAGTGCCGATGAAATGGCTGAAGGAATATGTGGACATCGACCTGAGCGCGGAGGAATACGCCGCGCGCATGGTCATGACGGGCACGGCCGTCGAGGGCGTGGAAAAGACCGGCGAGCAGTTCGACCATGTGGTCGTGGGCTACGTCGTCTCCTGCGTGGATCACCCGAACTCCGACCACCTGCACCTGTGCATGGTGGACGTCGGCGCCGGCGAGCCGGTTCAGATCGTCTGCGGCGCGCCGAACGTCCACGCGGGGATGCGCGTGGCGGCGGCGCTCGACGGCGCGCACCTGCCCGGCGGCGTGAAGATCAAGAAGAGCAAGATGCGCGGCGAGATCTCCAACGGCATGCTCTGCTCAGGCCCCGAGCTGGACATCCCCGCGGGGCTGTATCCCCACATCGGCGACGAGGGCATCCTCGAGATCTTCGAGGACGCCGCGCCGGGCACGGACGTCAAGGAGGTGTTCGGCTTAGGCGACGACGTGATCGACTTCGAGATCCTCGCCAACCGGCCGGACTGCCTGTCCGTCTGGGGTCTGGCG
Source organism: Candidatus Faecivicinus avistercoris (assembly GCA_018716805.1). Lineage (GTDB taxonomy): Bacteria > Bacillota > Clostridia > Christensenellales > Aristaeellaceae > Faecivicinus > Faecivicinus avistercoris. The sequence goes on along the minus strand of DVJL01000026.1, from coordinate 5,581 downwards.
CGCGAGAGCAGCGCGGTCTTGGAGAAGCACTTCGTCATGCCGGAGATCGCCGTCGAGGAGACGGGCGCGGGCCGGTTTGAGGACTACGCCACCGTCCGCGTGCTCGACGACGACGCCTGCCGCCGCTACTGCGCGCGCGTCATCACGAACGTCAAGATCGGGCCGTCGCCCAAGTGGATGCGCGAGTACCTCTACGGCGCCGGCGTCCGCCCGATCAACAACATCGTCGACATCACGAACTTCGTCATGCTCGAAACCGGCCAGCCGATGCACGCCTTCGACCTGAGCAAGGTGCGCGACCAAACGATCGTCGTCCGCCGCGCGCGCCCGGGCGAGAAGCTGACCACGCTGGACGGCAAGGAGCACGTGCTCGACGAGACGATGCTCGTCATCGCCGACCACGACAACGCCACCGGCCTGGCCGGCATCATGGGCGGCGAGGAGTCCGAGATCGTGGACGGCACGGTCAGCGTGCTGTTTGAATCCGCGGCGTTCGAGCGCGCGAACAACCGCATCACCGCGCGCAAGCTCGGCATGCGCACCGAGGCGTCCGGCCGCTTCGAGAAGGGTGTCAACCCGGACGGCTCGCTCGAAGCGCTGGAGCGCGCATGCATGCTGGTGAACATGCTCGAGTGCGGCGACGTCGTGCCCGGCGCGTTCGACCACTATCCGAACCCGATCCCGCCGCGCACGATCGAGGCCGAGGTTTCGCGCATCTGCCGCCGCAACGGCGTGGACGTGCCCGGCGAGCAGATGGAGGACATCCTAAACCGCCTGTACATCGACACCACGCTGGCGGGCGGCGTGCTGACGTGCGAGATTCCGTCGTTCCGGCAGGACATGGAGACCGACGCCGACGTGGCCGAGGAAGTGCTGCGCATGTACGGCTACGACCACATCCCGTCGACGCTGATGAACGCGGTGACGATGCCCGGCTTCCGCGGCGAGAAGATGCGCTTCAACGACCGCGTCAAGGCCGCGCTGGTCGGCATGAACCTGTATGAGATCCTGAACTATTCGTTCATCAGCCCGAAGTGGATCGATTCCCTCGGCCTTCCGGCGGACGATCCGCGGCGCGACACAGTCGCGCTGCGCAACCCGCTGGGCGAGGACACGTCGGTGATGCGCACGACGCTGGTGCCGTCGATGCTGTCCACGCTGGCGTTCAACCTAAACCGCGGCAACGCCGACGCGCGGCTGTTCGAGCTGAGCAAGACGTTCGCCCCGGCGAAGCAGCCCGGCGAGCTGCCCGAGGAGAAGAGCGCGCTGTGCATCGGCATGACCGGCGAGGGCGTCGACTTCTACGCGATCCGCGACGCCGCCGTCTGGCTGCTGGCGAAGTTCGGCGTGACCGCCGCGATCTCCGCCGGCGGCGACGGCTACTACCATCCCGGCCGCAAGGCCGTGCTGACGGTGGACGGCGTGCAGGTCGCCGAACTGGGCGAGATCCATCCCGACGTCGCCGCGCGGTTTGAAATCGACCGCCGCGTCTATCTGGCCGAGGTCGATCTGGACGCGCTGCGCCCGATGGAAAAGCCGCTCTACGGCGTCAAGCCGCTGCCGAAGTTCCCGGCCGTCACGCGCGACCTCGCGCTGGTCGTGGACGAATCCGTCGGCGCGGGCACGATGCTCGAGACCATCCGCAAGGCGGCGAAGAACCTCGAGGAGGTGCGCGTGTTCGACGTCTATCGCGGCGACAAGCTCGGCGCGGGCAGGAAGTCCGTCGCCTACGCGCTGACCTTCCGCGCAGCCGACCGCACCCTGACCGATCAGGAAATCGCCTCGGCAATGGAGAAGATCCTGCGCTCGGTCAGCGAAACCTATGGCGCCGAACTCCGCGCCTGATCCCAACCCCAAACGGAAGATTCTCCCAAACAAAGCCTCCCGCCCGGAAAACTGCTGCGGCGGGAGGCGCTTTCGTTGGCTCAGGAACCCCGGAAAAGCGCGAGAGGGCCGCAACCCTCTTACATAAAAATCGTTCCCGGCGGGAGGCGCCGCGTGCCTGTCCCCGAAATCAGCGTGCTCCGCATAGCAGTTTTGTTGCGGCCGGCTACGTTTTCCTTGAAAAAACCACCGCCATGGAGTATAATGATTGGGAAACCATGCACAATTTCCAACCGCGAAAGAGGTCGAACCGCATGAACGAAATGAAGAAAGCCGTCATCAGCATCCTCGGAACGGATCGCAAGGGCATCATCGCCAGCGTGACGCGCATCCTCTACGAGCACGACGTGAACATCCTGGACATCTCGCAGACGATCGTCGCGGGCCTGTTCAACATGATCCTGATCGCGGATATCTCCAGCGAGCAGTGCTCCTTCGAGCAGCTCAAGAACAGCCTGGCCGACGAGGCGAGGCGGCTGGACGTGCAGATCCGCATCCAGCGCAGCGAGATCTTCGAAGCGATGCACCAGATTTGAAGGAGGGAAGCGGCATGATCAATACCTCCGAGATCCTCCAGACGATCAACATGATCGACCACCAGAAGCTCGACGTGCGCACGATCACGATGGGCATCTCGCTGTTCTCCTGCGCGACCGACGACGAGCGCGCGCTCGCCGTGCGCATCTACGACCTGATCACCCGGCGCGCCGAGAATCTGGTCAAGGTCGGGCGCGAGATCGAGAGCGAATTCGGCGTGCCGATCGTCAACAAGCGCATCTCGGTCACGCCGGTGGCGCTCGTGACCGGCGCGATCAGGCACCCCATCGTCGTGGCGCGCGCGCTCGACCGCGCGGCGAAGGAGACGGGCGTCGATTTCATCGGCGGCTATTCGGCGCTGGTGCAAAAGGGCATGACGGCCGCCGACCGGCGGCTGATCGAATCGATCCCCGAGGCGCTGTCGGAGACGGACTACATGTGCTCGTCGGTCAACGTCGGCTCGACGCGCGCCGGCATCAACATGGACGCCGTGCGCATGATGGGCGAGACGGTCAAGGCCACGGCCGCGCGCACGGCCGACCGCGGCGGCTTCGGCTGCGCGAAGCTGGTCGTGTTCTGCAACGCGGTGGAGGACAACCCGTTCATGGCCGGCGCGTTCCACGGCCCCGGCGAGGGCGACTGCGCCGTCAGCGTGGGCGTCAGCGGCCCGGGCGTGGTGAAGGTCGCGCTCGAGGCGGTGAAGGGGCAGCCGTTCGACGTCGTCGCGGAGACGGTCAAGCGCACGGCGTTCCACATCACGCGCGTGGGCCAGCTGGTGGCGATGGAGGCGTCGAAGCGGCTGAACGTGCCGTTCGGCATCGTCGACCTGTCGCTCGCGCCGACCCCCGCGGTGGGCGATTCCGTCGCAGCGATCCTCGAGGAGATGGGCCTCGAAGTCTGCGGCGCGCACGGCACGACCGCCGCGCTGGCGCTGCTCAACGACGCGGTCAAGAAGGGCGGCGTGATGGCGTCGTCGCACGTCGGCGGGCTGTCCGGCGCGTTCATCCCGCTCAGCGAGGACATCGGCATGATCCAGGCCGCCGAGCGCGGCGCGCTGTCGCTGGAAAAGCTCGAGGCGATGACCTGCGTCTGCTCCGTCGGGCTGGACATGATCGCCGTGCCCGGCGACACCCCGGCCGAGACGGTCGCGGCCATCATCGCCGACGAGGCCGCCATCGGCATGGTCAACAACAAGACCACCGCCGTGCGCATCATCCCCGCGCCGGGCACGAAGGTGGGCGATTCCGTCGAATTCGGCGGCCTGCTCGGCCGCGCGCCGGTCATCCCGGTGCGGCAGTACGATTCCTCGGCGTTCATCCATCGCGGCGGGCGGATTCCCGCGCCGCTGCACAGCCTGAAGAACTGAACACCCGCGCAGGGGCGCGGCAGAAAAAGACAAATTTTCAATGCGAGAAAGGTGCGAGCACAATGGAAATGGTCATTCGGGGCGGCAAAATCTTTGACGCCGTCCACAGGGAACCCTATTCGGCGGACATCTGGGTGAAGGATGGCAAGATCGCCCAGATCGGCGGCGATTTCGCCGCCTCTGCCGGCGCGGAGGTCGTCGACGCCTCGGGTCTGAACGTCTATCCCGGCATGGTCGAAGCGCACGGCCACATCGGCCTCGACGGCTGGGCGATCGGCTACGAGGGGCAGGACTACAACGAGTACAACGACCCGGTCACGCCGCAGCTGCGCGCCATCGACGGCATCAACCCGTTCGACTACTCGCTGCGCGACGCAGCGCTGGGCGGCGTGACGACGATCTGCACCGGCCCCGGCAGCTCGAACGTCATCGGCGGCACGTTCGCCGCGATCAAGACGGTCGGCACCTGCGTGGACGACATGTGCGTCAAGCCCGAGGCCGCCATGAAGGTCGCATTCGGCGAAAACCCGAAGCGCTGCTACAAAGACAAGGGCATCTCCAGCCGCATGAGCACGGCGGCCAAGCTGCGCGAAATGCTGTTCAAGGCGCGCGAATACGTGGCCAAGGTGGACGCCGCAAACGGCGATCCGGCCAAGATGCCGGCGTTCGACCTGCGGCTGCACGCGCTCGCGCCGGTCATCCGCCGCGAGATCCCGCTCAAGGCGCACGCGCACCAGGCGAACGACATCCTGACGGCCGTGCGCATCGCGAAGGAGTTCGATGTCAAGCTGACGCTCGAACACGTGACCGAGGGCGCGCTGATCGTGGACGAGCTCGTGCGCGCAAACGTGCCGCTGGCCATCGGCCCGACGTTCGGCCAGCCGTCCAAGTACGAGCTGCAGCACAAGTCCTGGAAGACGCCGGGCATACTGAGCAAGGCCGGCTGCCACGTCTCAATCATCACCGATTCCCCGGTCACCGAACAGGCGCACCTGCGCTTCTGCGCGGCGATGGCGGTGGACAGCGGCATGGATCCGTTTGAGGCGTTCAAGGCGATCACGATCCACCCCGCGGAGCACATCGGCATCGCCGGCCGCGTCGGCTCGATCGAGGTTGGCAAGGACGCCGACTTCGCGCTGATGGACGGCGACCTGTTCTCGCTGAGCACCCACGTCGTCGCGGCGTACATCGGCGGCGTCCGCGTCAAGGACACAAAGCAGAACTAAATTGGACAATCCTGAATGAAAATACTCCGCGCCAGCTCCTCTGGGACCGGCACGGGGACGCGAATTGGACTGAACCAAACCACTTCAAAAAATGCCCCACGCCAACTCCTCCGGAAACCGGCGCGGGGATCAACGCAGAGCGGACGGGAATTGCCTTCCCGTCCGCTTCAGTCTGTCAAAAACTCCGGAAAATGAGAGAGGGCCAAACCCCTCTCGCAAAAAATCGTCCCCGGCGGAAAGTTGAGCACCCATAGATCGCAGCCTGCCATTTCCGGGAGAGCGCGAGAGGGCCGCAGCCCTCTCGCACTAAAATCGTCTCCGGCGACATGCGCGTCGGAGACGGGTGCTGATTTTTGCGTCGGGAAATCCCATTTCCCAGAGCAAAAATCGCTTCCTTGCAAATTTCGCTTGTGTCGCAAAGCGGCGCGAGCGAAATTTGGTGGAGGTGGCAGGAGGCGCAGAATCCGCAGGATTCTGCGGTTTTGCCCTGAGGGCAAAACTGCCGCGGCTCAAATTAAAAATTTGAGGCGCGGCACCTGGCGGGGGAGCTTGCTCCCCCGTCCACATC
>DVJL01000149.1 GCA_018716805.1 Candidatus Faecivicinus avistercoris | reverse complement strand
CTGGAGATCATTGCCGTTCCGGGTTCGGACTACAACACGCGCATGATGGCGCTCTATGCGGCCAACGATATGCCCGATATCTTTGGGCTGTTCAACATGACCAAGCGCGAAATGGTTGAGGATGGCGCGCTGCTGTGCCTGACCGACCTGCTCGAAGAATATGCGCCGAACATCATGGCCTATTACGAGCAATACCCGGAGCTGTGGCGCACTACCGTTGACGGCGAAATCTACTCGCTGCCGCAGATTCGCGTCGATCAGAACCTCGAAGCCGGGTGCGTTCCGTTTATCCGCACCGACCTGTTGGAAGAGGCGGGCCTGGACGCGCCCACGTCGTGGGAAGAGCTGGCCGATGTGCTCGAAACCCTGTGCGAAACGTATGACGTCGGCGGATGGGCTGCGCGCGGAACGGGGCGCATTTTGGGCGACGACGATTACAGATGGATGAACAGTTTCGGAGCCGATTTCACGACCTATATGGACGGCGAGGGCGTCTGGCATCTGGGCATGATCGAGCCGGAGTACAAGGACGCCATCCTCTATCTGAAGGATCTGGTGGAGCGCGGCACGCTCGACGAAGAATGGCTGACCACGAGCACGGCCGAGTGGCAGGAAAAGCTCTCCAGCGGGCGGTTTATCTTCTTCTACGATAATCCGACGTTTGCTTCCGGCATCAACACTGCGCTGAGCGCCATTGATCCGGATGCGCGCTTCGAGCCGCTGCCGCTGCTGGAAAGCCCGTATGGCACGATCCAGAGCTACAAGCAGCCCACCCACTATGTGGACACATTCTATGTCAATGCCGACACGGAGAATCCCGAACTGCTGGTCAAGTTCCTGAACTGGTGCTATAGCGAGGAAGGCGCGATCACGTTTGGATACGGCCGCGAGGGCGAGACCTATTATATCGACGAGAATGGCGATCCCCAGTGGCTGCCTGAGATCCTTGAAAAGTATGCCAACGCGGAGGACGCCTATTATCAGGCTTCTTCGGACATGGGCGTCAATAACGGCTATTTCTGCCCGGCGTGGATGAACCTGACGATCGAGGTGTTCCGCACTTCGTCCAACCCGGACGAGATCACCGCGCAGTACATCTATGATTTCTACGAGGAAGACCTCAACGATGGCACGATTGTCGAGCGGCAGATCCTGCCGCCGCTGACGGAGGCGCAGGATGCTGAAATTCAGGAGATCAAGCAGGACATCTGGGATCTGGCCAAGACGGAATTTGCGGCGTTTGTGATGGGAACGCGGCCGATTGAGGAGTATGATGCGTTCATAGAAGAACTCGTCGCGCTGGGCGCGCAGGATTGGGCGGAGATGCTCGACGAGGCGGAAGCGGCTTATCAGGAACAGCACGCCGCCTGAGACTGAGGGCGGCAGCCGTCGCTTTGAGCGGCAGGGAAGGGCGCGCAGCCCTTCCCTGCGCAATGAAGGGCCTTGAACAAGAGAAAACGCCCCTCGGTGTGGCGTGCGTCTGGCGGGAAGTCCTTTGTGAAGGCGGTTTTGCCGTACAGCGCAATGGCCCCGGTCAGCCGCGCGAGCGAACCGGGAAGGAATTGGGATGATCGAGAAAAAGAGCGACTTTCTCAAGAGCAACCAAAGGCTGAATGCAACCGTACTGCGCAGTGACTGCTCGCCATTGCCGATAGAAATCCTGAGCATTCGCTATGTTGAACAGGCGCTTGAGCGCGTGAATCAGACCTATACGCCCTATATGCACCAGCATACTTACTTTGAACTTCACCTGCCGCTGGTGGGCACGCAGACCTATCTTTTGCGCGACGCCGAGGTTACCGTCAAACCACACGAAGTGGTTATTTTTTCCCCCAATACGCTGCACGCCATTCCCTACAGCAGCGACGACCTCTGCAAGCTCTCCGTCGGCTATATGCTGCTCGACGGGGCGGAGTGCGGCGCGCTGTCCTGGGTTGTGCGCGCATTCGCCGGCCAGCGGTATTTCAAGACCCGGGCGGACGAGCGTTACACCCGCCTGCTGCTTGAGATCTTTCAGGAAGGCAGCCAGAGGCTGCCGGGATGGCCTGCGGTTGTGATGTGCCTGATGACCCAGCTGGTGGTGGCCATCGCCCGGGAAATCGTGCCCGGTGACTTGACGGAGCCGGCGGAGCGGGATTCCCTGCGCAAGCGGGCGGAAAGCATCGAGCGCTTTATTCAGGACAACATTTCCGCGCCGATTACAAACCGGATGGTCGCGCAGCACATGTTTTTGAGCATACGCCAGCTCGACCGGGCGGTCATGGCCGAGCGGGGCATGACCCTCAAGCATTTGATCGACAGCATGCGCATGGACGAGGCGCGCCGTCTTTTGACGGAGACGGACATGGAACTCAAGGAAATCTCCGTGGCGCTTGGTTTTTCAGAGATCAGCAGTTTCAACCGGTATTTCCGGCGCTTTGAACCGGTTTCTCCGGGCGCTTATCGAAAGCAGCGCTGCGAAGCGAAAGAAGGACGATGCCCGCCGAATTCGGACGGCGGCCGGAAGGGAGATTGACAATGAAGCGAAACGATTCGCCAGAGCGTCTGGCGAGCGTCGACGTATTGGTGGTAGGCGGAGGTTTTCCGGGCATCTGCGCGGCGCTGGCCTCGGCGCGCGCCGGCGCGCGGACGATGCTCGTTGAGCGAAATGCCGTGTTGGGCGGGCAGGCCGCCGAAATTGACACATGGGGACTTGACGGATTCCTGGATATCGACGGCAAGCTGCTGATTACGGGGATCCCGTGGGAGATTTTGAATCGAACCCTCGCCGAAGGCCAGTCGGATCCGCTGTTTACGCGCATCGATTATGACCTCATGGCGCGCGAGGGGATTCCGACCGCGCTGCACAAGGCGGATCTGGATCCTTACATTCCCTATAGCAGGCCGGATTCCTGGATGAACGCCTTCAACGACCAGTATGTGAATCCGAACGCCTATCGCTATGTCTCGCTGAAACTGCTCGAAGAGGCCGGGGTCGAGGTTTTGTATCAGATGCCGGTCGTTGACGCGCTGCTTGACGGCACGGCCGTTCGCGGAGTCGTCGTTCAGGGAGAAAACGGCGCGAAGTATGTCATTGAAGCGAAGCGCATTGTGGATACCTCGCAGAGCGCGTCGGTTTGCACGTTTGCCGGCCGGCCGTTTCCGCACTCCAACGCCTATATGGGCACGCTGGTGCGCGTGGGCGGCGTGGATGTCCAGCGCTTGCTGCAATTCATTCGGGAGAATGACGAGGACTGGTTCCTGCGGCCGATGATCGGCAAGAAAGCCGATCCGGACGAGATGGAACAGCTGGTGCGCGGCGGCAATCCGCTGTTCATTCACGGGTTTATGAAAACGCTCGAGCGCGCCATTGCAGACAATCCGGAGTATCGGGCGCTCAAGCGCTCCAATGGCGAACACGTCTGGTTTTTCTACGAGCGCGACGGCATGGGCGTCTATCCTACGTTTGGCGACGGCTTTGAGGCGGTCGACGTGGCCGATCCCCGCGATTACTCGAGGGCGGTCGGCGCCGCGCGCAAACAGCAGTGGATCATGCACCGCTTTTTCCGGGATTATGTCCCGGGCTTTGAGCGCGCGCATTTGATGGACGTCTACGCCAATATCTCCAAGGCGATTCGCATGTCCGACGAGCCTGGCGACTTTACCGATTACGGCATTGCGCAGAAGGATCTTCAGGGGCGCTCGGAGCGCGACGATATTCTGACCTATGTCCGCGGCCATCCGCACTGCGGGCAG
>DVJL01000148.1 GCA_018716805.1 Candidatus Faecivicinus avistercoris | reverse complement strand
GTTGCTCTACGCCACGCTTCTTTCCCGGCCCCCGTCGGACGCGCGGATGTACCAGCTGGAGCCGTTCGCCAGTCTGAAAGGCGCGTTTGAGATGGCTGAGGGCACGGGACTTCGCATAAAAGCCCCGCAGGCCTTGGAAGGAATTTTTCTCAACCTCTGCCTGTGCGTGCCGGTGGGATATCTGCTTCCGCTGGTGTTTCTTCAGCGGGGAAAGCGGATACGCTTCTGGCAGGTGATATGCGCAGGAGCCGCCGTCAGCGCTGTCATTGAACTGACGCAGTTTGTCATCTGTCTGGGGATGCTGGAACTGGACGACTGGCTGCTCAATACCATGGGTGCGTCGTTGGGATACTTGCTGTGCCGCAAGCTGTTCCCGCTGGACATGCGTTAATGCGTGTTGTACGTGATGCCGCCGTTGACGCTCCCGCGTGCAAGCAGTTCTCGCAAACACTATGGGCACAGCGCTGGGCTGTCTGCTGTACCGCAAGCTGTTCCCGCAGGATGCGCGCGAATGCGAGTCAAACTGTTAATATTTCCCCAAACCAATTATGGAGTGAACCCTGAAATGCTATCTTTGAGCGCGGAGACCCGCGCAATGCTGAACCTGCTGGCCTGCGAACTGTTCGGTCGGGAAATGGAGATCGACGCTTCGAAGGTTGACTGGCATCGCGTCCTCGCGGAAGCCAACCGCCATGTGCTGACGGCGTTTCTCTATCCCGGACTCAGGCGCCTGAACGGCGTGCCGGAAGAGATCCTTTCCCGGGCGAGGAACGCGGCGATGCTGTCCGCCGCGCGGATGGAGGAATCGCTGCGGGTGCAGGATGGCGTCCTTGAACTGATGCGCTCCCGGGGGATTCCCTGCGCTGTGCTCAAGGGCTTTAGCGCCGCCTGCCGCTATCCGCACCCGGAACTGCGCGTGCCGGGAGACGTCGACCTGCTCGTGGGCAACGAAAATCTGGAGCGCGCCTGCGCGGCGCTGGAACAGGTCGGTTACCGGCGCGACCACGAGACGGAGATGCACGTCAACTTTGTTGGAAGCGGCGGTCTCTCGCTGGAAGTGCATCGCAGCGCCTCCGTATTCCCCAACACGGAGAAGGGGCGCGCGGCGGGGGCGTACATGGAACAGGCGCTGCGACATACGGAGCCGGTTAAACTGCATGGGTATGCGATTCCGGTGCTGGCGGTTCCGCATCAGCTCGTGTCGCTGCTGGCGCACATGGAGCGGCACATGGGTCAGGCAGGCATCGGCTTGCGGCAGATCTGCGACTGGGCGGTCGCCGTGCAGGCGCGCCGCGCGCAGATCGGCGAGGATGAGCTTCAGGCGCTGGAGCGCTGCGGGCTGCTGCCGTTTGCGCAGGTCATCACCAAGCTGTGCGAGCGCTATCTGGGCCTGCCGCCGCTGGCGTGGGCGCAGGACGCGCCGGATGCGCTGGCGGACGCCGTCATGAACGACGTGCTGACCTCGGGGAATTTTCACGCGCAGGGGCGCGAGCGCAACATCAGCAGCGTCATGATTGACCGCGCGGGCGAGAACGGCGCGAGGAGCTGGGTGGTGCGCAATTACGTCCGCTATGTGCAGCGGCGCGTCCGGCAGAATTACCGGTGGGCGAAGAGCCGCCTGTGGATTCCGCTCTTCTGCGCCTACTTTCCGCTGCAGTGGGCGCTTCGCGTGCTGCGGGGCAAGCGCAAGCGGGTGAAGATCTCACAGGCTGTCCACGAAGCGCATGCGCGCGAACGCCTGCTCCGCAGCCTGAAGCTCTACCAATGAAAAATGAGTAAAACGCGCCCATCGCCCGGAGGCTCCGCAGACTCCGCGGCGCTTTTTGCGTTCGGGGCGCATAGAATAGAATCGGTCCAAGCGTGCGATACATCGCATTTCCAATGCGCCGCGTTTCAGGTATGCCGCACTGCCGATATGCCGCATCACCGGTGTATCGCCTTCCCAATACCGTTATCTCCGGCGCGCCATTTGCGCGCGCTCTGCCACGAAAGGATGAGTTTCCATGTCCAACCTTCCCGAGACCATGAATCCCGACGTCGCTCACAAGCTGCTCAAGGTGGGCGAAGTCTTCCGCATTCCCGGCCCGTTCTTCTCGTACGAGGAGATCAAGATGGGCAACGTGAACCACACCTACAAGGTCAACTACATCCGCGACGACGGCTCCGGCATGGCGAAGATCAAGTCGTACCTGGTGCAGCGGGTGAACACCTACGCCTTCCAGCGCCCGCTGGAGCTGATGAGCAACATCGACAAAGTCACCGAGTACATCCACGCCAACTTCCCTACGGTGAAGTGCCTGCACTTCCACCACACAGCCGAGCGGCACAACTACCTGATGGACGAGGACGGCTTCTGGCGGCTGAGCAACTATGTGCCGTCGGTGACGTTCAACAGCTGCGAGGATCTGGAGATCGTGCGCAGCGCGGGTCAGGCGTTCGGGGACTTTCAGATGATGCTGTCGGAATTCGACGCCAGTTCGCTGTACTACACCATCCCGGACTTTCACAACACCCGCAAGCGGTATGAGAAGCTGAAGGCGGACATGGCTGAAGATCCCTGCGGCCGTGTGGCGGAAGTGCGGGAGGAACTGGACTGGCTGCTGTCGGTGGAGGACGAGGCGTGCAAACTCACGGATTTGTATGAGGCCGGGGAGCTGCCGCTCAGGGTGACCCACAACGACACCAAGATCAACAACGTGCTGTTTGACGAGGAAAGCTTGAAGCCGCTGGTGGTGATCGATCTGGACACGGTGATGCCCGGGCTGGTGGGGCACGATTTCGGGGACGCGATCCGGTTTGCGGCCAATTTCGTGGAGGAGGACAGCCCGGAGGCCGAGAAGGCGGGACTGAATCTGAACATCTATTGGGCGTTTGCGGAAGGATTTTTAAAGGAGACCGCGCCTGCGCTAACGGAAGCGGAAGTGGCGACGCTGGGAGACAGTTGCTTCACGCTGGCGTGCGAGCTGTCCACCCGGTTCCTGGACGATTACATCACGGGAGATAAATACTTCAAGATCAAAGACCCGAAACACAATCTGACCCGCACCCGCTGCCAGATCGCGCTGGCCAAGGACATGCGGAAGAAGATGGACGCCATGAACGCCATCGTGCGGGATGGCTGGGTAAGGTATAAAAAATAGGGTAGAAAATACAAAAGCTGGGCGAGGGATAAAGCATGAGAATACTGGTGGCAGGCGGCGCGGGATACATCGGAAGCCATACTTGTGTGGAACTGCTGACGGCGGGGCACAAAGTGGCGGTGGCAGACAATTTGGTCAACGCCAGTGCGGAAGCGCTGAAACGGGTGGAACAAATCACCGGGGAACGGATTCCTTTTTACCGGGCGGATATCCGGGACCGCGGGAAAATGGCGGATATCCTGAGGCGGGA
>DVJL01000147.1 GCA_018716805.1 Candidatus Faecivicinus avistercoris | reverse complement strand
CTGCGCCGATACGACGACTGACGTCGCCGGCAGTGCGATTCCGCTGGCCGACTGCATCCTCCCCGGAGAGACGCAGCAGGAGAAGATCGACCGGATCGACCGAATCTGGTACGTCGCTTCGGACGTCGGGGTTGCATAACCGCCCCGCTTGCGGGGCGGTGCGAAAAGGGGCTTCCTCCCGGCGCGCAGTTGGGAAGAAGCCCTTTTTCCATTTTTCATATGCTGCGGCTCGCGCAACGGGTTTCCGCCGGGACGAAAAGCGAAAGCTGCGGCCGGCGAAGCACTCAGACAATCGCATATCCGGCTTCAGACAGCGCCTCCACGGCGCGCGCAAAGGCATCCGATTTGACGAGGATGTAGTCGGTATCGAAAGTCGACACGGCGAAGATCGCAATGCCGCGCGCCGCGAGGATCGCCGAGATGCGCGCCAACACGCCGACGAGCGAGAAGTCCAGCGGCCCCTCGATCCGCAGCGCCCGCCAGCCGTCCTCGCGGGCGAGCGCGTCGGACGGCGCGCAGTCCGTCGGACAGACCAGCGAATGCTCGCGATCCGTCTTGCCGAGGAACAGAAATTCGCCTTCTAGGTCGATCCCTCCGTAGTCGCGCACCTTGCAGACGCTGAATTCCGTGTCGATGCCATGGATCTCCATGGCCTTCAATCCACGAAGTGCGTGGTCACCGTGCGGTTGTAGGTCAGTATGGAGATGAGATCCTGCACGGCTTCGATGGCGATCGACGCCCCGATGACCCGCACCAGCACCAGCGTGGTCGCAAATGGGTTCGCGATGATCAGGAAGCCCAGTATGCAGGAGATGACCGCCGCGATCATCGTCAGGTACCAGCGGTCGTACGCCATGCGCCGCAGATTGCACGCGGCCTGGATCTTCGCCACGCCGCCGATCAGCAGCGCGATGCCGAACAGCACCGGCACGACGCTCAGCAGCGCCGCCTTGAAGGCGATCAGCGCCAAGCCGCACAGCGCCAGCACGAGGCCCACGCTCAGATCCCAGTTGTAGGCGCGATAGTCGTCCTTGCGCAGAAAATACCGGGCGATCTTCCACGCGCCCGCGATCAGCAGCGCCGCGCCGCAGAGGTTCAGGATGACGTCCGTCGCGATGCCCGGCCAGATCAGCAGCACCAGCCCGAACACCAGCGCCGCCGCGGCCGCCACCCACACCGGCCAGCCGGACTTCAGGTTGCGCGGGTCGAATCGGCTCTTGTTTGCCATGTCGTTTCACACTCCTTTGGTTTATTATACCATGCGCCGGCGCGCTGTCAACCCATTTTCGCCATGAATCCGCCACAGAGCGATTTCGATTGGTTAAATCCCGATGAATCCGGTCGGAATTGATTGACGTGGCCGGGAAATGGTGATACAATACCACAGGATTCACCGAGTAATTTGGTCGGAATTGATCCGACGGAGGAGGCGCGGCATGAAGCTGACGACGCGCGGGCGCTATGGCATCCACGCGATGTACGACCTCGCCCTCCACTTTCAGGCCGGCCCGCGGCCGATCAAGGCCATCGCGGAGAGCCAGGCGATCCCGGAAGCCTATCTGGAGCAGCTGTTCGCGGCGCTCCGGCGGGGCGGGCTGATCGCGAGCGCGCGGGGCGCGCAGGGCGGCTACCGGCTGACGCGGCCGCCGGCGGAGATCACGGTGGGCGATGTGCTGCGGTGCCTCGAGGGCGGCCTGAACCTGGTCGACTGCCTGGAGGAGGACAGCCTGTGCGGCAAGACCTGCGCCTGTCCTTCGCGGTTCGTGTGGCTGCGGATCCGCGACGGCTTGAACGCGATCGTGGATGGCATTACGCTTCAGGACATGCTGGACGACAACGCGCGAAGCTCGCCCGTTTGAGCCGCGCATACAGGGGGAATGTTTGTGGACAGAATTTATATGGACAACGCCGCGACCACGCGCGTGACCGAGCCGGTGTTTGAGGCGATGCGGCCCTATTTCGGCGAGATCTATGGAAATCCGATGTCGGTGCACAGCTTTGGCCGCGAGGCGCGCAAGGGCGTCGAGGAGGCGCGCCGGCAGGTCGCCGCGGCGCTCAACGCCGAGCCCAGCGAGATCTACTTCACCGGCTGCGGCACGGAATCCGACAACTGGGCGATTCGCGGCGCGGCCTATGCGAACCTGCGCAAGGGCAAGCACCTGATCACCACGCAGATCGAGCACCACGCCGTGCTGCACACCTGCGAACAGCTCGAGCGCGAGGGCTTCAACGTTACCTATCTGCCGGTGGATGAATTCGGCGTCGTGCGCATGGACGCGCTGAAGGCCGCCATCCGGCCGGACACGACGCTGATCAGCGTCATGGCCGCGAACAACGAGATCGGCACCATCCAGCCCATCGAGGAAATCGCCAAGCTCGCGAAGGAGCGGGGCATCCTGTTTCACACCGACGCCGTGCAGGCCATCGGAAGCCTCCCGTTCGACGTCAAGGCGATGGGCATCGACCTGCTGTCGCTGTCCGGCCACAAGTTCCACGCACCGAAGGGCGTGGGCGCGCTGTACATCCGAAACGGCGTGCGGCTGCAGCGGCTGATTCAGGGCGGCGCGCAGGAGCGCACCCAGCGGGCGGGCACGGAGAACGTGGCCTCCATCGTCGGGCTCGGCAAGGCGATTGAGCTGGCGGCGGGCAATATCAACCGCCACAACGCCCAGCTGGCCGCCGTGCGCGACCGGCTGATCGACCGCATCCTGGCCGAAATTCCCTACACGCGGCTCAACGGCCACCGCACGCAGCGCCTGCCGGGCAACTGCAACATCTCGTTTCGGTTCATCGAGGGAGAATCGCTGCTGCTGGCGCTGGATCTGAAGGGCATCGCCGGATCGTCCGGATCGGCCTGCACGTCCGGTTCGCTGGATCCGTCGCACGTGCTGCTGGCCATCGGACTGCCGCACGAGATCGCCCACGGCTCGCTTCGGCTGTCGCTGAGCGAGGAGAACACCATCGAGCAGGCCGACCGCGTGGTCGACGCGCTCAAGGAGATCGTCGCGCGCCTGCGCTCGATGTCGCCGCTGTACGACGACTTCCTGCGCGAAGGCGAGAACGAAGGACAAAACTGAATCAAGGAGGAAACCGCCATGTACACCGAGCAGGTAATGGATCACTTCATGAATCCCCGCAACGTGGGGGAGATCGAGAACGCGAGCGGCGTCGGCACGGTCGGCAACGCGAAGTGCGGCGACATCATGAAGATCTATATCAAGGTAGAAAACGACGTGATCGTCGATGTGAAGTTCAAGACGTTTGGCTGCGGCGCGGCCATCGCGACGTCCAGCCGCGCGACCGAGATGGTCATGGGCAAGACGATCGACGAGGCGCTGAAGGTCACGAACAAGATGGTCGCCGATTCGCTCGGCGGGCTGCCGGCGGTGAAGATGCACTGCTCCGTGCTGGCCGAGGAGGCGCTGCACGCCGCGATTCAGGACTACAAGGACAAGCTCGAGCGCGGTGAATCGCCGGAAGCGGAGATCGAGGAAGTGAAGTACGTCTGAGCAAGCCTCCTTTTTGCAGGCTTTCTCAGCATCTGGCGAAGCGCCGGCTGGGTCAATGTTTCGAGGCGGCTCTCCCCTTTGCGGGGGAGAGCCGCCTCTTTCAGCGCTTCTTTTTGAGATTTTGATATTGCACCACGAGCTGCGCGAAGACGAGGCCGTACAGCGCGAGCACCACGCCCAGCGGGATCAGCCACGTCAGGTTGAGCGCCGGGCTTCCCTCGGCGGTCGCCAGGATTTCCATCGCGATCGCCGGCAGGAAGATGCAGAAGAACAGCACCAGCAGCGGGATCATCCGCCCGCGCAGGATGCGCCTGAACATGTCCATGCGCGATTCCATGTCGCAGAAGATCTCCTCGTCGCCCTGCATCTGCGATTTCGGCTTGCGGAAATAGCTGTAGCCCACGTTGTCCAGCACATGCTCCCAGCCGCAGTCCCGGAACAGCTGCAGGTATTCCTCGCGGCGCGCGCGGCCATCCTCGCTGTAGTCGAGCTGGTAGACGACTTCCTCCGGCTTGCAGCGCTCGAAGCGGTAGACGCACACCTTCGCGTCCGTCAGCCGCCAGCCCTCGCGGTGTTGCTGCTCCAGCCATTTCTGTTCCTTTTCGTATTCCATGATTGTGAAGTAGCGAAAGGCCGTCTTTTGATCTTTCATGTCCTCGCCTCCATCATGTTCCGGTACAGCCGCTCGATGCGCCGCATCTCCAGCGACAGCACTTCCTCCCCCAGCGGGGTGATGACGTACAGTTTGCGCTTTTCTTCTTCCCGGACGAAGCGGATCAGGCCGTCTTTTTCCATCTTTGAGAGGCTGCCGTACATCGTGCCCGGACTCAGCCGGATCTCGCCGTCCGTCAGCTCCTCCACCCTTCGGACGATGCTGTAGCCGTGCATCTCCGTGCGCAGGCAGAGCAGGATGTAAAAGCCCGTCTCCGTCATCGGGATGTACACCTTGCGAATGTGCGCGTCCAAGACCATTCCACCCTTCTGGTGCGATGTATCGCACTGCGATGCTTAGATTATATCGCACTGCGATCTATTTGTCAACCCCTTTCAATAAAAAAGCGGCCCGCGAGAAAGGGAATCGCGGGCCGTCAGTGCCAGTTTCTTCGGAAGTAGAACAGCCGGTCAGTGCCGAGCTGCGCGCCTTCGGCGGGGCGCTGGGCGCGCTGCGGCGCCCATGCCTCGTCGAGACGCTCGCCCTCTTTTACATATTCGATTTCAGCGGCTGCGCATGCCCCGGGCGACTGGAATGCGCGCCATCTTTTTTTGCGTCTGCCCCGGCGGGATGCAGTACGCCGGCGAAATGCAGCGACAGCTTGGCCAGCGCCGGGCCGGCGATTTCATACAGCACGGCGGAGGAGAGGATGATCGTGGAGAGCATGCCGCCCAGTTCGGGCGAGAGCATCCGCTCGCCGAGCGCGGCCAGGCCGATCGACACGCCGGCCTGCGGCACCAGCGCCATGCCGAGGTACTTGCACACCGCAGGTTCATCGCGCGTCAGCACCGCGCCGACCGTCGCGCCCAGGTACTTTCCGGCGATGCGCACGAAGAAGTACACCACGCCGACGACGCCCGCCGTGGCCAGCGCCGGCACGTTCAGCCGCATGCCGGAGACGACGAAGAAGAACGTCAGTACCGGCGGGGTGAATTTGTCCACGGTCTTGAACAGCAGCTCATCCTCGCTGGAGATATTTGCGTGCACCATGCCCAGCGCCATGCAGGCCAGCAGCGGCGAGACGTCCACGGCGGCGCACAGCCCCGCCAGCGTCAGCAGCAGGATGACGACCATCAGCAGGCGGTTGTAGCTGGAGTGCACGCGCTTTTCGCTCCATTTGAGCAGGTACGCCATGCCGACGCCGAGCGCCACGGCGAGCAGGTTGTAGGCGATGGGCAGCAGGATGCTCGCGGCGTCGAGCTGGTCGGGCGATTCGGCCACCTGACTGACCGTCGCACAGACGCTGAAGGCCAGAAGCGCCACGGCGTCGTCCAGCGCGACCACCTGGAGGATGGTATCCACAAAGTGGCCCTTCGCCTTGTACTGGCGGATGGTCATCAGCGTGGAGGCCGGGGCCGTCGCCGCGCCGATCGCGCCCAGCAGCAGCGAGAAGGACAGCGGCAGATCGAAGATCAGCAGCATCGCCGCCGTAATCGCCGCCGCGGCGGCCAGCGCCTCGAACACGGTGATGATCATCACGCGCGCGCCGCTGGTCTTGAGCGTGTCCCAAGTGAAGTACTTGCCGACGCCGAACGCGATGAACGCCAGCGCGACGTCCGTGATGAACGACATGCTCTCCACCATGGAGGAATCGATCCACTTCAGGCAATGGGGGCCGATCAGGATGCCCGAGAGGATGTAGCCGGTGACGTTGGGCAGCTTCAGCAGCTTCGTGACCCGGCTCAGGCCAAAGGCCGACAGCAGCATCGCCGCCAGCTCGAGGATGACCAGCGAAGTGTGGTTCAGATGCAATGCGAGCGACATGGGAAACTCCGTCCTTTCTGCGCGGGGCGCGGCCCGCTTGGGTGGTTGGGGAAAGCGCCGCGCGCTTTTCTCCTGACTGGCTTGATTATAGGCGTGAAGTGTGATAAAATCAAATCAATGTTTTTTGGCGAACCATAAATTAGTTGAATTGTTCGGTTCCGGGAAGGATTTTTCACATGCTCGACCCAAAGATTTACACGCTTCTGAAATTGGAAGAACTCGGCTCCTATACCCGCGCCGCCGAAGCGCTCTCGCTCACCCAGCCCGCCGTCAGCCACCATATCAAGCTCTTGGAGGAAGAGTACGGCGTTCAGATCTTCGTCAAGGGCAGCCGCGAACTCAAGCCGACGGCCGCGGGCGCGCTGCTGCTCAAGTACGCCCATCGCGCCGCGGCCATTTCCGAAAAGGCCCGGCAGGCGCTGAAGGACTCGGTCAACCAGATCGAGCGGCTGTCCATCGGCATCACGCCCACGGCGAGCGACCTGCTCGCTCCGCAGGTGATCGCCGCGTATCTGAATGCGCACCCGAATATGCGCGTCGAGGTCGTGCGCGGTCCCATAAAGAAAATTGATGCAATGCTTCGGTTTTATGAATTGGATTTTGCGATCGTCGACGGCGTCATGCCCGGCGGCCGCTATTCGTCCATCCTGCTGGGCACGGATTACCTGTGCCTGATCGCGTCGCCCGACCACCCATTCGCGAAGCGCTCGAGCGTGACGCTGGACGAGCTGACGAACGAAAAGCTCGTGCTGCGCCCCAAGGCAGCGGGCACGCGCAAGCTGTTCGAGGGCTATCTTATCAGCCATGGCCGCAGCATTCAGGACTATCGCGTCATCATGGAGATTGACAGCGTTTCCGCCATCAAGGAAATCGTGGCGGGCAATCTCGGCGTGTCGATCATCAGCCACAACGTCTGCCACGAGGAGGAAAAGTCCGGCAAGCTGGCCGTCGTGCCCATCGAGAATTGCCGCATGGTGCGCCAGCTCAGCCTCGTGTTTCCGCCCGATTTTCAGCATCCGGAGCTGCTGCGCGAGCTGCAGGCCGAATACAGCCGGCGGATCGGCTGAGGCGGGGACGTCCGAGCAACTGGAGCAGAGCGGGAAGAACCGCCATTTCAAGCGAGTTTCCCGTCCGTTTTCGCGGACTTGGCGGCGTTCAGCCAGGACCTCGCGGTGCCACAGTGGCGGAAAAGGCGGCGAAACTGCGGCGTAAGGAGCTTTCAAATTCCGCCTGAGCGCGGGATTTCGCCATGACGCATTCAGCGCCCGCGGGGAAACACGCTTCCCGCGGGCGCTGCACTTTCCTCATTTTGCCTTATGTTCCCGCCAGCCGCCGGAGCTCGCGCTCGCAGAAGTCGCACAGCTCGCGGGCGAATTCGGCGCTCGCCGATTCGGTGACGATGTGAAACGCCGGGCGCTGTTCGTCCGGGCAGACCCATCCCCAGCCGTCCTCGCGCTCAAACCGCACGCCGCCGCCGACCGCGGCGTCCTTTTCCGCGCCGGCAAACGCGCTGAGCACGCGGCCGGTCTCCGAGGCGGGCACCTCCACGCTGCGGCTGCGCCGGTAGACGAGCGGCATTGAATGCCGCCAGGATTCGAGCGTCAGCCCGGCCCTGACCAGCTCGGACAGCGCCGACAGCGCCAGCCGGATCCCGTCGAACATGAGCGCGAACTGCTCCGGATGCCGGTTGGCCAACTCGTTCATCCATTCGGCCGGTTCGCCCGCGGCGTAGACCGCCTTTGCGCCGTACCGGCCGGCCAGATCGGCGATGGCGCGCGTCGCGGAGACCGGCAGCAGCAGCTCGCGCTCGCCGCGCTCCAGCGCGACCCACGCCTGCATCAGCTGGCGCTCCGCTTCGTTCAGCGCGCCGCGCTCGTCGCCCAGCGCCGCCGACTCGCCGCGCTCGTCCAGCCAGACGCCCAGCTCGCCCGGCGCCAGCTCCATCATGTCGTCCTCCCAGCCCGTTCGGACGCTCAGCCCGGCGCGCGCGAACGACCGCTCGGCCAGCGACAGCAGGTGTGCCGCCTGCGCGTGGACGGCGATGTTCGGCGCGCGGTGGGGATCCTCTGTAAAGCAGGCCGCCGCATCGGCGATGTACGCGATGTCGGTGTGGCCGGCGGACAGCACCGGCCGCGTGAGGCCGGAGAATGGCCCGGCGTAGTCGTGGCGCGCGTTCATCGTGTGGATGGCGCGGCACGTCCGCGAGGGAATGCGCGCGCCGTTTGCGCCCAGCGGAAACAGCCGGTCATCGCTGACCAGCGCGGCGGCGTCGGCGCGCAGCGCGGCCAGCGCGTGGCGGAGCTGCGGCAGCGTGCAGACGCCGGCGTCGAGCACCTGCACGCCCTGCGACATCGCGCCCGAGGCGGCGGCGTGCCACAGCGCGTCCGACACGGTCGACGGCCCGCGCCCGAGCAGCAGCTCCTTGGGCTTCATGACCGACGCGACCGCCTGCGCGGCGCGCGTCGCCTGCGCGGGCGATGACAGCGCGAAGCTGCCCGCGGCAAAGCCGTCCGGCCGGCGGCTTCCCCAGACGACGTTCTCCTCCAGCCGCTCGCCGTCCGCGGCGAACTTGCCCGGCCAGAGCTTGACGCCCGGCATCAGCGCGGCGCGCTCGCCGGTGGAGGCGCCGGTGCCGAGCGCGCATTCCTCGTAGGCCTGCGCGCCGTCGCCGAGGATCGCGTGGTTGCCGAGCACGCAGCCGCGCGCCTGCGCGTGGGCCTCGACGCGCGCGCCCGGCCAGAGCACCGCCCGCTTCAGGCTCGCGTGCGCGCCGACGAACGCATTCTCGCCCACGACGCTGTAGGCGCCGATGTGCGCGCCCGCGCGGACCTGCGCCCCGGAGGCGATCAGGCACGGCGCCTCCAGCACGGCGGTGCGGTCGACGGCCGCGCCGGGCAGTATGGCGATTCCGCCCGGGCGGGGCGCGATGCCGGGCAGGTGGATCTCGCCGTTCATCGCCGCGATGTGCGCGGCCAGATAGGCGCGGATGTCGCCGATGTCGCACCAGTAGCCGTCCATCACATAGCCGAAGATCCGCGCGCCCTCGCGCGCCAGCCGGGGGAAGAGGTCGTGGCCGAAGTCGTAGGGCCGTCCCTCGGGGATCTCCCGGAGCAGTTCCGGCTCGAGGATATAGATGCCGGTGTTGATCGTGTCGGAGACGATGTCGCACCGGCCGGGCTTTTCGTGAAAGCCGACGACGCGCCCCTCGGCGTCGGTGGAGACGACGCCGTACTCGCTCGGGTTCGCCTCGCGCCGCAGTACCAGCGTCGCCTGCGCCCGCCGCGCGCGGTGAAAGGCCATGGCGGCGGAGAGGTCGAGGTCGGTGATGCCGTCGCCGGAGAGCACGACGAACGTCTCGTCCAGAAAGCCGATGGCCTGCCGGACGCCGCCCGCCGTGCCCAGCGGCGTCTTTTCGACAAAATACCGGAGGGAGACGCCCAGGTCGGCGCCGTCGCCGAAGGCGTCCGAGATCGCGTCGGGCAGGTAGCCGAGCGTCGCGGCGATTTCGCTGATGCCATGGTCGCGCAGCAGTTCCAGCGCGTATTGCATGACCGGCCGGTCCATCAGCCGCATCATGGGTTTCGGGCAATCGCAGGTCAACGGACGCAGGCGTGAGCCTTCGCCGCCTGCCATGATGATCGCCTTCATGAAAACATCCACATCCTCCATCGTCAAGTTTGCGCGCGAACGGGATCGTCCCGCCGGCCAAGGCGCGCCAGGATTTGCGCGCGCGGCGCGCATAGAGAACACTGCACAGCAGTATCTATGCGCCATTTTTCCCAATATGGGTGTTTTTCATGCGAACCGAAAATTTTACAGGGTTGACATGGCGTCCGCGCCGGGGTATACTGGAGTTAAAATTGGGAATTGGAGGAATGCGGAATGCGGAAATGGATACGCAGGGTGCTGTGTGTGCTCGCTGCGCTGGCAATGCTGTGCGGCGCTGCGCTGGCAGAAGAGATGGCGGTGGTAAACTGTGAGGAGTGGGTTTCGCTTCGCGCAGAACCGAGCACATCGGCTCAGCGGCTGGCCAAAGTGCCGCTCGGCGCGCTGGTGGAGAACTGCATATACGCGTCAGACGGTTTCGTAGCGTGCGAGTATCAGGGCGCGAAGGGCTACATCCTCGCCGAATACCTCCAGCCCGTTTCCGCCGGAGCGGACGGACGGGACATGACGGTCGTAAACTGCGAGGAGTGGGTATCGCTTCGGTCGCAGCCGGCCGCGTCGGCAGACCGGCTGGCGAAGGTGCCGCTCGGCGCGACGGTGGAGAACTGCGTGCTCTCATCGAACGGCTTCATGCAGTGCACGTATCAGGGCGTGAGCGGGTACATTCTCGCCGACTACCTTTCGGCAAGCGACATTGGCGCGACCGGCTATAAGCTGTTCCTCGAGGTGGAGTGGAATGGCCTGACCTTCACCGCAGAGCGCGGCCGGGCCGGCGAGGGCGAAGCTCTGCGAGCGACCTGTCAGGATGCGGCAGGCACCCTCGTCTGGCAGCGGGAACTCGCGTCGCAGTACATGACGGAGCTGCGGCTGACGGATGCTTTCCTCGGTGGCACGGCAGATCAGCCGGTCGCGCTGCTCTATGTGTTGGATGGAGGCCTTTTCGCTGTCGATCTCGCGACCGGCGAGTCGCTGTGGACGTTCGACGCGGTCAATCTGGGCGGCAGCCTGACGCACGCGGTCGGCGAGGACGGCACGGTTTACGTCGGCGGCTACTATGGCCCGGACCCCGTGGCGATCAGCGCCTCCGGCGAGCTCCTGTGGGAGGCGGATTCCGGCCGCGATACCTTCTGGCTGTATGACATGGAGATCACCGATGAGGGCGTCGTCTGCACCTACGATGCCATCGACGGCGCGCCCGGTTCGGCGGAGATCTGCTATGGCTTCGATGGATCGGTTGCGTGGGTACGAGCGTCGGGGGAATAAACTTCCGCGACACACGAGGTTTTGATAGAGCGAGGGAGCCGTGGGCGGAATGCCCATGGCCCCCTTATTTTTTATTCGATTCCGAGTTGGGCGAGCACGCGACGGTAGAGGGTCGCATCGAGCAGGCAGTCGACGTGCGTGCCGTCGGCCTCGTAGCGCTCGGAGAGCACCTGTCCCTGGCTGTGGATCAGCGAGAGCACGCCGCCCTGCGCGTAGGGAATGGTCAGCTCCGCGCGGTGGCGCATGGAGGCGATGCGCCGCGAGATCGCGGTCTTCAGCGTCTCCAGACCGCGCCCCTCGCGCGCGGAGATCAGGATGGCGTCGGGCGGGTCGATCGCGGTGCCCTCCGGCGCGGCGTCGGCCTTGTTCAGCGCCTCGATCCGCGGCCGGTCGCCGGCGCCCAGATCGTCGAGCACCTCCAGCACCGTCGCGCGCTGCTGGGCGTAGTTCGGGTTGGAGACGTCGGACACGATCACCAGCAGATCGGCGAACACCGCCTCCTCGAGCGTCGATCGGAACGCCTGCACCAGCTGGTGCGGCAGCTTGCGGATGAAGCCGACCGTGTCGACCATCAGGCAGCTGCGGTTCTCCGGCAGGTCGACTTTGCGCATGACGGTGTCCAGCGTGGCGAACAGCTTGTCCTCGACGAACACGTCCGAGCCGGACAGCGCGTTGAGCAGCGTCGACTTGCCGGCGTTCGTGTAGCCGACGAGCGCCACGGTCGTCTGCCCCTGCTTTTCGCGGCGCGCGCGGCGCAGGTCGCGGTGCTGCTTGATCTGCTTGAGTTCCCGCTCGAGGTCGTCGATGCGCTTGCGAATGCGGCGGCGGTCGACTTCGAGCCGCGTCTCGCCGGGGCCGCGCGTGCCGATGCCGCCGCCCAAGCGGGACATCGCCGTGCCCTGGCCGGTCAGCCGCGGCAGGCGGTACTTCATCTGTGCCAGCTCCACCTGCAGCTTGCCCTCCGCGGACTGCGCGCGCTGCGCGAAGATGTCCAGAATCAGCGTCGTTCGGTCGATCACGCGCACGCCCAGCGCGTTTTCGAGGTTGCGCTGCTGCGCGCCGGTCAGCTCGTCGTCGACGATGGCGAGGTCGATCTCCAGCGCCTGGCAGTCGAGCGACAGCTCCTCGGCCTTGCCGCTGCCGATGTAGGTCGCCGGATCCGGGCGCGGGCGCTTCTGCAGCACGCGGGTGATGACCATCGCGCCGGCGGTCTCGGCCAGCCCGGCGAGCTCCTCGAGGGAGTCGTCCGAGTCGGTGGAGATCAGCATGACCTTCTCGGCCTCCTCGACGATGCCGCCGCGCTCGATGGCCTTGCGGACGCGGTCCTCGGCCAGCTCGATCTCGCGCATCCACGTCTGCTGCGGCACGCGGCCGGGCTTGACGGGGCCGTAGACGGCGATGGAGAAGTTGTCGTACTCCATCTCGCCCAGGAAGGCCGCGCTGATGCCGGTGCAGCGGGCGTCCTGCACACCGACGGCGCACATCGAATCGAACCTGAGCAGCCTCAGCGCCTGCAGGTCGACGTCGGACAGCCGAGCGTTCCCGCCCGGATGCGTGTGGATGCAGCGGTAGCCGGTCAGGCGGTCGAGGTTGCGGCGCAGGTGCAGTTCCGGCAGCGCTACCGCGCCGATGGAGCCGATGGCGATTTCGAGCACCTCGCCGTTTCGGTCGAGGTAGACCAGCATCTCGCGGTTGATCTGGTCAGTGTAGCGGATCAGGATGCTGAGCAGCCGGTCGGGGAGGAACTGGTCGCGCTCGAAGCGCGCGTCGTAGAGCTTTTCCAGTTCGTCGAGCACGCTTTGGCGGATGCCAAGGGTATTTCCGTGAATCATGGAACCTCCTGAAGTTCAAAAAAATGCGGCATAGGAAAGCGCCGCCCGGACGCGATCTTCTCCGCGCGGGCGGCCGTTGATTACAGGATGTATTTGCGCACGTCCTTGCGGTGCAGGTCGGCGCCGAGCATCTTTTTGACGTAATCGGCGTCGATGCGCACCTCGACCTCCGGGGCGTCGCCGCCGCCGGCGTTGAAGGCGATGTCGTTGAGAATCCGCTCCAGCAGCGTGTGCAGCCGGCGCGCGCCGATGTTTTCGCCGGTCTCGTTGTCCTGCCACGCGCACTCGGCGATGGCGTCCAGCGCGCTTTCATCGAACGACAGCGACACGCCGTCCACGCCCAGCAGCAGCTGGTACTGGCGGATCAGCGCGTTTTCCGGCTGGGTGAGGATGCGCTTGTAGTCGTCGACCGACAGCGGCTTCAGATCCACGCGCACCGGGAAGCGGCCCTGCAGCTCGGGGATCAGGTCGGACACCTTGGCGACGTGGAACGCGCCCGCGGCGATGAACAGCACGTGGTCGGTCTTGACCGGGCCGTACTTCGTGTTGACCGTCGAGCCCTCGACGATCGGCAGGATGTCGCGCTGCACGCCCTCGCGGGAGACGTCCGGGCCGGAGCCGTTGCCGCGGCCCGCGACCTTGTCGATCTCGTCCAGAAACACGATTCCGTGCTGCTCGGCGCGCTCGATGGCCTCGGTGTACACGCGATCCATGTCGATCAGGTTCTGCTCCTCTTCGGCCAGCAGGATCTTGCGCGCTTCGCGCACCGTCACGCGGCGCAGCTTCATCTTCTTCGGCAGGATGCCGCCCAGCACGTCGTTCATGTTCATGTCCGTGCCGGGGATGTCCGCGCGGGGCGTCACCTCTTCGACCTCGACCTCGACCATCTCGTTCTCCATCTCGCCGCGGCGCAGGCGCGTGCGCACGTCGTCCTGCCGGACGGCGAGCTTGTCGCGATCCTCGGGGCTGAGCTCCGGCTCCTTCGCCCGGTTGCCCAGCAGGATGTCGATGGGGTTGGTCGGCTTTTTCTTCGGCGCGTGGGTCAGCAGCTCGACCAGCCGGTTTTCGACGTTGACCTCCGCCTGCCCGCGCACGCGCTGGGAGTGCTGTTCCTTGACCAGGCGGATCGACGCCTCGATCAGGTCGCGGATGATGGATTCGACGTCGCGGCCGACGTAGCCGACTTCGGTGAACTTAGTGGCCTCCACCTTGACGAACGGCGCGTCCACCAGCTTCGCCAGCCTTCGGGCGATCTCCGTCTTGCCGACGCCGGTCGGGCCGATCATCAGGATGTTCTTCGGAGTGACTTCCTCGCGGATGTCCTCCGGCAGCTGGGCGCGGCGGTAGCGGTTGCGCAGCGCCACGGCCACGGCGCGCTTGGCTTCGTCCTGCCCGATGATATAGCGGTCGAGCTCGCGGACGATTTCGCGCGGGGTAAGTTGCGTCATGTGCTTCTCCTTTCAGGATTTCCGCATGGGAATCAGACCGTTTCGACGATGATGTTGGAATTCGTATAGACGCAGATGTCGGAGGCGATCCGAAGCGCCTTGCCGGCGATCTCCGCGGCGGGCAGATCGGTGTTTTCATACAGCGCCCGCGCGGCGGCGAGCGCGAAATTGCCGCCGCTGCCGATGGCGAGGATGCCGTCGTCGGCGTCGATCACCTCGCCGGTGCCAGACACGAGCATCAGGTTTTCGCTGTCCGCGCAGAGCATCATGGCGTCGAGCTTGCGCATGGCCTTGTCCATCCGCCAGTCCTGCGCCAGCTCCACCGCGGCGCGGGGGAGGTTGCCGGAATACTGCGTCAGCTTGTCCTCAAATTTTTCCGACAGCGCGAACGCGTCGGACACCGAGCCGGCAAAGCCGATGACGACCCGGCCGTTGTAGATGCGGCGCACCTTGCGCGCCGTGCCCTTCAGTATGGTGGATTGGCCCATCGTGATCTGGCCGTCGCCGGCGATGGCGGTCACGCCGTCGCGCTTGACGGCGCAGATGGTCGTTCCGCGAAACGCGCTCGCGGGTTCGCGATCATAACTCATATTGCTGGATCACCTCGTTCAATGTGTCGATTGCGCGCGCGCTGAGCTTCTCATAGCGGTTGCGCTTGCCCTTCACGCGCTGGGAAAGCGGCTCAAGGATGCCGTAGTTGGCGTTCATCGGCTGGAAATTGGCGCTCGGGGTTGAGACGTGGCGCGCGAGCGCGCCGAGCAGCGTGCGCCCGGTGAAGTCCGGCTCCGGCTTGCCCTCGAGCGCGCAGGCGAGGCCGACCGCGGCCGTAAGCCCCGAGGCCGTCGATTCCATGTAGCCCTCCACGCCGGTCAGCTGGCCGGCGAAGCGCAGGAATGGATCGGACTTGAAGGCATAGTTCGCGCCCAACATGTCCGGGCCGTTTAGGTAAGTGTTTCGGTGCATGACGCCGTAGCGGGCGAATTCCGCGTGCTCAAGCCCCGGGATCATCGAGAACACGCGCTTCTGCTCGCCCCACTTGAGCCGCGTCTGGAAGCCGACCAGATTGTACAGCGTGCCGGCCTCGTTCTCCTGCCGGAGCTGGACGACGGCGTAGGGCTCCCTGCCCGTCCGCGGGTCGATCAGCCCGACCGGCTTCAGCGGCCCGAACGCCAGCGTCTGGCGGCCGCGCGACGCGAGGATCTCCACGGCCAGGCAGCCCTCGAACACGAGCTTCTTTTCAAAGTCGTGCAGCTCGGCCAGCTCCGCGGAGACCAGCGCGTCGTAGAAGGCGTTGTACTCGTCCTCGGTCATCGGGCAGTTCAGATAGTCGGCGCCGCGGTCGTAGCGCGACGCGCGGAACACGCGCGACATGTCGAGCGATTCGGCCGTGACGATCGGCGCGGCGGCGTCGAAGAAGTGCAGCGACTTCGCGCCCGGCAGGCGCTCGATCGCGCCGGTCAGCGCCGGATCGGTCAGCGGCCCGGTGGCGACGATCGCGGGGGAATCGGGAATCGCGTCCGCGACGGCGCGCTCGACCGTCACCAGCGGATGATCGCTGAGCGCGCGCGTCACGGCGTCGGAGAATTTGTGGCGGTCAACGGCCAGCGCGCCGCCCGCGGGCACGCGGTTGGCCTCCGCGCAGGCGAGGATCAGCGAATCCATCGCGCGCAGCTCGGCCTTGAGAAGGCCCGAGGCGTTGGTCAGCTGCTCGGCTTTGAGCGAATTGGAGCACACCAGCTCCGCGAAGCCCTCCGAGTGGTGCGCGGGGCTGAACCGCACGGGCTTCATTTCGATCAGCCGGACGGGGATGTTCCGCTTCGCGAGCTGCCACGCGGCCTCGCAGCCGGCCAGCCCCGCGCCGACGATCGTCACGGGCTTATCGATCCGCGTCATCCTGGCCTCCGTTCTCGACCTGCACGCGGTGGCGGCAGGTTTCGTTTGTGCACAGATGGTAGAAGGTGTCCTTCGCGCCGCGCTTGAGCACCATCATCGAGCCGCAGACCGGGCACTTTTCGTTGACCGGCCGGTCCCACGAGACGAAATCGCACTCCGGATAGCGCTCGCAGCCGTAGAACTTGCGCCCCTTGCGGCTCACGCGCTCGAGCAGTTCTCCGCCGCACTTCGGGCAGGGCACGCCGATGTTCTTCGGCAGCGCCAGCGTGTGGCGGCAGTTGGGGAAGTTCGGGCAGGCGAGAAACTTGCCGTAGCGGCTCATCTTGTAGACCATCATCGCGCCGCACTTTTCGCACGGCACGTCGGAGACCTGATCCTCGATGGCGACCTTCTCGATGCTGGCCTCGGCCTTTTCCAGCGTCTTGCTGAACGGGCCGTAGAATTCAGAGATGACGCGGTGCCAGTCCATCTGGCCGGCCTCGACCTCGTCCAGTTCCTCCTCCATGCTGGCGGTGAACGCGATGTCCACGATCTCCGGGAAGTGCTTGCACATCATGTCGTTGACGATTTTGCCCAGCTCGGTCGGGATCAGGCGGCGGTTTTCGCGCGCAACGTAGCCGCGGTTGATGATCGTCGAGATCGTCGGCGAATAGGTGGACGGCCGGCCGATGCCCTTTTCCTCGAGCGCGCGCACGAGGCTGGCCTCGGTGTAGCGCGGCGGCGGCTGGGTGAAGTGCTGCTGCGGGTCGAGGCCCTGCAGCTCGGCCTCCATGCCCTCGCTCAGGTCGGGCAGTGCCTTGGCGTCGGCCTCTTCCTGGGTGTCGTCGGCGCTCTCCTCGTACACGGCGGTGAAGCCGGCGAAGCGCAGCTTCTGGGCGTTGAAGTGGAACCGTTCGCCGCTGCCGGCGTCGATGTCCACGGCCATGGTGTCGTACACCGCGGGGGTCATCTGGCTGGCGACAAAGCGGTCGTAGATCAGCTTGTACAGCCGGAACTGGTCGCGCGACAGCGACGCCTTGATCGCGTCCGGCCGGCGGGCGATGTCGGTGGGGCGGATGGCCTCGTGGGCGTCCTGCGCGCTCTTGCGGGTCTTGTAGGTGTTCGGCTTTTCGGGCAGGGAATCCGCGCCGTAGGTCTCGCCGATCATCGCGCGCACGGATTCGAGCGCCTCGTCGGCGGTGCGGGTGGAGTCGGTTCGGATGTAGGTGACCAGACCCTGCGAGCCCT
>DVJL01000001.1 GCA_018716805.1 Candidatus Faecivicinus avistercoris | reverse complement strand
AAAAAGGGACGGCAGCTTTGGCCGCCGTCCCCTCGCCTCCTGCGGCGTCCCGCAAAGGCGGAACGCTCAAACGTCGAAGCGGTTATACGCCTGATAGCAGTCCAGGCAGAGCTTCTGCCCGCCGCTCAGGCGGATCCAGTTTTCCCCGGTGGTCTCGCCGCAGCGGTCGCACCGGCAGGATTGGAAGATCCGCGCCGGTTCAGGCAGCGCAATCGTCGCGGGCTTGACGTAGAACATGTCCTTCGGCGCGAGCGCCTGATAGTAGGGCAGCGACTGTTCACGCGTCATGCCCTCGGGCCGGTCGCGCAGCACCAGCCGCACCGATTTTCCCGTCTTTCGGTTGTAGAACGAAAACGCCTGCTTGCCCCGCATGTGAAACAGCAGATTGCCCTTGCCGACCGAGCAGCCGAGCACGACCTGAATCGCGTCCACGCCGCAGGCGTCGTTCTCGGCGACACACACCACGCGCTCATCCTCGGAAAACGTCAGTTCCAACAGCTCAATCGCGTACAGCGCGGCCTTGTAGCCGATCGTCAGCCCGCCGCAGACGTGGCCGTGAAACTCCGCGCACTTCTCCCAAAGCTTCTTTTCGTCCATCATCGATATTCTCTCCTTGACCTTTCTCCTTTGGCACATTCGGGGAACGCACCTTCAGTCCACCAGCACGACCTTGCGGCCGCCCATCTCGGCGATGTCGGCGCGGATGCGGTACACCCGCCCGATGGAATCGCGGTTGAGCACGCTGGAATCGCCGTATTCGCAGATCTCGCCGCCGCGCATCATCAAAAACCGGTCGCAGAAGCGCAGCGCGAGGTTCAAATCGTGGATGATGACCAGCGCGGAGATGCCCGCCGTGCGGCAGATCTCGCGCACGATGCCGAGCACCTGATACTGGTTCTGCAGATCGAGATTGCTCGTCGGCTCGTCGAGCAGCAACAGCCTCGGCTGCTGCGCCAGCGCGCGGGCGAGCATGACCTTCTGCTGTTCGCCGCCGCTGAGCTGATCCACATACCGCTCGCGCATGTCCCACAGGTCGAGCCGGACCATCGTCTCCCGGACGACGGCGTGGTCCTGCTCGGCAAACGTCCACTTCATGTAGGGCTTGCGGCCGAGCATCACCATGTCGTACACCGACATCTGCGTCCTGGGCGCCGTCTGCGCCACGAACGCCACCCGCCGCGCGATCTCGCGGTGCGGCATGGTCAGCAGCTCCTCGCCGTCGAGCCGCACGCTGCCCGCGTCGGCGCGCAGAATCCGGTTGATGCACTTGATCAGCGTGCTCTTGCCCGCGCCGTTGTTGCCCAGCACCGCCGCGCAGCAGCCCGCCGGGAGGTCGAACGACACCCCCTTGAGGATGTCGCCGCCGCCGCGGTAGTGAAAGGCCAGATCCTTCACGCTCAGCATCATCTCTTGCGCCCCCTGAACAGCAGATACAGAAACAGCGGCCCGCCGAGGAACGACGTGATCGCGCCGATGGGCAGAATCACCGGACTGACGACCATTCGCGCAAACAGGTCGCCCAGCAGCAGAAGCGCCGCGCCGGCGAGCGCCGATCCGGGAATGAGATAGACGTGGTTGTTGCCGACCACCTGCCGCACCATGTGCGGCGCGATCAGGCCGATGAAGCTGATGAGGCCGATGTAGGACACGATCGTGGACGCCACAAAGCAGCACAGGATCATGTTGACGAGCGTCAGCCGCCGGACGTTCAGTCCGATGCTCGACGCGGTCTCCGCGCCGCTGAGCAGCGCATTGTAGTCCCAGCGATGAATATAGAAGTAGGCACACGCCAGCGCCACCACCGCGGCCATCACCCGCACGTCCGCCCAGTCTGTGCTGCCGAGGCTGCCGAACGTCCAGAACATCAGCGACTGCAGCTCGACCTCGTCGGCAAAGTACTGCAGAAGCGTCGTCGCGCCGGTGAACATCGAGCTGATCGCCACGCCGGAGAGCACGATCGCCTCCGGCGAGATCTGCCTGAGCCGCGAAAGCGCCAGAATCACCAGCGCGACGGCCATGCTGCCCGCAAACGCGAACAGCGGCACGCCCACTCCGCCCGCGCCGCCCAACCCGACGGCGATGATCGCAAACGCCGCGCCGAAGCTCGCACCCTGCGAGACGCCCAGCGTCGACGCCGACGCCAGCGGGTTGCGCAGGATTGCCTGCAGCACGCAGCCGGACACGCCCAGCCCCGCCCCGGCGAGGATCGCCGTCAGGATGCGCGGCAGGCGGTTGTTCTGGACGACGATGTTGATCCGCTCGTCCGCCGCGCGGCCGAACAGCCCCCGGATCAGCTCCGCGACGGGCGTATCGTAGGATCCCGCGCGCAGGCAGAGCAGAACCGCCGCCAGCAGGACGCACGCGAGCGCCGCCAGAAAGGCGACGCTTCGGGTGCGGTTCGCGCTGGCCGGGCGGCCTGGCCTATTCGCCGAGCTGGATCTGCCGGAACGCATAGCCATTCTCCACAAGGTCGTCGTAAACCGGTTCGCCGAGCAGCATGGTGAAGATCTCGTCGGCCTTCTCGGCGATGTCGATGTCGGCAAACTGCTCGGGATAGATCACCGTACCGGCATAGTAGGCATCCGCCAGCGCGGTCTCGAGGTTCGACGCGCTCGAGCGGAAGGAGATCTGCGAGTAGACGCGGCCCTCCTGCACGGCGGTCAGCGCGTTGTAGAAGTCCGGATTGGCGGCATAGTCCTCCGAGATCAGGTTCATGCCATTAAAGTCGATGAAGATGATGTCCGGGTCCCACGCGAGCACCTGCTCCGGGTCGATGTCGAACGCCAGCGCCTGGCCGGTCTGGTCGGCCAGATTGTTCGCGCCGATCAGCTCGAAGGGGCCGTAGTGCGCCTCGGTGCCCTCGAAGCCGTGCGCGCCCTGGAACGACACGCCGCAGACGTAGACCGACGGCTTGTCCGCCTCGGAGATGTCCGCCGTCCGCGCGGCGAGGTCGTCCTCAATGCCGTGCAGGTAATCCGTCAGCTCCTCCGCGCGCTCCTCCATGCCGAACAGCTCGCCCAGCAGGCGGAAGGTCTCGAAGGCGTCGTCGTCCAGCGTGGTGTCCGAGGTCGGCACGACAACCACCGGGATCCCCGTGCGGCTCTGCAGGTCGTCCGCCCCGTCGATGTAGGCGCTCATGACGATGACCTGCGGGCCGGCGCTCAGGATCGCCTCCGCGTCGGGCTCCCCGCTCATGCCGATCACCGGCAGCGACGAAAACTGCTCGAAGTTGACGTAGTTGTACAGCCGCTGCATCGTCGGCTCGGTCTCATATTGCTCCACGCCGACCACGCGGTCCTGCGCGCCCATATAGCAGACATAGCGCAGCGCACCGACGCCGGTGCAGACGATGCGCTCCACTTCGGCCGGAATTTCGACCTCGCGGCCGAGGCCGTCGACAAATACGCGCATCCCGGCGGCCTCTTCGGCCATCGACGGGAAGCAGAACAGCGCCAGGCAGGCTGCCAGCGCCGCAATCCATATCAATGGTTTGACAACCGATCGGTTCACATTCATCCCTCCATTGCATTTCACAGTCTCCAGTATAGCGGCCGCAGCGCCTGCCCGCAAGCCGGGGTGGGGGATGAAAACCGCCGGATTCGGCGAATTTTAACGTTTTCAGCCGCGCGAAAACAAAAATCCACCGGCCGAGAAACTCGACCGGCGGAAAAATGAGCGCAGGCACCGTTGCCTTCGTTCAAACCATGGACAACCCTTGTATTTAATCCATAAAGAATCCAGATACAAGAGGGGAAGATGATGTATGCGCGGAGCCGCCCGATCCCGGGCGCTCCACGCCGGCCCCGCGCCCTCAGTCCACCCCCAGCGAGTTCGAGATTCCGCTGGCTGATGGCACGGCATACAACGTGCCGCAGGAGGACATCGAGGTCTAAATGGCCTTATACCGCCGGGTGTAGAGGCCTGTATGGAAGCAGCAAAATTCATTCTCGATGTGGAAGTAATCTGCCGCGCTGCTGGGGTTTCTTTCGTCCTTGTAGTCAATAAGCTGTTTCTTAAAGATCGCGTGAATATATCGCTCCAAAATCGGAGTATCTGGATTTTTCGTTAAGTATATAGGATTTTTGAATCGCCACGGTTCCGGCA
>DVJL01000146.1 GCA_018716805.1 Candidatus Faecivicinus avistercoris | reverse complement strand
GCCTGAGCGGCGGGCAGAAGCTCTGCCTGGACTGCTATCAGGCGTATAACCGCTTCGACGTTTGAGCGTTCCGCCTTTGCGGGACGCCGCAGGAGGCGAGGGGACGGCGGCCAAAGCTGCCGTCCCTTTTTTGTGCCTTGCGGAAACGATGCAGACGTGGTACAATGGGAATGTTGGCGGCGAAAGGCGCGGCGAATGGAGGGGCGGCCATGGCGCTGATTCTGGAACAGTATGGCGAATACTTTGTCGCCCGTCCGGACGGCCGGGAGAGCTTTTTCGATCCGGATGCGCGCGAGTTTCTCGCGCTGAGTGCGGACGATCCGCGCGACCGAACCGGGCTGATCCCCATCCCGCCGTTTAACGAGGCTGCAGCGTATCGCCGCTATCTGGAGATCCACCGCATGGGGCCGCCGCCCGGCGCAAGTGTGGATCTGCCGCCCGCGGAGTGGATCGCGCGTGCGCGCGCACATGCCGGGCGGCATGAGAGCTTGCGGCGGATGGAGGGCTATGTGCGCGACCGCCGCGAGGCGCACATGTACCGCTGGGCGGTCGAAAACGGCATCGAGCACTGGAAGTTGTGCCTGAAGCCGGTCGAAGTCGACCTGATGGGCATCGTGGTCCGGCGCGACTGGGACGAGGTTCACCGCGTTCTGCACAACCACGCCCGGATGCAATTCCGGATCGAGGCCGAGGACGAGCGGATCTACAGGATCTTGCGGGATGCCGGCATGAGGCGGTGAGGGGGAACCGGGATGGCGATGCGGCTTATGCGGGACGCCTTTTTGCGCTGCACGGGTGGGGAGGAGAGCGCGGGCTATTTCGATCCTTCGGAGCGCAGGTTTTTCCGGCTGAGAAAAGACGATCCGCGCGACCGCTCGGGTCTGATGCCGCTTCCGCAGCTGGACGAAGCGGCGCTCTGTCGGGAATACATGGAAATGCACGGATGCGATCAATTCCTTGAGGAATGCGGGGCGCTGCCGGAGAAGGAATTTGTCGTGGCGGCGAGGTTTTATGCAGACCATCACGGTTTCGAGGAAGAATATACGGGGTTCATCCGAAACCGGGTGGACGACCTCGCATACGACTGGGCGGTCGAAAACGGCGTCGAAAACTGGATGCTCTATCTGAAGCCGCTCGGCATTTCGCTGCAGGGGCGCAGCGATGCGGAGATTCGCAGGATTGCGTGGAACTACAATCGAGTCCAGGCGTGGATCGAGAATGAGGACGAGCGAATCTACAAAATTCTGCGCGATGCCGGCATGAAGCCGCGCGAAGAACGGCGCATTGCGCACAATACAAAGGGGATGGAAGGATGAGCACATCGATTGACATGACGCGCGGCCGGCCGCTCAAGCTGATGGCGCGCTTCGCCGTGCCGCTGATCCTCTCGTCACTGCTGCAGCAGGCGTATTCGCTGGCGGACAGCGCCATCGTCGGCTGGCTGATCGGCGTGGAGGCGTTCGCGGCGGTCGGGGCGTCGTCGTTCCTGAGCTGGCTGCCGACGAGCATGCTGATGGGCCTGTCGCAGGGCTTCGGTGTGCTGCTCGCGCAGCGATTCGGAGCGGGCGACCGCGAGGGACTTCGCCGGGCGACCCTGCTTTCGGCGGCGATGGCCTCGGTTGCGGCGTTGGCGATGACGGCGCTCGGCATCGGTTTTCTGACGCCGTTGCTGGTGGCGGTGCAGACGCCGGCCGAGATGATGGCCTATTCGGCGGACTACCTGCGCGTGGTCTTTTCGGGACTGCTCGCCACGGGACTGTACAACGTCGCGGCGTGCGCGCTGCGCGCGCGGGGCGACAGCCGGTCGCCGCTGATCGCGCTGGTGATTTCGACGCTCCTCAACATTGCGCTCGACTGGGCGCTGGTCGCCCTGGCGGACATGGGGGTCGAGGGCGTGGCTCTGGCGACGGTGATCGCCCAGTGCGCTTCGCTGGCGTACTGCGGCGCTCAGATGCGCCGGACGCCGGCGTTTCCGCCCGCCGCGGGCGCGCCGATGACGTCCGGGATTGCGGCGCGGCTGCTCAAGCTCGGATTGCCGCCGATGGTGCGCGACGGCGTGGTCGCGGTCGGCGGACTGTTTGTGCAGCGCGCGGTCAACGGCTTCGGCACGGCGTTCGTCGCGGGCATGACGGCCGCGCAGCGCTACTTCTCGATGCTCGAGCTGGTTGGCGCGGGGCTGGACGGCTCGCTGGCGACGTTTGTCGCGCAAAACGCGGGCGCGGGGAATCGCGACCGCATTGCGGAGGGCACGCGTTCGGCGGTGCGGTTCGGCGTGGTGGCTTCGATCGTCACTGCGGTGCTCGCCGCGGCGCTCGCCCAGCCGCTGGTGGCGCTGCTGGTTGGCGGTGCGGAGGCGGAGGTCGTCGGCTATGGCGTGAACGCGCTGCGGTTTACGGCGCTGTTTCTGCCGGTGCTGTACCTGCTGTACATCTACCGCGCCGTGCTTCAGGGCATGGGGGATTCGATCACGCCCACGATCTCGGGCTTTGCCGAACTGGCGATGCGCATGGCAAGCGTAATGCTGCTGCCGCCGCTGATCGGCCGGGGCGCGGCGTATATCGCAAACGGCTTGGGATGGCTGCTCGCGGCGGCGGTGCTGATGGGCGTGTACTATGCCCGCAGGCGGAGGAGCCGGACGGCGGACGATAGAAGGGACATTGGAGGAAACGGATGATATGAAGCGCGCACTGGTACTCAGCGGCGGCGGCTCGCGCGGCGCGTATGAAATCGGCGCATGGCAGGCGCTCGCCGAGCTGGGCGTGCGGCTGCACGCCGTGTACGGCACGTCGATCGGCGCGATCAACGCCGCCCTCGTCGCGCAGGGCGACCTCGACCTCGCAAAGGAGCTGTGGGCGCACATCACCATCCGGCAGATTGTCGCCACCGACGAGGAGGACTTCTCCATCGACCGCATGGTCTCGCGCAAGCGCGACGTCGTGCCGTTCCTATTGGAGAACCACCGCCGGCTGCGCATGGACATCACGCCGCTGGAGAACATGGTGGCCAAGTATCTGAACGAAGGCCGCGTGCGCGCGTCGGGGATGGAGCTGGGCGTGATGACCGTCCGCGCGCCGCAGCTGCAGCCCGTGCCGGTGCGGCTCAGCGAAATGCCCGAGGGCCAGCTGGCCGACTGGGTCATCGCGTCGGCATCGTGCTTTCCGATCTTCCCGACGCGGCGCATCGGCGGCGAGCGGTACGTCGACGGCGGCTATTACGACAACCTGCCGATCGACATGGCCATTGCCGACGGCGCGGAGGAAATCGTCGCGGTGGAGCTGCACCCCGGATACACCCATCCCGAATACGCGCGGATGCCGTTTCTCCGAACGATCAAGCCGCTCAACGATCTGGGCGGGTTTCTCGACTTCAACCCGAAGCTCCTCGCCCGCGCGCGCCGGCTGGGCTATTGCGACGCGATGAAGGTGCATCGCGCGCTCGACGGCGTGCGGTATGCGTTTACCGTCCAGTCCGATCTGCACGTCGCGCCGCCGGCGCGAAAGTTTGCGCGGAGGGTCGCCGCGTTTGACGCGGAGGCTGTGTCGCGCGCCGCGCTGCACGCCGCCGGCGAGGCCGACGCGCCGCTGATCTCGGCGATCTGCCGGGAGACGCCGCTGCGGGCGCTGACGTGGAAGGAGGCGTACCTGCGCGGGCTGGAGCTCTGCGCCGGGAAGATGGGGTTCCGGGAGGACGCGATCTACGATCCCGAAGCGCTGACGAAGCGGATGCTCGGCTTTGCGCGCGTGGGCGAGGCGGTCGAGCGGATGGACGAGCGCGGCGTCCGCATGGCGGCGCGGATGGGCGCGCGCGAACTGATCTCCTATCTCTACCGCGCGCTCGCCGCGCAGAACGAAATTCCTGCCGAGTGCGTGCGGGCGCTGGCGGAATATCCCGAGGAGACCGCTGCAGCGCTGTACCTGCGCTGCGCGGAGGAGGGCTGACGCGAGGGAAGTGTGCATGGGGCGCGCGCCTTGCCAGCCAAGTTCCTGCAGGTGTGCGCGAGCACGCCGAGCCCCTTTTGCGCTGAAGACCGTCTCCCGCGGCGCGTGCGTCGGAGACGGGACGATTTTGCGCAGAGGCAGGGGAGGATGCAGACCGCCCTGCGCGCGCCGCGCTTTCACTTCCGGCGGTTCGGGCGGAAGGGCGGCGTGCATTGGACGCATCCGGCGCGCGAACGCGCCGCCAAACAGACAGATTTCTACTGAAAATTGAATAACTTACGCGCAAAAAGCCGACGATAAGGTCAATCCCACGAGAAATGAAGGAGGAAATGACCTTGATTCGTCGGTTTTTTTGCGCGCTGTTGGCGCTTGTGCTGCTGATGCCCGCCGCGGGTTCGGAGGGGGCGCAGACGGCCTACCTGAGCCTGGACGAGCAGATCGCGGAGGCGATTGACGGCGCGGAGGAGCTGATTCGCCTGCACGTCGTCGCGTCGGACGATTCGCAGGAAGCGCAGGCGCTGAAGCTCAAGGTGCGCGACGCCGTGCTCGCCGAGGCGCAGGCGCTGCTGGCGGACTGTGCGGATGCGGACGAAGCGTTCGCACGGCTGACGGCATCGCTCGGCCAACTGGAGCGCGCCGCGGCGGAGCGGGCGCGGGAAGAGGGCTATTTCGGCAGCGTCTGCGCCGAGACAGGGACGTTCGATTTCCCCGAGCGCGAGTATGCCGGCGTGGTGGTGCCTGCCGGGGAGTACCGGGCGCTGCGCGTGGTCATCGGCGACGGCGAGGGACAGAACTGGTGGTGCGTGCTGTTCCCGACGCTCTGCACGGCGAGCGACGGCCATTCGATTCTGGGCGAGTGGCTGGCCGGCATCTTTGGAGGTGAGAGCGCATGACGGTGCGCAGGCGTTGGCTGTCCGCCGTGCTGGCGGCGGCGTTTTTCCTCGCGACGATGCCCTTGAATGCCTGCGCGGCCACGATCCTCGAGGTCGGTTCGCGCGGCGACGACGTGACCAAGGTTCAGCAGCGGCTGATCCAGTACGGTTACATGTCCGGCACGGCGGACGGACGCTATGGCGAGGCGACGCGCGATGCCGTCATCTGGTTTCAGCAGCGCAACGGGCTGACCGTGGACGGCCGCGTCGGCGCCGAGACCGCAGCCGCGCTGGGCGTGACGCTGAGCGGCTCCTCGTCCGGCTCGACGGCGGCGTCCTCGTCGGCGACGATCGTGTCGTCCGACCACCGGCTGTTGGCAAAGCTCGTCTACGCCGAGGCGCGCGGCGAGCCGTACAAGGGGCAGGTCGCGGTGGCGGCGGTGGTCCTCAACCGGGTGGAGAGCTCGTCGTTTCCGAACACGATCTCGGGCGTGATCTATCAGCGAAATGCGTTCACCTGCGTCAACAACGGTTCGATCAACAATACGCCCGACAATACCGCCATCCGCGCGGCGCTGGACGCGCTCAACGGCTGGGATCCGACCGGCGGCTGCCTGTACTACTACAACCCCAAGACCGCCACGGACGACTGGATCCGGTCGCGCACCGTTCAGACCGTCATCGGCAACCACAGTTTCTGCACATGAGGAGGTGCGCACATGCAGGGTGAAGCGAAGCGGATTGCCGCGCGCGACTGGTCCAAGGCGTTGGCCGCGGGGCTCGGCGTGCTGACGGTGGCGCTCATGGCGATGGGCTGGGCGCTGAGCGCGCGGCTGGACGAGGCGCAGGCGCGCGTCAACGCCGTGGTGCAAAAGGCGTTCTATGAAACCTGTGAGCTGACCGAGGCGATGGGCGTCAACCTGCGCAAGCTGCAGGTCGCCAGCGAAGCGGGGCAGATTCAGCAGCTGCTGGGCGAGATTGCGCGCGAGTCGCAGGGCGCGTCGGGCAACCTGGCCATGCTGCCGATGGGGGAGGAGACGATTTCCTCCACGATCAAGTTCATCAACCAGGCCGGCGACTTTGCGGAGACGCTGTCCGTCCGGCTGGCCTCCGGCGGCGCGATCAGCGACGCTGACTACGCCACGATTGCCTCGCTGTCCGACAGCGCGGCGGAGTTCTCCTCGGAGATGACCGCATTGCTGGAGCGCGTGGAGCGCGGCGAAGTTTCGCTGGACAGCGCGCCGGCCGCCGGGGACGAGGGCCTCTATCCGCTGAGCAATCCGGCGGGAGAATACCCGACGCTTTTGTACGACGGGCCGTTCTCCGATGGCGCGCAGGGCGGCGAGTTCAAGGCGCTCGAGGGGCTTCCAGAGGTCTCGATGGAGGAGGCGCAGGCGCAGCTGACGGCGTTCATCGGCTCGGTGGAGGAAATCCAGTTCACTGGCAAGGCGTCCTCGCCCGTGCCGACGTATGAATTTTCGCTGACGAGCAACGGCTATTCGCTCTCCGCCGGCGTGACGAAGCAGGGCGGAAGGGTGCTGTACCTGCTCTCCAATTCGGACGTCACGGAGACGCGCTACACCGCCGAGGAGCTGCTCGACACGGCGCGCGCCTTCCTGATCGAAAAGGGATTCGGCGCGATGGAGATGAGCTATTACAGCCGGTTCGACGGCATCCTGACCGTCAACTATGCCGCCGTGCAGGACGGCGTGGTGCTCTATCCGGATCTGATCAAGGTGCAGGTGTCGATGCGCGACGGCGCGATCATCGGCATGGAGGCCGGCAACTACCTGCGCAACCACGTCGCGCGCGAACTCGGCGATCCGGCGCTCACGGAGGACGAGGCCATTGCGCGGCTGGGCGCGCAGCTGACGCCGCTGGCGGTCCGGCTGTGCGTGATCCCGGTCGGCACCGGCGAAGCGCTGTGCTATGAGATTCGCGCGACCGACGGCGCGGACACGTTCCTGTCGTATATCGATGCGCAGACCGGCGCGGAGCGCGAATTGATGCAGGTGGTCAGCGACGACAGCGGAACGCTGGTGATGTGAGGTGACGGCCATGATTCAAGCCCCGGCCCGCGCACGCGCGGGCGCGCAGACGCATAGGTTGCATCAGACCATCTATGCGGAGCGTGATCCCATGATTTCGAGGGGAGACTTGTTCAGCGCCTGTCTCGACCCCGTCGTCGGATCGGAACAGGGAGGCATCCGCCCCGTGCTGGTCATTCAAAACGACGTCGGGAACCGATATAGTCCCACCGTGATCGTGCTGGCCATCACCGGCCAGGTCAACAAGGCGCGCCTGCCGACCCACGTCCCCGTGGCGGCGGAAGGCACCGGCCTCCAGAAGGACAGCGTCATTCTGGCCGAGCAGATTCGCACGCTCGACAAGCGCCGCCTTCGCGAGCGCATTGGCACGCTGAAGCCGGAGGTCATGGAGCGCGTCGGCGATGCGCTGAGGATCTCGCTGGGCGTATGAGAACAGGCGGTACAAAAGAGGGGAGGCATTCGCCTCCCCACAGACCGACAATAAGACACGTAAACACAGAAATTGCCCTGACAAGAGGGAAGTCAGCGGCAATTTTTGCTTTCATCGTCCGTGAAATTACCCGATCAGGGCGATTCTCAGCAGCCCTAGGATCAGCATGTGAACG
Source organism: Candidatus Faecivicinus avistercoris (assembly GCA_018716805.1). Classification (GTDB taxonomy): domain Bacteria; phylum Bacillota; class Clostridia; order Christensenellales; family Aristaeellaceae; genus Faecivicinus; species Faecivicinus avistercoris. Next base: position 21,529 of record DVJL01000146.1, on the reverse strand, counting down.
GGATAGAAGAGGTAGAAGAACCACTTCAGAAAGGTCTTTCCGCGCGCCGCCCGCCTGCCGTTGTAGAAGCAGACGATGACAATGCCGGCGAGGACGATGCCCGCCGCGCATCTCAGGGAATAGAGAAGGTTTGTGCCCGTCGAGAAGCGGCCGATTCCGCCGGCGAAGCTGAACAGCCCGAACAGCGCCGCGGAGATCGCGAAGGCGGCCGCCGTCTTGCGCGGAGCGCCGTTTGCCCATGCAAACAGCAGGGTAAATGCCGGCGCCAGCAGTGCCCAATCCGAGATCATGGAGAGAAGGACCAGGCCGGCCACGGCGAGCGCCTTGAGCGCGGGAGCGGCAATGTTCCCGAGGGAATACAGGATCCCGAAGCAGATCAGCAGCGTAAACATCATGTTCATCCCGCTGAATTGCAGCACGCCGCCTTCCGTCAGCATCAGGCAGTAGGGGATTTCGGAGATCAGCGCAAACAGGCCCAGCCGCATCGCATAGCGCTCCTTGGAGCACGTGCGCCCGTAGCCTTCCACGAGGAAGTAGCACATCGTGACGGCCGTGAAGTAGCCGACGTCGGTGAAGAGTTCGCACAGGAAGGTTCCGGAGGGCAGAAAGACGGCCGCGATGTGGTTGAGGAGCATCGCCAGCATGGCAATGAGCTTGATGGCATCGCGGCTGAGGAACCTGGTTTTCATGGAAAAGGACGCCTTCTTTGAGATGAGATGAGACTGAGGGGAATGCGCCGCATTCCCCTCAGTCCATCAAAGACCTTTGGAAAGGCGCGAGCGAGCCGAAGGCCCTCACGCCTGTTTCCGTTTGATGAGCTTAAAGATCTTCTTGCAGTTTTCGACGTCGTACATCGCGGCGTGGACGCCCTCGTCGGGGCCGAAGATCGTCATGCCGGTATTGTCCAGAAGGTTGGACAGATCCCGCCGCCCGAAGTAAATCGTGCCGACGCCGTTTTTGTCGATCTCGGAGATCCACGCATCCTTGAGCTGATCGCCTTCAAACTCGTAGATTTCGCGCGCGGCCTGGTCGCGGATGAACACGCGGCCGTAGTTCGTGATGCCGTAGATGAGGTCGGCCTTCATCTGCCGCTTGTTGGAGAAGCGGACGAAGTAGCTATACACGGCGAAGCCGCCCGCGAACAGCAGCAGGATGAACTGAACGACGTGGTGCATGGAGAACCCGAACCGTGCGATGGACGCGATCATCAACACGGCGTACAGCGCGCTGCCCGCGAGCGCCACGAGCGAGACCGGCAGCAGCACGCGGTCGATTTTGCCATAGAGCTTGTCCTCACACGGAGATCCGGTCCAGATCACTTCCTCGCCCTGTCGAAGCTGCGGGCGAACTTCTTTCTTCCGCTTGGTCACTGCTGTATCCTCCTCATGCCCGGGGGCAACTGTCGTATCCTCTTAATCATACACGGATTTGCGGCGCGGCGCAAGCCCTGCGCGGCGAATTTTTTGGTAAAGCCATGATTTTCCTGCGCCGGCGGCAATATACCAATATTTAACGTGGATATGACATCCCGCGATCGAATTCGTTGTATGATAGATGGGGAGGCGCGCGCCGTCTGCCGGAACCGCGCCCTGCCCTCTATTGTACCGAAATGCGCCGCGGTTTTCAAGCCCCAGGCGCGCAAAATCCTAAAAAACACAAGGAAAGAAGGGACGCGCATGATTACATTTGAAGCGCTCAAGCAGAACGAGGCCATTCGTGCCTATATCGCCAAGGCGGACGAATCGCTGCAGGCGCTCGGATTTACGGAGCACTCGTTCGCGCACGTCTGCCATGTGGCCGAAATGGCCGCCTACATCTTAGAGACGCTCGGCTATCCCGAGCACGACGTCGAGCTGGCGAAGATCGCGGGCTATCTGCACGACATCGGCAACCTCATCAACCGCATCGCGCATTCCCAGAGCGGCGCGATCATGGCGTTCAAGCTGCTGACGGACATGGGCATGGATCCCGCCGACGTCGCCACCGTCGCGACCGCCATCGGCAACCACGACGAGGGCACCGGCGTGCCGGTCAACCCGATCTCCGCGGCGCTGATCCTCGCGGACAAGTCCGACGTCCGCCGCAGCCGCGTGCGCAATGCCGACAAGTCTACCTTTGACATCCACGACCGCGTGAACTACTCGGTCAAGAAATCCGCGCTGAAGATCAACGAGGATCACACGATCATCAAGCTGAAGCTGACGGTCGACACGCACTATGGCTCGGTCATGGACTACTTCGAGATCTTCCTGACGCGCATGGTGCTGTGCCGGAAGGCGGCGGAGCGGCTCAACCTGCAATTCAAGCTGATCATCAACGAGCAGCAGCTGATCTGAACGCGAGCGTATCCCCATTTGTGTCCGGCCGCGATTTGGACGTCCGGCGCTTGACGGACGGAGGACGGCGTGCTAGAATGGATGCGCCGCGCTTTTATGCGGCGCGGCGGAAAGGCGGAAACTTACAGATGAAATGGGAACTGCATGCGCACACCGCGCAGTCCAGCCACTGCGGCCATGTGGACGCGGAGGACGTCGTCGCTGCCTATGCCGGGGCGGGCTACGGCGGAATTGTGATTACCGACCACTTTGAACCGGGCAATCTCGACTGCTTTCCCGGCAGTCCGCGTGACCGCGTGCGCGCGTGGCTGGGCGGCTACGAGCGGGCGAGGGCCGCGGGCGACCGGCTGGGCGTTCATGTGCTGTTCGGATTGGAAGCGCGCCTTCCGAACTGCGACAACGACTATCTGATCTACGGCGCGACGCCGGAGTTCGTGCTCGAAAATCCCGAATTGCACAGGCTCGACCTCGCGGGATTGCACGCGCTGTGCCGGCGCTGGGGCACCCTGCTCGTGCAGGCGCATCCGAACCGAAAGAACTGCCATCCCGTGGACGCCGGTTTGCTCGACGGCGTGGAGGTGTTCAACGGCAATCCCCGGCACGACAGCCACAATGCGCTGACCCTCGCCTTTGCGCAGGCGCATCCGCACCTGATCCGCACCTCCGGCAGCGACTATCACCAGCCGCAGGACCTTGCGCGCGGCGGCATCGTCGCCGATGCAGAATCGCCCGAATCGCTGATCCAGTGCCTGCGGGAAGGCCGCTTTGAGCGCATCGAGACGGCGGACTGAAGAGACGAACGCGGAGGCGGACATATGTCCGCCTCCGCGTTCCATTTGAATTCAGGCGAGCGCCGTCGCAGCGGCGACGATCAGCAGCGCGGTCATCGCCAGCACGAGCGTCACGACCATCGTGCCGAGGATCAGCCCGGCCATCGAAAGCCCTGCGCCGCCAGCTTCGCCGCGCGCCTTGTAATTGCCGATGGCGCTGAATACAATGGCCAGCAGCGCCGCCACGCCGGCCATACCGCCGAACACGAAGCTCAGGAATGTCGTCAGCATCACGCCGATCAGGCAAAGGAGTCCGGCGGCAAACAGACCCGCCGAACACAGGGCGAGCACAAATCCGGCGACGGCCATGCCATTTCGCTTTTCTTCCATGCGGTATCCCTCCCAGCAGCGAACGCAGCGCAGCATCCAATCAAAACCAATTTCATGATACCATGCCGGAGCATCCGCGTCAACCTCTGAAATGTGAAATCTCGAACTGCCGCGCGGCGGGGGAGAAGTGCCGCCTGGATTGCACGGAAGGCAATCGTTCAGGGCGGCATTGCCGCCCTGTGCCGGCGCTTTCCCCGCCTTTTGATCCCTGCCTTATTTCCGGATCCGGAACGCGTCGAAGCCCGGATAGACTGCGCCCGCGCCCAGCGCCTCCTCGATGCGCAGCAGCTGGTTGTACTTCGCCACGCGCTCGCTGCGGCTCGGCGCGCCGGTCTTGATCTGGCAGGTGTTCAGCGCAACGGCGAGGTCGGCGATGGTCGTGTCCTCCGTCTCGCCCGAACGGTGCGACGCAATCGCCGTATATCCGGCGCGATGCGCCATGGCGACGGCCTCCAGCGTCTCGGAAACCGAGCCGATCTGGTTGAGCTTGATGAGAATTGAGTTGCCGCACCCCAGCGCGATACCTCTGGACAGCCGCTCGGTGTTCGTCACAAACAGGTCGTCGCCGACGAGCTGCACCTTGCCGCCGAGCTCCCGCGTCATGCGCTTCCAGCCCTCCCAATCCTCCTCGTCGAGGCCGTCTTCGATGGAATAAATGGGATATTTCTCACACAGTGCCTTCCAGTGGGCGATCAGCCCGTCCGAGGTAAATGTCCGCCCGCACTTCGGCAATCGGTACTCGCCGGGCTTGCCGGTCTTCCATTCGCTCGACGCGGCGTCCATGGCGAGCACGAAATCCCTGCCCGGCGCGTAGCCGGCCGCTTCCACGGCCTCCAGGATGACCTCGATCGCCTCTTCGTCGCTGCCGAGATCCGGCGCGAAGCCGCCCTCGTCGCCGACCGACGTTGCCAGCCCGCGCGACTTGAGCCGGGCGGCCAGCGCATGGAACACCTCCGCGCACCAGCGCAGGCCCTCCCGGAAGCTCGGCGCCCCGGCGGGCATGATCATGAACTCCTGCACGTCCACCGTGTTCGCCGCGTGCGCGCCGCCGTTGAGGATGTTCATCATCGGCACCGGCAGGCGGTTTCCCTGAACGCCGCCCAGAAAGCGGTACAGCGGCATGTCCAGCGCCTGAGCCGCCGCCCGCGCCACCGCGATGGAGACCGCGAGGATCGCGTTCGCGCCGAGGTTGGACTTGTCCTTTGTTCCATCGGCGGCGATCATCGCGCGGTCGACGGCGTAGATGTCGCGCGCGTCCATGCCGCAGAGCGCGTCGTTGATCGCGCCGCCGATGTTTGCCACCGCCTTTGAAACGCCCTTGCCGCCGTAGCGCGCTTTGTCGCCGTCGCGAAGCTCCAGCGCCTCAAATTCGCCGGTCGAAGCGCCGCTCGGCGCCGCGCCGCGGCCGCTGATGCCGCACGCGAGCAGGACTTCGGCCTCCACCGTGGGGTTCCCGCGGGAATCGATGATCTCCCGCCCGCGCACGCGCGCGATTGCATAGTTCTTCATGTCGCATCCTTCCTTTCTCGATCAGGGCATGATGTTAGTTATAACTAACTATGATCCTAAAAACATCGCCCTGAAGCTGATGGCTTCACGGCGTCGCTGCGCCCTGTTTTCGACTTTATTATACATGCATTTTTGGATTTTGTCACGCGTTTTCGCGCAAATTTATTCTGCCCCATCGGCCGAAAGGTATGCAAATTCAAATTCCCTCATGACACATAATACTATGCAGTATATAATATTATGCAGAGGAGGCGATTGCATGGACGCACAACTCAAGCGGGGCATGCTCGAAGGCTGCGTGCTGGCGGTGCTCGCGCGCGGCGATTCCTACGGCTATCAGCTGGTCAAGGAGGTGGGCGCGTGCGTGGAGATTTCGGAATCCACGCTCTATCCCATCCTTCGCAGGCTGGAATCGCAGGGGAATCTGCGCGTTTACACGCGCGAGCACAGCGGCCGGCTGCGCAAATACTATGCTTTGACGGATTCGGGTCACGCGCGGCTGGCTGAACTGCGCGCCGAATGGCGGCAAGTGCTGAATGTCTACGCCTTTATTATGGCGGGAACGGAGGAAACCACATGACGAGAAATGAATTTCTTCAGGCGCTGGACGCGCGCCTCGACGGCCTGACCGACGCGGAGCGCCGGGGCATCCTCGATTATTACGGCGAGATCATTGACGACAGCGCCGAGGACGGCATGGGCGAAGAAGCTGCGGTCGCGCTGCTCGGCGACGTCGGCGCCATTGCGCGCGAGCTGCTCGAAAACCGCCCGGCCGGGGGCGAAGGCGCGGCGGACAAATGCGTCCGATCCGGCGAGGGCGGCGAGTCAAAGGATGAAGCGAGTGCGGAGGATTCCGCGCACATGGACGGCGGTCAGGGCGCGACGCCGGGCGCGCTCGTAGTCAGCCGCTCGCAGTCGATCCCGGGTGCGTTTTCAAAGGTCGTCGTTCGCGACTTCAACGCCGCCCTCATCCTGTTGCCTTCCCAGAGCGGCGAGGTGGCGCTCGTCACGCAGGAGAGCAGGTATGTCACCTATAAAATCACGCGGGAGGACGGCGTGCTGACCATCGAAAAGCAGGACAAGCGCCCGTGGTATCAGCGCATCTTCGACTGGATGAAGGATCTGACGCTGACGGTCAGGCTGCCCGGCGGGGTGTCGCTGGACGCGCAGACGATCAACGCCGACGTCTCGGCCACCGGCCTGGAGGTCTGTGAGATGCGGCTGGACACGCGAAATGCCGTCGTCCGGGCGACGTCCTGCCGCGCCACTGGTGCGCTCGTCATGACGACGGGCAATGGGGCGATCGTCGCGCGCGATTGCTCGGCGCAGAACCTGTCCGGGAAGACCAGCAACAGCAAGGCGTCGCTTGCGGGCGTGCGCGCAGAGGCGGTTCACCTGAAGAGCAGCAACGGCGCAATGACGGTCGAGGACGTCGAAGCCGGCCGGCTGGCCTGCTCGACGACCAACGGCGGCATTTCGCTGTGCAACGTCTCGGCAGAGGAAGTGTCCGCATCGACGAGCAATGGCCGCGTGACGTTCAGCGGACTGCGCGCGTCGCAGTCCATCGAGTTGTGCACCACGAACGCCTCCATCCGGGGCGCGCTGCCCGGGACGCTCGGCGACTATGCCGTCGACAGCGGCACCTCCAACGGCAGGAACAGCCTGCCGGAGCGCTCCGAGGGCGCGATTCGGCTGTCCGCGCACACGAGCAACGGCGCAATCGATCTAAAATTTGAAGGAAATTAACCGATAGGATTGACAGGGAACCCAATGTGGTATAATATAGTATTGAATACCAGATGCAGAGGTGTTTCCGATGAGCTTTGTTCTCTTTACCGATTCCTCTTCCAACATCACGCCCGACCTGGCTGCCCAGTGGGATGTGCGCATCGTTTCGCTGTATTATACGCTCGACGGCGGGGAGCATCCGGCGTATGATCCCGATTTCGACGGCCGCCGCTTCTATGACGCGCTGCGCAACCGCGCCGAAGTGCGCACTTCGATGATCAACGCCGACCAGTTCGCGCAGGCGTTTGAGCCGGCGCTTGCCGCGGGCGAGGATCTGATCTACATCGGCATGTCCAGCGGCATCAGCGGCACGGTTCAGGCCGCGGCGGTTGCGGCCGGCACGCTTCAAGAGCGGTATCCGGAGCGCAGGATCTACGTCAAGGATACGCTGGGCGCTTCGTTCGGCGAGGGATTGTTTGTCAAAAAGGTCTCGGAGATGCGCGCCGCAGGAAAGGACATCGACGAGGCGGCTGCGTGGGTCGATGAAAACGTGCAGCGCATGAATCAGGTGTTCACCGTCGAGGATCTGATGTTCCTGCGGCGCGGCGGGCGGCTGTCGGGCATGTCGGCGGTGATCGGCACGCTGGCAAACGTCAAACCCATCCTCTGGGGCAACGAGGAGGGAAAGATCGTTTCTATCGACAAGATGATCGGCCGCAAGCGCTCGCTCAGGGCGCTGGCGGATCGCTACGCCAATCAGGTCATCGATCCCGAGGGACAGACGATCGCCATCGCCCACAGCGATTGCGAGGCGGACGCTCAATACCTGATCGACCTGATCCGCAGGCAGTTTCCGAAGCAGGAGGTGCTGGTTCGCTGTTACGAGCCGGGCACCGGCGCACACGTCGGCCCGGGCGCGGTGGCGCTGTTCTTCTTCGGAAAGACGAGATGAAAAAAGCCGGACCTCGGCAGAGAAGCCGTGGTCCGGTTGTTTTTTTGGGATACAAAATTCTTAGAGCATAGGAAAGGGAAAATCTGCAATGCCAAGCGGATTCTCTGTCCATTTTCGCGGAGAATTTGCAGGCTTCGTGGCGCGAAGTCAAGAATTCACAGCGCCGAGCGGGCGAAAAGGCGCCGGGATTGCAAATTCACATGAGTTGCAACCACCTTCTGACGCATTCCACCATTTTGCCGCCGCAGCTGCTCGACCCGGATCTGCGCATTGCCGGGGTGAAACCGGCGAAAATCCGTCACTGCTCTTTTCAATCGAATTCCGGGCCAGCCAGCGCGCCGCTCACGGAATCCCACGCCTGGCCGAGCGCATCGGCGATCTGGGCGACCAGGTCGTCGCCAAGCAGCAGGGCGAGGTCGGCCGTCTGGCCCGCCTGCGCGAGCAGCAGCCCCGCCGTTCCGTGCTCCAGGCCGCCGGCGGGAATGGCCTCTGCGTCCGCGAGCGGATTTTCGACCTGCGCGGGCGCGAGCTCCAGCGCGAACTCGACCGTCCAGTCGGGAAGTGTGCCCGAAGTCCGCGAGGCGGTCACGTCCGCGTGCCAGACGCCGTCCGCATCGCCGGTTGCCGAGATTTCCACCGAGGTCGTTCCGGCAGAGTCGAGCAGCGTCTCGTCCTCGGGCGCGTAGGTCTCCTCGTAGCTCAGATGAAGCTGGGAGCCGCCGCCGTCGGATGAAAGGCTCGCGCTCAGCTGTCCGCCGGACGCCTCGTCCGACAGAGGGGTGGCGGCGATGTCGCCGTGCTCGTCCATCAGGAACATCCATTGGTTGGCCGTGAGCGGCGCCGGGCCGTCCGTGGGCGGCATTGGGCCTGCCAGCATGACCGCTGCGCCCATTGTCAGGAATGACCTGTTGGGCCCGCCCTCGTTGAAGCGAGTGGCGAGAAAGGCCACAGACGCGCCTTCGCCGAGCGTCAAAGAGAGGATCACGACGCCCTCCGCAGAGCTGTTTTCCAAAGTCGCCGTGAGCTCCAGCCCGGCGAGGGCGTCCGCGACCGTGAGCGCGCGCGTCGGGCCGCCCACCGCCTCAGAGACGTATTGGGCGGCCGCCGCCTGTACGGGCGCGCCACCCGCGGCCAGCCAGTCGTCCAGCATTGCGACCAGCGCCGCGCCGTCGAGCGCCGCGGTTTCGCCGTCCTCCGGCCAGTTTTCGACGAGCAGCGCGTAGAATTCAGCCGCGAGCGCGCGGGCGTCCAATCCCATCGCCGCCGTCAGCGCGAGCGCGATGGAGAGCGATTCCGGCTCGTCGAACACGCCGCTGTCGGGATCGAAGCGGTAGGCGTCGGAGCCGTCCAGCCGCACGGTCAATTCATCGCCGTCGAACATCGCCTGCATCGGAAACAGCTCGTCGTCTCCGAGCCGCACCGCCGATTCGGCGTACAGCGCGCTTCCCTCTGCGAGCGCTTCCAGTTCATAGGAAAGGTCGGGCGCAAACCGTTCCTCTCCGACGGTGACCACGAGGCTGTGCGTGTCCAGCCGCCAGCCCGCGCCGGCCTCCGCGAGCGCGCCGCCCATTGCGAGCAGAAAGATCAGTGCGAATGCGAGTACCCTCTTCATCTTTCAACGCCTCCCCTCAAAATCGTTTCCGCAGCAGATGTGCTTTTGTAAATACAGTATAGCATATTTGGAAAAGCGGCGTCAATCGAAACGGCAAATTGCCCGAAGCTGTTTTCCTGCGCCGCAGACGTTTCGTGCGGATGGTTTCTGCGCATGTAAATGCGCGAAAACCGCGCCGGAAGGCGCGGGCGAGGCGGAAGCTTCCGATATAAAAGGCGGATGCCTCTATGTGCATCCGCCGCAGGTCAGAGGTTATTCGACGCCGGCAAGCACGGTGTCGAGCGTCAGGGAGTAGTTGTCATAGGTGCGCTGGACGATTTCGAGGTACTGGCTCAGCCCGGCGTCCTCCAGAGAGGCGATGTAGGCGAAATGATTTCGCTGACCTGATTGTTGAGGGAGTTCTGCATCAGATAGGCTTTTTCGTAGCCGACGTTGAGCAAATTGCCCATATTCAATATGAACATGATGACGATGGTCGGCAGGATACAGGGGAGGTCAATGTGGAGCAGGCGCTGGAATTTTGTGGCGCCATCCATCATGGCGGCTTCGTACAGGCTGGGGTCTACGCCGCCGAGCGCAGCGAGATAGACAATCGCGCCCCAGCCGCAGCCCTGCCACACGCCTGAAGCAACGTAGACCGTGCGGAACCACTTTGGATCGCCCATGAACGTTATGGCGCGTCCGCCGAGCGATGTGATGATCTTGTTGACGAATCCGCTGCTGGGCGTCAAAAAGATGTTCAGCATGGAAACCAGAACGACGGTGGAAATGAAATAGGGTGCATAGGTCACCGTCTGTACGAAGCTCTTGTAGCGCTTTGAGCGCACCTGATTGAGCATCAGCGCGAGCAGTATGGGAGCGGGAAACCCGAAAATGAGCGAATAGACACTGATCAGCAGCGTATTGCGGATCAATGTATCAAAATTGGGAAGGTTGATGAACTGCTCAAAGTATTTCAGACCCACCCAGGGGCTGCCGAGCATGCCGAGGTTGACCTTGTAATCCTTAAAGGCGATCTGAATGCCGTACATCGGCAGATAGGCGAAGAGAAGCAGCCAGATGAGGGCCGGCAGCACGAGCACATACAGCTGCCAGCAGCGAAGCAGTCTGTGGATTAGGGATTGATGGTTTGCATGAAGCTCAAGTTTTTGGCGGGGGGGGGTACGTGTCATGGCCATCGTTCCTTTCACAAAAGTCATCAGCAGCCTGGCTGATTTAATTCATTGTGTGATATAATAATGCCACAAGAAAGGGCGTTTGTCAATACCAAATAAAAATATTTTGGGCGTTCGATCGAAAAAAGTTGCTTTTCGGGTGAAATTCTGCTTGCAATTTTGAAGAACAGGCGATATAATGGAATTGAATTAAAACACGCAATAAATAAATTTGCCGGAACTCGCTGCCAGCGCAGCGGGCGGCCGGCAGGGATGTGCACATGAAAAGAGATTCCATCAATCAAAGCGTTCAAAAAGAGACCAACCTTGCGGTTGTGCTGCGAACGCTGCGCACGGGCCGTGCGACGACGCGCGTGGAGCTCGCCGAAGCCACGGGGCTGGCGCAGGCGTCGATCACAAAGATCGTCTCCCAGCTGATCGAATGGGGCACGATCTCGGAGTGCGAAAGCGTGGGGACGGGCGTCGGGCGCAAGGCGATCCGCCTGCGGCTGAATGCCGGGGAATTCCGCGTCGCCGCGGTGCGAATCAACCGCCGTTATATGATCACCGCCATTTACGATCTCGACGGCCGGCAGTATGACGTCATCCAGCAACGGATTTCACACGCGGATGGCGCCCGCGCGTCGGTCGAGCGGCTGGTCGAGCAGTTGCGCGCCCTTCTGGCCCGGGCGGAGCGGCCGGTGATGAGCATCGGCGTCGCTGTTCCGGGGCCGTTTAACTGCAAGACGGGGCGCATCACCCTGATGAGCGGATTTCCCGGATGGAATGAGATCGACCTGCGCGAGATCCTGACCGGAGCCTTCGGGCTGCCCGTGTTTGTCGATCAGGACGCCAACTGCGGCGCGCTGGCGGAGCTGTGGTGCGCGAAAGAGGCGGCGGAGTCGGACATGATCTTCGTCGCGGCGGACCGGGGCATTGGCGCGGGGCTCATTTTGGATTATGGCATCTATCGGGGACACGATGGCTATGCCGGAGAGATCGGCCATTCCAGCATCAATGCGTTTGGCCCCCGCTGCGAGTGCGGAAACCGGGGATGTCTGGAAATGTATGGCTCCACGACCGCGCTGGAGAACATCTACCGGCAGGATGTGTTCGACCCGATGGAACCGGCGCCGGCGGCGATCGACATCAACGCCGAATGGATTCTCCAAAAGGTGCGGGAGGGCGATCCGGCCGCGCAGCGCGCGTATCGAAAGACGGTCGCCTATCTGTGCTTTGGGCTGGTCGGAATGATCAACACGCTGAATCCCAATGTCGTCGTGTTCTCCGACCGGCTGGTCAATGGGGGAGAGCTGTTTCTGGAAACGGCGCGGCAGACCTTTCGGCAGTATCTGATGCCGGAGATCTACGAAAACCTGCGCGTCAAGATCTGCACGCTGGATGGCGATCCCATGCTGCTGGGGGCCAGCGTCCTCGCCTTCAATCAAATGCTGCAGACGCCTTCGGCCTATTTTCAGCGGGAGAATGTCCATTAAAGAGTTCCGATATGGCCGCTGCGGGCGAATTTTGGATCAATGCGATGGAGGAATGATTATGAAAACGCTGATGACTCTGGATGGAATGTCGGGAAACTGGGAAATTGCCTTTTCCGCCGGCGAGGGCGCCGGAGGAACGCTTGTGCAGATCGACGCGGACGACCGGCCGGTGCTCGCCGTCTCAAGGGATGACGGCGGTCTGAAGGCGGTGATTCACACGGTCTGGCGCGGCGAGACCGAGCGCTTCGGCAGGGATCCCGCGTTTGAATTTGCGCTGACCGCGCCGGAAGGCGGGGAAGAAGTTCGGCTCTGCTGGTACGGCTATGCGTTTCGCCTGTATGTGGATGGGTCGCTTCAGGATGAGGAATGGCCTCTGGGCGACCTGCCCGCCGGCAGATGGACGGTTCGGGCCGCGGAAACCGTGCGGAATCTCTCCTGCGCGCCCGCGGACGCGGTTGAGCCCGATCCCGAGGCGCAGTTTGAAGGCCCGTTTCAGAACTTTGTCCTGCCCGGCCACAATACCGGCGTGGGCGACTGCATGCCGTTTGCCCGGGATGGGCGCTATTGCCTGTACTATCTGTTCGACCGGCGCGGCCACGCCAGCAAAAAGGGGCTGGGCGCGCATCAGTGGGCGCAGGTCTCCTCCGCCGACCTCCGGACGTGGACGGTTCATCCCATGGCCGTGGGCATTACCGAACAGTGGGAGGGCTCCATCTGCACCGGCTCGCTGATCCAGAAGGAGGGCCGGACCTACGCCTTTTACGCCGTGCGCACGTCCGACGGCAGCCCTGCGCAGCTGACGTGGGCCGTCAGCGACGACGGCGTCCACTTTGTGAAGTCCGGCCGGAATTTTGCCCTCACCGCGCCCTATGAGCCCGTCTCTGCGCGCGATCCGATGGTCTTTTGCGACGCCGGAGGGCTCTACCACATGCTGGTCACCACGTCGCTCGCCGACGGCGGGCCCTATGGCGGCTGCCTGGCGCATCTGACCAGTGTGAATCTGGAGGACTGGACGCAGCATCCGCCGTTCATCGTTCCCGGATACGCCGATCAGCCGGAGTGCAGCGATTACTTTGAGTGGAACGGCTGGTATTACCTCGTCTTTTCCAACTTTGCCACCGCGCGCTACCGCATGTCCCGCCAGCCCTTTGGGCCGTGGATCCGCCCCGAGACCGACGAGCTGGATGCCCTCGAGGTGCAGGTGCCCAAGACGGCGCCCTTCGGCAACCGCCGCTTTTCCACCGGTTTTCTGGCGCGCCGGCCCCGCACCTACGCGGGCAACGCCGTGACGCATGAGCTGTACCAGCGCGAGGACGGCACGCTCGGCGTCAAGCAGCTGGAGGAAATCCTTCCGCACAGCGATCCCGTCGCCTGTCCGGCCGGATGGGAGCTGGTTGCGGGCGACGGCCGGACGGCGCGCGCGCTTCCCGCTGTGCCCCATGGATTCCGCCTGAAGGCCCGCATGGTTCCCGACCGCCCCGGCGCGCTGATGGGCCTGTGCATCGTGGTCGACGGGCGCGAGTACCGCATTGAGATGAATCCTGCCGCCCGGACGGTCGCCATCATCCGCCCAGGCGAGAGCTTCTCCTATGGCAGCGGCCGCGACCTGCTGCGCGGCGTCTCCTTCGACGGCGGCATCGCCTTTGACCTGATCGTGCAGGGGGACATTCTGGACATGATCCTGAGCGGCGGCCGCGCCATCACCATGCGGCTGGATCACAGCGCGGACGGCGGCGCGCAGCCCAGCCTGTACGCGCTTGCCGGCACGGCGTCGGTTTCGGAAATTGAATATTCGGAGATCCGTTGAGATGGAGTGATTGAGAAATATGGCGGTTTATCTGGGAATTGACCTTGGAACGACGGGGCTGAAGTCGCTGCTCGTGCGGCCGGACGGGAGCATCTGCGGCTCGGGATACCGGGAATACCCGCTGTCCGTCCCCGCTCCGGGCTATGCGGAGCAGGATCCGGAGGACTGGTGGCGTGCGCTGCGCGAGACTGTGGGCGAGGCGCTGTCGAAGGCGGGCGTCCGCGGCGAAGAGGTCGCGGCGATCGGGCTGTCCGGGCAGATGCACGGCACGGTGCTGCTCGGCGGGGACGGCCGTCCGCTCGCGCCCGCCATTCCGTGGTGCGACCAGCGCTCCGCCGCGCAGGCGGCGGAGATTCGGGCGCGCATCGGCGCGGAAAACCTGGCGCGGTGGACGCAGAACCCCGTGGGGACAGGCTTCCAGATCTGCTCGCTGTTGTGGATTCGCGAAAACCAGCCCGACCTCTATCGGAAGGTGCGCCGCGTGCTGCTCCCCAAGGACTACGTCCGCTTCCGGCTGACCGGGCAGACCGGCACCGAGCCGACGGATGCCTGCAGCACGCTGATGTTCGATTGCGCGCAGCGGGATTGGAGCCGGCAGATGCTCGAGGCCTTTGACATCGACCGCGCGCTGCTTCCCGATGCGAACCACCTGCCGACGGAAATTCACGGCGGGCTGACGGAAGCCGCCGCGCGGGAGCTGGGGCTGAAGCCCGGCACGCCGGTGGTGTTCGGCGGCGGGGATCAGCCGATGCAGGCCGTCGGCAACGGCATCCTCGCGCCGGGGGACATCGCCATCACGCTGGGAACCGGCGGACAGATCTTCATGCCGACGGACAGGCCGGTCTGCGACCCTGCGCTGCGCGTGCACAGCTTTTGCCACGCGCCGTCCGAGATGTGGTACGTCATGGGCGCGATTTTGAACTGCTGCCTTGCGCAGAACTGGTTCTTTGACAAGGTGCTCGGCACGCGCGATTTCGCCGCGATGCACTGCCGGGCTGCGGACGTCGCGCCGGGCTGCGGCGGGCTGCTGTTCTTGCCCTATCTGACCGGCGAGCGCACGCCCTATCTGAACCCACAGGCGAAGGGCGTGTTCTTTGGGCTGACGCTGGGGGACGATGAGGCGACCCTCGCCCGCGCGGTGATCGAGGGCATCAGCCATGCGCTCCTGGACGCCATGCTCTGCATTCGCGAATTGATCCCCGCGGAGGCGTGGCCGTCGGACAGCCGGCTGATCGTCTCCGGCGGCGGCGCGCGCAGCGGGCTGTGGCGGCAGATTCTCGCCGACATGTTCGGACAGCCGATTTACGCCACGGCGATGCGCGAGGAGGCCGGCACCGGCGCGGCGATCTGCGCCATGGTCGGCGCCGGGGAATATGCCAGCCTGTCCGAAGCCTGCGAGGCAATCGTCCGCTATGAGGACGGCTGCGTGACGCCCATCCCGGAGAACACGGCGGTCTATCATGAGCGCCACGCCGTCTTTCAGGAACTCTATGCGGCGAACCGCGGACTTTTCAACCGATGACAAGAGCGACCAAACCTGCAAATCAAATGTCGGGCCCGAGGGGCCGAGGAGGATTCCATGATCCAGCGAAAGATTCTTTTGCAAAATGGCTGGCTGCACCTTCCCATTGGCCGGGACGCCCAGCGGCGCTATGTGCGCTTTGAAGCTGCGGGGCAGCCGTTTGCCGAGCTGTACCTTGGCTTGAGTGAGAAACCGGATTTCTACTGCGGCATGGAGCTGAACCGATATCTGGGTCAAGAGATCGCCGTGACCATCGATGAAGAGGCGCCGGGCGAACTGCTCGATGGCATTCAGGAGGGCGGGGCGATGGACGCGGAAAACCCGCTCTATCCCGATCTGTACGCCGAGCGGTTTCGGCCGCAGTATCACTTTTCCTCGCGCCGGGGCTGGCTGAACGATCCAAACGGGCTGTTCTTCGATGGAACGCTCTATCACCTTTACTATCAGCACAATCCCTATGGCGTCACCCATGGAGGCGTGAACATCCATTGGGGACATGCGGTGAGCCGCGACGGCGTTTGCTGGACGGAGCGCCCGGATGCCCTGCGCCCGTGGAGCTGTAAGAACCACATCGCCTCCGGAAGCTGCATCATCGATCGCGAGGGAATCGCCGGCTTCGGCAAGGGCGCGGTCATCGCGGCGTTCACCCATCTGGGGTCGCGGAACTTTCATGTGCATCCCAGCGCGGAATATCCCTCCGAGGGGCAATTTCTCGCCTATAGTGCGGATGGGGGCAATGCGTTCTCGCTCTTTCCCGGAAATCCGGCGATTCCCACGGAATGCGGCAAGAGCTGGCGCGATCCGAGGATCTTTGCCTGCCCTGACGGCGGGTTTGGAATGGCGGTCTATGAGACCGATGACGCGGGAGATTGCGTTTCCTTTTACCAAAGCGGCGACCTGCGCCATTGGGAGCGCACGTCGCGCTCGCCGGATCTCTATGAATGCCCGGATCTGTTCCGGCTGACGCCGGTCAACGGCGGCGATCCCAGGTGGGTGCTGTACGGTGCGGACGGCATGTACCGCATCGGGGATTTTGCGGAGGGCGCCTTCCGGCAGACGGGTCAGCGCATTCCGCTGGATTTCGGCAGCTGCACCTATGCGGGCCAAACGTGGAACGATCGCGACGATTCCGACGGCCGGATGCACATCAGCTGGCTTCGCGATGAGGGCCTTTCGTGGGACGATGCCGACAGCTATCCGGGGATGGCGTTTTCGCAGTGCATGACCATCGCGTGTCTGCTCACGCTCGTGCGGACGCCGGACGGCGACCGCCTGCACCGCTATCCCGTTCCCGCCGTGGACCGCCTGCGCATCGGCGAAGGCGAGTCGGTTTCAGTGCGGACGGAGGACCATGTATCCGTCCTGCCCGAGCTCAGCGGAGATCTGACGCTTCGCATCGACGCCGCAGAGCCCGTGTGCGTCCGCGCCGGCAGCGCTTCTTTCGTCTACAATCCGGCCTCCGGGCAGGTGTGCTTTGACGGCCGGAGGGAGTACCGGCTGCTGCGGAGCGGCCCTCTGGAGCTGAGGGTGCTCACGGACCGGATGTCCTGCGAGTTTTTCCTGCAGCGGGAGATCTCTGCGAGCTATGGCATACAGATGGAGGGCAGAACCATCGAAATCGAGACCAGCGGCGCGCTCGCCGTGGAGGGAACGCGCTACGCGATGCGCAGGATTTGGCAATGAAAATCGTTATTTTTCAAAAGGGATTTAACTATTCGCAGGACGGGCCGGGAAACAGGCTGGTCTACCACATGCAGGGATGCAATATGCGCTGTCCGTGGTGCGCGAATCCCGAGGGGATGGCCGCGTCGGGCGGCACGGCCTGCGATGCGGAGGCGCTGCTGGAGGAGATCCAGCGCAGCAGGAGCATGTTTTTTGAGGGCGGCGGCGTTACGTTTACCGGCGGAGAGCCGACGATGCAGTTTGAAGCGCTCGGTTTTCTGCTGCGGGCGTTGAAGGGGCAGGGCATCGATACCGCCATTGAGACCAATGGCACGTACCCGCGCTTGCCGGAGCTGTTTGACTGCATCGATCACCTGATCGTGGACTTCAAGCAGCCCTTTGCGCAGCGGCACCGGGCAATCACCGGCGTGGATTCTTCCAACCTGCTGAGCAATCTGCGCCGCGCAGCCCAGGAGCATCCCGATGTGCTCGTGCGGATCCCGTTTGTCAACGGGTACAATGCCAGCCGCGAAGATATGGAGCGGTTTGCGCGAGTGCTGAGCGAATTTGGCGGCGTGCCCGTCGAATTGCTTCGCTACCACGAATATGGCCGCGCAAAATGGGATCGCATGGGCCTGACCTATCCGGTGGAAAACGGATTCGTTTCGGAAGAGCAGGTGAGCGGTTTCCTGAGCATTTTGCATGCGCATGGAGTCAGGACGGTTCGTACATAAGGGAGGCAGCTTTCATGTTCAAGGAGTATCAGCCCGGTCAGATTACCCGCATGGCGAAGGCGCTGTTTCGGGAGGAAAGGGAAACGGGACGATTGGACGGATGGTTTTATGCCCGCGAGGCTGCGATGGAGGACGTCTCGCCGGACGATTTGCCCTCGGAGCCGCGCGCGTGCGCGGAACTTGCCAGAATGATCGAGGCGCTGCCCATTTCGCTGAGCGAAAACGCCGTGTTTGCGGGCACGCAGCGGGATGCCTTTGCCAGAACCTACGCGCTGATCAATCCGGCGTTCAAGGTGGAGACCTTCAGCGGCTACTGCGATCCGACGGGCGTGTTTGACGACATCGTTCCGAATGAGGAGATCCCGCAGCAGCGCATCGATGCGCTGCGCAAAAAGACCGCCGAAAGCCGCTATGTCCGCGAACTGATGCAGGTCTATGCCGATTTCGGCAACTATACCGACGAGGTCGTGTTCTTCGTCGAGCAGGTTACGGGACATGTCATTCCCGATTTCCGGTTCGCGCTGCGCCACGGCCTGCAGGCGTTGATCGATCGGGCGGAGGCCGACGCGGCGCGGGAGACGGATGCGCTGCGAAAGGGGAACTTGCAGTCTATGGCCGGGGCGATGCGCTGCGCCGTTCGCCTGGCGGAGCGCTATCAGGCACTGGCGCGTGATCAGCTTGCAAAGGCGTCCGACGAACGCAGGCCGCAGCTTGAGCGGATCATCCGCACGCTGGAGCGCGTTCCGCTCGACGGCGCAAGGGATCTCTATGAGGCGATCCAGAGCTTTATGCTGCTGTGGCAGGTCATGTGTTTGGAGCAGGCGCCGAATCCGTTTGCACTGTCCGTCGGCAATGCGGACCGGATCTTTGAACCCTATCGCGCCATGACGGATATGTCCCGCGAAGACGCGGCGGAATTGTTTTGCTGCCTGCTGGTATTCTACAATGTCGGGGACCGCAGCTGGGCCATTTCGCAGAACCTGCTGATCGGCGGGCGCGATCTCAGCGGCGCAGATCTGACGAATGAGACCTCCTATGCGCTGCTCGACGCCTATTTTGAGATGGGCCTTCCGCAGCCCATTCTCTCCGTCAAACTCCACAGGAGCACGCCGGACGCGCTGTATCGCGCGATGGGCCGCTTCTTCTTTACGCCGGGAATGCTGACGCCTTCGCTCTTTAACGACGACGCAATCTTTGAGGTGCTGGCAGCCAACCATGTGGAGGCGCAGGATCTTCCGGATTATGCGGTTGCGGGCTGTCAGGAGCCCCTCGTCATGGGAAAGGACAACGGCAATACCACCAACAGCTGGCTGAATATGCCCAAGGTTTTGGAACTCGTCCTCAACGGAGGGAAATCCATGATTACCGGGAAGCCGCTCGTTTCCCTGGAGCTTCCGGAGGATCCCGCCGAGCTGCTGCGGAACCTGCGCCCGCTCTTTTACAAGGCGCTCGCCAAAGTTGCAGGGGCGATGGAGGCGGCGGCCAACGGCGCAACCCAGGCGGTCTCCAATCTGCGCGTTCCATTCCTGAGCGCATTTATGGGCGGGCTGGACACGGGCTATGATATGCGCGATACGCAGCATCAGGGCACGAAGTACAACGGCAGCGGATGCCTCATTCACGGGCTTTCGGTAATCGCGGATTCCTTTATCGCCGTGGATCATCTCCTGAAGGAGAGGCCGGAGGACTGCGGGCGCCTGCTCGCGGGGCTGAAAGACGATTTTGCCGGAGATCCCGAGCTGAGGGACTATCTGAAGTCCTGCCCCAAATTTGGCAACAACATTCCGGAAGTCGATCGGGAGGCCGCCGAGATTGCCGGGCGCGTCAGCGATCTGGTCGCTTCGCTGCGCAACAATTGGGGGAATCCCTTCCGGCCGGACTGGAGCAGCCCGAGCACGCATTTGCTCTATGGATACTGGGTCGGAGCGCTTCCGGATGGGCGGAAGAGCCGCGAAATGCTGGGGTATGGCGTCGACCCGCTCTTCGGAGACGCGCAGCAGGGGCTTGGCTTCCGCACGCTGTCGGCCTTTGCGCTTCCCTATCGGAAGTTTGCCGGCGGGTATGCTTCGCATTTCGGCATCGATCCGAAATACTTCAATGGCGGCACGCTGGAGGAAAAGGGAATGCAGATGAAGCGCCGCGTGATTGTGCCGCTGTTTTTCAACCCGGAAAACGACCGGCTGTCGCCGTTTTACCTCTATATGAACGTGACCACGCCGGAAACGCTGCGAAAGGTATTGGAGAATCCGAAGAAGTATGCGCCGAGCGGAGTGTACATCATGCGCATTCACGGCACATTTGTCAACTTTCTGGATCTCTCCCCGGCGATTCAGCAGGACATCATCAAGCGGCTGGACATGGAATCCACGCGCCTGTGAGCGGCGCGGACCGAAGGCGCGGGAAGATCAAACGGTGCTGGCCACCGTGATTTTTCCGTGCCTTTCCGGCGTGCCGGGCGCGCCGGCGAGGAAAAACTGCGTTCGCCATCGGCCGGGGCGCGCCCCATTGCGGAAACGGGCGGCTGGTTCGTTGGCCAGCGCAGGTATGGCCTTTTCTGGTTTGTTCGTGGCGGCTTGATGAGGGCGGGAGACGCAGCCGTGTGGACTTCCCGCTTTGCATTCACACTGTGTATAAAACGGCGTGCGGCGGCCTTCCCAGAAGACGGCTTTGCAGCTGTATCTCTGGGATAGGATGGAACCCAGCAGGACATCATCATGGGGAGAGCCGATTGGCAAAAGCATGCGAAGAAGCTGGTTTTGACAGTGAGCAGGATTCGGAGCGATGAATAGAGGGGAAAGCGGCTGTGCAGCACGCGGGAAGAAAACGCTGAAGTAAGGCGGCGATGGCGTGTTGCTCAACTTACCGGAAGAAGAGACGGCGCTCGAACGACGGCCCATTTGGACAACGGGGTTTCTACTCTGCAAAGGGAGCTTCAGAAATGCTTCACCGATGAAGCGCCAGCCTGCCCAAGAGGCTGCTCCTTGGCGGCCTTTTGGGCAGACTGAGAAAGTGTGCCGCGCCCATATTTCAGCGAGCTGCGGCCGCAGAGTTTTCCTGCGGCCGGCTTATGCGCGTAAAATGAGGCGGTACCGACGATGTCCTTTTCTCACAACGCTTTAGGAAAGGTCGCGGCCGCCGCAAATGCCGAGAACGGAGGTGGAGAGATTCCTGGAAAACATGATGTGCCCTCGCCTTCTGTATAAGATACAGCCAGCGTATTGGCAATATGTTTCTATTTCAAGGAACGATCGTGCTCAAAATATTCCATAAAACGGGCGGTAGGAACGAATGAAGGCGACAAACGCCCCTGGTGACATCGCGTCCAGAAGAGAACGAGCGTCCGCGCCGCACTTGCGATACCCGCAGCGGACATTGAAATTGGGATGCCGGCAATGATTGGCTTTCGATGGTGGGATTGGCACGATGGTATAGCATTGGGCATTTTCTGAAATTATCGATTTTGATTGAACGATAAAAGCCCCGCAGGGCAAAGGAAAGAACCACAAGCAGAAGTTAAGGCGAAGAAAATCCGCCTGAGCCTGCTTGCGTTTTTTTATTTTGCGTTGTGTCGCATAATTGCCCCTTCGCGACGGAGCGATTCAAACCTTCCATCCGTCTGCGAACTATGGCTTTTCTATGGTTGTATTATACTTGCAGTGGCATAAAATGTCAATATGCACCGTGCTTTTTAACGATTGGTTTTCACGGAAGTAATCAATAAAGCGCGGATGGGGCGAAATCTTTAAGCCGTCAGAAGAGCCGTCAATATGAAATGAGTGAAAGCGAGGGAACGCCGATGGCGAGACGCGGGGAGAACATTTACAGGCGCAAGGACGGGCGGTATGAAGGCCGCTATG
>DVJL01000145.1 GCA_018716805.1 Candidatus Faecivicinus avistercoris | reverse complement strand
TCCCTCGCTTGTATTTTACTTTGGTTAATTTGAGGGCTTTAAAACAGGCTCTAGGGCGTATTCTTGTTCTGGGAATACGCCCTTACGACATCATGCCGTCAAAACTTAGTACAGGCATGACAATGTTTTTTGACGCTTATGCTGTATCAGAACTCCTTACGCAAATGGTGTAAAAGTAGTGTACGATTGTGGCTGTTAAACCTCAAACCCATTGCGGCACAGCGGGTTTGAGAAAATACACATCCCCGCGCCCGGAAATCCGTAGGATTTCAGCGGAAACTGAAGAGGGAGTGGCAGTGGCGGGGGAGCTTGCTCCCCGTCCACATTCTCTCACAGCATCAGCGGCACCCATGCGTTGTGCGCGTCGGCGGCGCCGAGCACGCGGCGCTCGAATTCGTCGCCGGTGAGGATGCAGAACGGATCCAGCTCCGCCTCCTCCGCCATGCGCTCGAGACAGCGGATTAGCACGTCGCAGTAGCCGCCCTCGGCGCGCACGCGCTTCGCCAGCCGCGGCAGCACGTCCTCGTTCATCGCGCGCAGCGTCGCCGGCGCGTCGTGATAGAGTTCAAAGCGGTTGACGAGCGCGACCAGCCGCCGGTAGGCCTCCGCCTCGTCCCAATCCACGTCCACATAGTACCGCTGCCCGGCGAGGCCGTACAGCGCGCGCATTCCGTCGAAGTAGCCCAGCCGGAGCTGCTCGCGGCTGAGCTCGGTGCTGAAGTCGAGCGTGGAGCCGAGCTTCTGCACCGGCGCGATGGTCGTCACATGGACGTCTTCCGGAATCGTCACGCGCCGCTCGATGCCGAAGCCATAGAGGCGGATGGCGAGGATGTCCTTCGATCCGCGCTCGATCAGCGGCGTGAGCGGCAGCACGTCCTGCACGCCGCCATCGATGTAGCGCTTGCCGTCCAGCGGGTCGTTGCGAAACGCCGGATGGTACGCGCTGGCCAGCAGCATGTCCTGAATTTCGCCGGGCGGGATGTCCTTCGCGCGCAGGTACAGCTCCCGGCGGTCGGAGAGCGAAAACGTCGCGATGTAGAAATCGACGTCCGATTCGCGGATCGCCTGCTCGTCGACGCGCTCGCTCAACAGCGCCCTCAGCGGCGCGATGTCGAAGCCGCGCCCCTTCAGCACGCTCAGCGCATGGCGCGCCAGCTCGAGCAGGTCGATTTCGTCGAGCTTGAGCTTGAACAGCTTCGACATCAGCCCGTCGTCGACGTTCATCACCTGCGAAAAGCGCATGTTGTTCCAGAGTTCCTCCGCCTCGTCGAGCCGGCGCATGGCCATCATCGCGCCGTTGAGCGCGCCGACCGAGCTGCCCGCCACGGCGTCGTAGCGCAGGCCCGCCTCGTCCAGCGCCTTCCACACGCCCACCTGATAGGCGCCCCGCGCGCCGCCGCCCTCGAGCACGATGGCATAGGTTTTGTTCAGATCCATCGCAAGCCGCATCCGATTCACCTCCAGAAGTCTGTCCTTTCCATTATACCATGGATTTCGCCGTTTGACAGCTGGGTATGCGTGCGGTATAATATTTTTTGCATAACCCGCGATTCGCGCGAGCAGGACGGCGTTTGAAAGGGAAAAAGCCGCAGTGCCGAGCGGATTTCCCTCTGTTTTCGCGGAGAATTCGCCGCGCCAGACGGGCAAAGAGGCGCGAGCTTGCATCCCGGGGAATCTTCAGGCGCCCTCAAAGGAGGAAACATGGCGGAGGAAATTCTGATCGTGGACGACGAGCGCGAGATCGCCGACCTCGTGGAGGTCTATCTCGCGAACGACGGCTATTCGGTGCATAAGTTTTACACGGCTTCAGACGCGCTCGCGTGCGTGGAATCGACGAAGCTGGATCTGGCCATCTTAGACGTGATGCTGCCGGACATGGACGGCTTTTCGCTCTGCCGCCGCATCCGGGAAAAGCACCTGTTTCCCATCATCATGCTCACGGCGAAGATCGCGGACGCGGACAAGATCATGGGGCTGACGCTCGGCGCGGATGACTACCTCACGAAGCCGTTCAACCCGCTGGAGCTGCTGGCGCGCGTCAAGACGCAGCTGCGGCGCTACACGCGCTACAACGCGCCGCGCGAAGACCCGGGCGACGAGATCGACATCCGCGGCCTGACGATTTCGCGCGCGTCGCACCGCTGCGCGCTCTACGGCCGCGAGGTCGCGCTGACGCCGCTGGAGTTCTCGATCCTGTGGTATCTCTGCGCGCATCAGGGCCGCGTGGTGTCCAGCGAAGAGCTGTTTGAAGCGGTCTGGGGCGAGCGCTACATCGACGCGAACAACACCGTGATGACGCACATCGCCCGCCTGCGCGAAAAGCTGGGCGAGCCGAGCCGCAGGCCGAAATTCATCAAGACCGTGTGGGGAGTGGGATATACCATTGAAAAGTGACGCGCCCCGGCGCTCGCGCGTTTCGCGCCGGCTGATGATCGAATACCTCGTGGCGATGATCGTATTCGTCGCCGCGTTCTTCATCGCGCTGTTCGTCGGCTGGGAGGTCTGCCGGGCCATCGTCTGGCAGCCGAACAACCCGATCTACCAGCTGCTGACCTGGGCGCGCGACAACGGCCCGCTCGTGGTCGCCGCGGGGCTGCTGACCGGCTGGCTGGTCATTACCTATCTCTTTCTGAGAAGGCCGTTGAAGTTTCTGGACGACGTGGTCGAGGCGGCGCAGCAGATGGCCGCGCGCAGCGATACGGCGATCGCACTGCCGGCGGCCATGCACGAAGTCGAGGCGCAGCTCAACCTCGTGCGCGAACAGTCGCGGCGCGCCGAGCTGGAGGCGCGCGAGGCCGACCGGCGGAAAAACGACCTGCTGGTCTACCTGGCGCACGACCTCAAGACGCCGCTGACGAGCGTGATCGGCTATCTGAACCTGCTCAACGACGAGCCGGACATCTCGCCCGCGCTGCGGGCGCGCTACACCGGCATCGCGCTCGACAAGGCGCTGCGGCTGGAGGACCTGCTCAACGAATTCTTTGAGATCACGCGCTTCAACCTCTCGCACCTCGAGCTGGAGACGCGCGCGGTCGACCTGACGCGGATGCTTGAGCAGGTCGCCGACGAATTCGCGCCCGTGCTCTCCGAGAGGGAAATGCGCTGCGAGCTGCGCCTTCCGGAGCGGATGCCCTACGCCTGTGACCCGGACAAGCTCGCGCGCGTGTTCGACAACCTGCTGCGCAACGCCTGCAACTACGGCGTTCCCGGCACGGCCGTGGAGATCGACGGCCGGTCGGACGAATCGGGCGTCGAGTTGACCTTCTCCAATTCCGGCCGGACGATCCCGCCCGAGAAACTCGAGCGGCTGTTCGACCGCTTCTACCGGCTGGACAGCGCGCGCGGTACCGGCGCGGGCGGCGCAGGGCTGGGACTGGCCATCGCGCGCGAGATCGCCGAGGCGCACGGCGGCACGATCACGGCCGAGAGCGCCGACAACCGCGTGGTGTTCCGCGTCCACCTGCCCGCGCACAGCGCGCCGTCCGGACAGGGCTGCGCGCCGGAGGAAGAGTAAGCCTTTGCCCAACGGCCATTCTGCTCAGGCGTTTTCCCCCGGTCAAGACTGTGCTCCGCGCTTGCAGCGCGGAGCTTTTTCGCGTCCGCCTGCCCTCGCACGGCGCACTGTCCGGACAGGACTGCGTGCCGGAAGAAGGGTAAGCCTTTGCCCGACGGCCATTCTGCTCAGGCGTTTTCCCCCGGTCAGGACTGTGCTCCGTGCTTGCAGCGCGGAGCTTTTTTCGCGTCCGCGCGCCGGAGCGCGAAGGAGATGCCTCTCCGCAAGCGCCGCTTTCCCTGCTCACGCATTTCTCCCATGGGTCATAGGATGGATTGAACCCAAGGAAAGGAGAAATGAACAGTGGCACTTGTGACCAACAACGGCTGCTGCTGCGGCTCCACCCGCGTGGGTGCGCTGAACAGCCTGTGCCGTCCCTGCAACTATCCCTATTACACCGGTCCCTGCCCGCCCGCGCCGTGCAACGGCTGTGGTTGCTCGAGCTCTTCTTCGCAGACTTCGACCAACGACCTGGCGGCGGCCATTGCCCGCGCGATGACCTGCAGCACTTCGTCGACTTCCAACTCAAACAACACCAGCTGCAGTTCCTGCCCGACCAACTGCAACCCCTGCAGCTGCACCCCCTGCAATTGCAACCCCTGTCCGACCAACTGCGGCCAGAACAGCGCACTGTGCACCGTCTGCCCCTCGCTGTGCCAGTCGAACACCGGCAGTTCGTGCAGTGTCTGCGGCCCCTGCGCATCGAACGGCTGTCAAATGTGCTACGGCGTGTTTACCGCCAACGGCACGATCAACATCACCGCCGGCGCGACCATTCCGCTGGAAGCGCGCAACATGAACTCCAACTGCTTCTCCGTCAGCAACGGAGTCATCACCGTGCTCGAGCCCGGCCTCTATCTCGCGATTCTGTCCGTAGACACCCCGTCGAACGCGGCGGTGGATACGACGATCCAGCTTCAGGTCGACGGTCAGGTGCTTGTGCCGCCGCGCCTGGTGATCGACACCGTGGCCAACAACACCATCAACAACTACACAGGCAGCGGCGTGTTCTGTGCGCGCGCAGGCTCCAGCATTCAGGTAACGACTTCCGCGGCGCTGAACGTCACCGGCACGGCCGGCCAGCCAGTCGTCTCGCTGACGCTGATCCGGCTGCAGTAAACCCATCGAATGCGGGCGGGGCAATCCCGCCCGCGATTTTGCGCACGCACGCTTCCCTTTTCGCATAGGAAACAGGGAAAGGACGTGAGATTATGGCGAGATACTTGGAATCCCTCGGCGACATCGCCTATGAAGGGCTGGATGTCAGCGTCTATCAGGGAATTATCGACTTCGCGCGCGTGCGCGCAGCGGGCAGAACCGCCGTGTATATCCGCGCGAGCCTCGGGGAAGATTACGTCGATCCCCGCTTCGAACAGAATTACGCCGGCGCGCGCGAAAACGGGCTGCTCGTCGGCTTTTATCACTATATCACCGCGCGGGACACCGCCGCCGCCGCGCGAGAGGCGCGCTTCTTCGTCGGCCAGATCCGCGGAAAGCACGTCGACATGCGGCTGGCGATGGACTTTGAACAGTTTGGCAACCTGTCGAACGCCCAGATCAACGACATCGCGCGAACCTTCCTCGACACGATCACCGTGGAGAGCGGCAAGGAGGCGGTCATCTACACCGGCGCCTCGCGCGCGCGAACGCTGTGGAGCGCGGAACTGGCGAACGACTATCCGCTGTGGGTCGCGGAGTACGGCGCCGCGCTGCCCGAGTACAACGACAAGTGGGCCGGCTGGGTCGGCTTCCAGTACACCGACCGCGGGCGCGTGGATGGCATCAGCGGAAACGTCGATCTCGACCGCTTCACGAAGGGCATTCTCGTGTCGGACGCGTCGGAAATCCCCGGCACGCCGTCGCCAAAGCCGTCCACCGGCACGAAGCTGATCTGCGTCACCGTGCGGCGCGGCGATACGCTCAGCTCGCTGGCGCGCGAATATGGCACGACGGTTCAGTCGCTGGTCCAGCTCAACGACCTCGCCGATCCCAACCGCATCCGCGCGGGCGAGAGCCTCTATGTGCGCGTGGCATCGGACCGCGAGGGCAACTGCTGCGACACCTACGAGGTTCAGCGCGGCGATACGCTGACCGCCATCGCCCGGCGCTTCGGCACGACGGTCAGCCGCCTGGCGGGCATCAACCACCTGTCCAATCCGGACGTCATCCACCCCGGCCAGACGCTGATCCTCGGCCAGTGCGGATAGGGGGGCCGCGCCCACAGGCACGGCAAAACCGTGTCCTTTGAAACCTGAAAAATACGAAACGGAAAAAACGCTGGAGCCGCTCCAAATGGAGCGGCTCCTCAGGATGTTGACAAAGTCTACAGACTGCCAGAGCGATGAGAAAGCCTGCAAGACAAGGAAGCAAGCTTGTAGGCAAGGAAGTTTACCCAAACGTAAGTGACCACAGGCTGCAAGTGCGGCTGACGCAGGGAGCAAAAATTGCCTCTGACTTGCTTGTCAGGGCAATTTTCGCGTTTGCGGGCTTTGCCAGCGCTCTGAGCCGCTCCAAATGGAGCAGCTCCTCATCGTTCCGCGCAATCGTCAGCCTTCATAGGCCGGCGGATTGCACAGCCCGCAGGGAGTATAGCCCAGATAGTGCGCCTCGTAGACCG
>DVJL01000144.1 GCA_018716805.1 Candidatus Faecivicinus avistercoris | reverse complement strand
GAGATGGAAACGCTGGTTCCGGCGGCCTGGTCGCCCACGTTGACGAAGAGGACGCCCTGCGTGGAATCGCTGAAGCTGCGCGCCATCCTCGAGGCGCCCGTTCCGAAGAAGGTGCCGCCCGTGATCGTCGCGGTGGTGTCGTAGTCCAGCGTGGCCGTATCGCCCTGGGCGGGGCCGGAGATGGTGATCGTCCCGCCGGTGATTTCGAGGGAACCGTTGGCGTCGATGCCGTCGCCGGACGCATGGATGGACAGCGTGCCGCCGGAGATGACGATCGCGCCGTCGGAGGACGGATTCCTGCCGCCCCATCCGCCGCCGGAGCGGCCGTCGCGCCTGCCCGTCATACCGCTGGAGCCGTTTTCGCCCGCGGCATTGAGGCCGTCGTTTTCGGCGATGAGCGAGATTTCGCCGCCCTGGATCTCGACGCGGAGGGCTTCCAGCCCTTCGTAGCTCTCGCGGATGCAGATGACGCCGCCGGTGACGGTCAGCGTTTCGTCCGCGTGGAAGGCGTCATCCCCGGAGGCGACGTCAAAGGAGCCGCCGTGGATGGAAAGGCTGGTGTTGGAATGGACGGCGTCGTCGGCCGAGTCGATGGCAAAGCTCCCGCCCAAGACCGTCAGGCCGCTCTCGGCCTTGAGCCCCTTCATGCTGTCGCCGTTTTCGCCGCCGCCCGCGGCGATTTGGAAGGTGCCGTCCGAAATCTGCAAATATGCCCCGGCGCTGATTCCGTCGCCCTTCGCCGCGATGTCCAGCGCGCCGCCGGAGATGTAGACGAAGCCAAGGCTCGCGTCGTCGCCGTTCTCCGCGTGCAGGCCGTCCTTGCCCGCCCCGATCGAGAGCGAAGCGCTGCCGGTGATGCGGATGCTGTCGTTGGCGTCCAGCCCATGGGAAGCGGCGGTGATGGCGAAGCTGCCGCCGGTGACCGCCAGATCGTCCTTGCAGACGATTCCATGGCCGGCAGGGGAGGCGACGGAGAGGGAGCCGCCGCCGTTCAGCGTCAGATCCTGCCGGGAAAAGAGCGCGCCGTCGATGTTGCTGCCGTCGATGGCGGTGAACGTTCCGCCGTTGGACAGCGCGTTTTCCGTGCCGTCCGCCAGCGTGAGAAAGACCTTGTCCGCCTCGGCCACATACAGCGCGGCCGAGGTTTCGCTGTGAATGCTCGCGCCGTCCAGCACCAGCTGGATCTTTGCCGAGTCGGAGGCGTCTACGACGATCATGCCGTCGTCCAGCGCGCCGGAGACGACGTAGACGGCCTCCTCGGTGATCGAAATGGTCGTGCCGGAGATCTGCACGCTGTCGGAAGTTGCGGTCGCGGAATCCCCGTTCAGCTGGATTCGGACGCAGTTGTCCGCATCGTAGCCGGGATCGAGGTCGCGGCCGGTGAACATGTCTGAGTCGGTCGCGGATGCCTCCTCCGCATGGGTGCATCCGCTCAGCATGGCGGACAGAAGGAGCATGCACAGCATGACAGACAGCCTTTTTTTCATGGAAAACCTCCTTATAGCTCGGCGGTTGCGGTTTCCTGCCGGGAGACCGCGATCTCCGGATTGCCGTTGCGGCAGCGGAGACGGTCGATCATTTCCTTTTCCCTTGCGGTGTCCCGCAGTATGATGGGATAGGCCGGCCGGAACATGCCGCCCATGTTCGCAGTCTTGACGCAGATGAGGTCATGGAACGGGTGTGCGCCTCGAAGATGCCGTCGAACACGCCGGTGCGGTCGGAATCTTCCGGGAGGGTGATCGTCTTGTGCGCGGCGGCGCGCTTCTTTTGCCGAAGTTCGGCTGGCTGCAGAGGAGAACGACAACTCCGAGCGAACTTTCCGCCGGTTTTGATATAAAATTTGCGAACTTCGCGGCGCTTGACTGGCGAAAAGAACGCCGAAATTGCGTTTTGAAAGAGTTTTCCCCCTCCAGCGCGCATGTATTTGGCTTTACGACAGATTCCAGCAGATTCGCCGGATGGATGCGAATGGCCCCGCCTTCACGAATTTGTGAAAGCGGGGCGTTTATCGCTTTTTTCGCTTGCCGGCCGCGGGAACCGCCTGCGAAGGGCGCCGCCCGGTTCCGCGAAGCGGGAAATCTTCTCAGGAACGGACGGGAATTCCGGCGCCGTTACTCATACAGCGGGAACCGCTTGCAGAGGGCGTCGACGCGCTCGACGATCTCGGCCTTGCGGGCGTCGAATTCGCGGATGGCCACGACCAGCAGCTTTCCGACCTCCTCGGCCTCGGCGCGGCGGAAACCGCGGGCGGTCACGGCGGGCGTGCCGACGCGGATGCCGGACGTCTCGGACGCGGGGCGCGGATCGCCGGGGATCTTGTTCTTGTTGACGGTGATGCGGACGGCGTCGAGGCGCTCCTCCAGCTCGCGGCCGCTGACGTCCTCGTTGCGCAGATCGACCAGCATCAGGTGGTTGTCCGTGCCGCCGGTGACCAGCTGGATGCCGCCGCCGAGCAGCACGTCCGCCATGGCGCGCGCATTGTCGACGATGGCGTGCTGGTACTCGCGGAACTCGGGCTTGAGCGCCTCGCCCAGCGCCACGGCCTTCGCGGCGATCACATGCATCAGCGGGCCGCCCTGCCCGCCGGGGAAGATGGCGGAATTGATCTTCTTTGCCAGCGCTTCGTCGTTGGTGAAGATCATGCCGCCGCGCGGGCCGCGCAGCGTCTTGTGGTTGGTCGTGGTCACGACGTCGGCGCAGGGGATCGGGCTGGGGTGCTCGCCGGCGGCGACGAGGCCCGCGATGTGCGCCATGTCGACCATCAGGTAGGCGCCGGCCTCGTGGGCGATCTCGGCGAAGCGCTCGAAGTCGATCGTGCGCGGATAGGCCGACGCGCCGGCGACGATCATCTTCGGCCGGTGCTTCAGCGCAAGGTCGCGCACGGCGTCGTAGTCGATCCGGCCCGTGACCGGGTCGCAGCCGTAGGGGACGATGTTGTAGAATTTGCCGGAGAAGTTCGCGGGAGAGCCGTGGGTCAGGTGGCCGCCGTGGCTCAGATCCATGCCGAGCACGGTGTCGCCGGGCTTGCACAGCGCCATGTACGCCGCGAAATTCGCCTGCGAGCCGCTGTGGGCCTGAACGTTGGCGTATTTTGCGCCGAAGAGCCGCTTCGCGCGGTCGATGCAGACGTTTTCGATCTCGTCGACGAACTCGCAGCCGCCGTAGTAGCGCTTGCCGGGATAGCCCTCGGCGTACTTGTTGGTCAGCACGGAACCCATCGCCGCCATGACCGCCGGCGACACGAGGTTTTCCGACGCGATCAGCTCCAGATTTCCGCGCTGGCGCGAAAGCTCCTTGCCGATCAGGCACGCGACCTCGGGGTCAAACTGCTGAAGATACTCGATGCTCTCTCGAACCATGAACTCCATCCTCCTGTTTCCTCGTTGCAATGGAATAAAAAAGTGACCGGGCAATCGGTCACAGCGGCGGAGGCAGGTTCGCCTCGCAAAAAGTCAACCGCTCTGTCCTTTTGCCTGAGAGATTCGCGCGAAAACGCGCTTTGCCCCTTCGGCCTCCATCCGCACGGATGGACGTCTCCAGAGTGCCGTCCGCCCACAGTCCCTATCCCCGGCCGGGGACGCCTGAGAGTGTTCTCCTTCGGCGGGACATGCGTCCGCTCTCCTGCGGGCATCAAACGGCATTTTTCAATTTTAGACTATTATAGCACAGCCGCCCGGTCAAGTCAATCCCCGCCGGCAAAAACGCGCTCAAACCCGGCCGGCGCCGGAATCGCTGCCCTTCAGGGCGAGGAAGATCATCTGGTTGGCGTCGTCCGTCTGCCCGGCAACCTGCCCGACCGCTTTGGCCGCTTCGGAGGCGGTGAAGCCCAGCGCGATCAGCGCGGAGACGGCCTCGGCCTCGGGGCCGCTGGAGGCGGCGATGGGGGAGACGGATGCGCCGGTGAGCTGCGTTTCGTCGATCTTGTCGCGCAGTTCGAGCACGAGGCGCTGCGCCGTCTTTTTGCCGATGCCGGGGATGCGCGTCAGCGCGTGGACGTCGCCCGCGGCGAGCGCGACGGACAGGTCGCGCAGGCTCATGCCGGACAGCACTTGCATCGCCATTCGCGATCCGACGCCGCTGACGCCGCGCAACCGCTCGTACATGCGCTTTTCCTCGCGGCTGTAAAAGCCGAACAGCTCCATGGCGTCCTCGCGGACGTTGAGCACGGTGTACAGCTTCATCCGCTCGCCGGCCGCGGGCGCGGCGGCCAGCGTCGCGCCGCTGACGGTCAGCAGAAAGCCGACGCCGTGGACGTCCAGCACGATGGAATCGGCGTTCTTTTCGGCGACGGTGCCCTCGATGTGTGCAAACATGGCGTCTCCTCCTCAAATGCGGCGCTACTGGATCTTGAACAGGTGCTTGGCGTTTGCGCTGTTCGCGTGCGTGAGCGCGACGGCCAGCGCGTCGGCGGCGTCGTCCGGCCGGGCGATCTCCTTCATGTTGAGCATCAGGCGCACCATCTGCTGCACCTGATGCTTGTCCGCGCCGCCGTAGCCGGTCACCGCCTGCTTGATCTGCATGGGGGTGTACTCGTAGAGGTTCGGCGTGCGCTCCACCACGGCCACCATCGCCACGCCGCGCGCCATGCTGACCGCCATGCCCGTGGTGATGTTCTTGGAGAAGAACAGCTCCTCAAACGCCACGTCGTCGGGCTGGTAGATGTCCATCAGCTGGTTGACGCCCTGAAAAATCGCGCGCAGGCGCTGCGGCATCGGTTCGCGCGGCGGCGTGGTCAGCGTGCCGTACTGGATCATGCGCCGCCGGTCGCCGTTGGATTCGATCACGCCGTAGCCCAGCGTCGCAAGGCCCGGGTCGATGCCGAGGATAATCATGCGCTTCCCTCCAGACCGGCAAAGTTGCACAAACCAGGATGCAAAGTAAAGACGAATGCAATAGAAAAGCCCCGAAGCCGTTGTGGCTCAGGGGCTTTCCTTTGGTACACCATCAGGGGCTCGAACCCTGGACACCCTGATTAAGAGTCAGGTGCTCTACCAACTGAGCTAATGGTGCCTGTGGAGCGGTAGACGAGACTCGGACTCGCGACCTCCACCTTGGCAAGGTGGCGCTCTACCAACTGAGCTACTACCGCACAAATTTTGGAGCGGGTGATGGGAATCGAACCCACGTAGCCAGCTTGGAAGGCTGGAACTCTACCATTGAGTTACACCCGCAAACCTTCAATGGAATGGAGCGGTAGACGAGACTCGGACTCGCGACCTCCACCTTGGCAAGGTGGCGCTCTACCAACTGAGCTACTACCGCATGGACACAGATGCAGGAAAGGACGACTGGTGCGGGCGAAGAGACTCGAACTCTTACGCCTTGCGACACCAGATCCTAAGTCTGGCGCGTCTGCCATTCCGCCACGCCCGCACAATCGCGACTTCGCCGTGATTGCAGCCTGTGACAATCAACGTCGAATATTATACCGCACTTCCAGATGTTTGTCAAGCCTATTTTTGAATTTTCATCCCGATTGGCTGTAAATTCATGGGTGTGTTTGAAACCTGCGGAGCCGGGGTATATTCAACAGCGTAGGCACAAAATATGCCGCAGATTCACTTCAGAGGAGGTTTTCGCATGAAAGGATACGCAATGCTGGGCATTGGCAAGACGGGCTGGATCGAGAAGGAAGCGCCGAAGTGCGGCCCGATGGACGCCATCGTCAAGCCGATCGCCGTTTCCCCCTGCACGTCGGACGTGCACACCGTCTGGGAGGGCGCGCTGGGCGAGCGCTCGAACATGATCCTCGGCCACGAAGCCGTCGGCGAGGTCGTCGAAGTCGGCGCGCTGGTCAGGGATTTCCGCCCGGGCGACCGCGTGATCGTGCCGGCCATCACGCCGGACTGGAATTCGCTCGAGGCGCAGGCCGGCTATTCGATGCACTCCGGCGGGATGCTGGCCGGATGGAAGTTCTCGAACTTCAAGGACGGCGTATTCGGCGAATACTTCCACGTCAACGACGCCGACGGCAACCTCGCCATCCTGCCGGACGACATCGATCCTGCCGCGGCGGTTATGCTGTCCGACATGGTGCCCACGGGCGTGCACGGCGTCGAGCTGGCGGACGTTCAGTTTGGCGACAGCGTCTGCGTCGTCGGCATCGGCCCGGTGGGCCTGATGTCTGTCGCTGCGGCGGCGCTGCGCGGCGCGTCGCACCTGTATGCGGTCGGCTCCCGCCCGAACTGCGCGAAGATCGCCCGCGAGTACGGCGCGACCGACATCATCAACTACCGCGAGGGCGACATCGTCGAGCAGATCCTCGACAAGACCCACGGCAAGGGCGTCGACCGCGTGGTCATCGCCGGCGGCGACAACGACACCTTCGCGCAGGCGATCCGCATGCTCAAGCCCGGCGGGCGCATCGGCAACGTCAACTACCTCGGCTCGGGCGACACCGTTTCCATCCCGCGCGTCGAGTGGGGCTGCGGTATGGGTCACAAGTCGATCGCCGGCGGCCTGATGCCGGGCGGACGGCTGCGCATGGAGAAGCTGGCCTCGCTTTTGTCCACCGGACGCCTCGACACGAGCAAGCTGCTGACGCATCGCTTCCAGGGCTTCGAGCACATCGAGGAGGCGCTGATGCTGATGAAGGACAAGCCGCGCGACCTGATCAAGCCGGTCGTGGTGATGTAACCGCATTTCAGATGCTTTGGGGCGGGCGCCGATGGACGTCCGCCCTGAAGATGTGGGGGGCGGAGAGGAAGGGCCGCGCGCGTTAAGTTTCGCAGAACCTCTTGCGCGCATGCAGGCGGCCTGCTATAATAATCCCCGAATTGAATACGAGACAGTTCGAGGCCCTCCTGTCTGACGGAGCGTTTGCTCCCGAAAAAACAAAACCAGGTTTGCGCATCCCCGCGCGGGGACGTGCGCGTCAGAGGGCATGGAATCTTCCATGCCCTCTGACGCTTCTTGCCTGTGGACGAGGATCATTTCCCCGTCCACTGCTTTTGCCGCGCGGCGCGTTTTCATGGCCTCGGACGCTTTCGCACAATCGAGGAGGAAGAAACCATGAAGATGACCGCCAAATCCATTGCCCGCGCGGCGATGATCGCCGCAATCTATGCGGTGCTGACGCTGATTTTGCAGCCGTTCAGCTTCCGCGCCGTCCAGCTGCGCGTTTCCGAAGCGCTGACGCTTTTGCCCATCCTGACGGTGGACGCCATTCCCGGCCTGTTCGTGGGCTGCCTGCTGGCGAATTTCTTAGGCGGCGCGGCGTGGTACGACGTCGTGTTCGGCTCGCTGGCCACGCTGATCGCCGCGATCCTCACCCGCAAGCTGCGCAACCACTTCGTGCCCGCGTCGCTGATGCCGGTGCTGCTCAACGGCCTGATCGTCGGCCCGGTGGTGTACTTTGCCTATAACTATGCCGGCACGTTCTCCCTGCCGCTTCTGCTGATGGATATGGGCAGCGTCGCCATCGGCGAACTGCTCGCCTGCTGCGTGCTCGGCGCGGTGCTGATCTACGCGCTGAAAAAGACGCCCCAGCCGCTCTGGGCCTGAGTCAAAACATGAAACGCCCGCCGCTGAAGAAAATGCGGCGGGCGTTTTTTGCGCGCTGGAGAGCGCTTGAGGATTCCAAAGATGTAAGTTCGGCGCCATTTGAGGACGCTTGGCTGTGAGTTTCCGGCTTGGCGCTGCGAAACTTGCAAATCTTCCGCGAAATCCGAGGGAAAACCCGCCGGATATTTGCGGATTTCCCCTTCAAACGCGCTCTAGCGGTCGAATCCGACGGCGCGCAGGAACTGCCGGGCGATGTGCATGCAGCCGACCTGATTCGGATGCACGCGGTCCCAGGCGATGGCGGTCGAATGCATGTGCTTCAGCAGCGAATCCCAGCCGGCCTGCAGGTCGACCGAGATCAGCCCGCGCGCCTTCGCCAGCTCCTTGACGATCGCGCCGTATTCATCCATCCGCGCGCGCATGGCGTCGGCGGGATTGGGCTCGATGTAAAACGGCGTCATCAGGATCATGCCCTTGACGCGCGGCAGCGTCCGGTCGATCAGCCGGGCATAGGTCTCGCGGAATTCCTCGGGGGAGACGTGGTTTTCGGTCATGACCGGCGTGTCGAACTGACGCCAGACGTCGTTGATGCCGATCAGCACGCTGACCCAATCGGGATTCAGGTCGAGCACGTCGGTCTGCCACCGCGCGTCGAGATGGCGCACCTGGTTTCCGCCGATGCCCATGTTGACCACCCGCAGGTGAAGCTCCGGATAGGCGCTGCCGAGCAGCGCGCCGACGTCGGCGACGTAGCTGTGTCCCCATGCGTCGTTCAGCCCCTCGCCGATGGGCCGCGCGCGGTCGTAGTCGGAAATTGAATCGCCGATGAACACGATTTTGTCGTTTTTTTCAAAGATCATCTGTCGTCCCTCTTTTGCCTGTTATTTCTGAATTTCGTTGAGCTGGCGAACCATCGCCTCGATGCTTTCGTCGGTCAGCTGGCCGTTGCTGAAGGATTTCAGCCCGTGCAGCGGCATGTCGCGCACCATCGCATTGGCCATCTCGTTGGCCGCGCCGCCCATCGAGGCGTTGTCCATGGTGCCAAACGCCTGCATGATGCCGCCGATGACCGGCTGAAGCGCCTCGTCTGCGCCGGGGATTTTGCGGATGTCGCCGAACGTGGTGTCCGCCGTGACGCGCACCGGCAGCGGCTTGCCCGGCTCCAACTCGACCTCGGCCGTCAGCCGGATGTCGCGCGACGAGGCGCCCACGCGCAGCTCGTACTTCCCGCCCTCGGCGTACCAGTCGTGAATGTCGGGATTATAATAGGAAAACGCGCGGCGGCAGAGCCTGAACGAAACCGTCTCGGTCTGTCCGGGGGCGATGTAGACCTTTTCAAATCCCTTCAGCTCCTGAACCGGGCGCGAGACGCCCTCGTGCGCCGAGTGGACGTACAGCTGCACGATCTCCTTGGCGCCCATGCGTCCGGTGTTCGTCACGTCGACCTTGACCTCGAGCGTGCCGTCCTGCGCAAGCGTTCCAGCGCTCAGGCGGAGGTTTTTGTATTCAAAGGTCGCGTAGCTCAGGCCGTGGCCGAACGGGAAGCGCACCGGCATCCTGCGCGCGTCGTACCAGCGGTAGCCGACGTACAGCCCCTCGGCGTAGTCGACATGGTCGCCCTCGCCGGGGAAGTTGAGATAGGAGGGGTTGTCCTCCAGCCGCATCGGGAACGTCTCGGCCAGCTTGCCGCTGGGCGAGACCGCGCCGAACAGCAGGTCGACCGACGCGCCGCCGACGGCCTGTCCGCCCAGGTACATCTCGAGGATGGCGGAGACGTCGTCCGCCCACGGCATCTCGACCGGCGCACCGTTGTGCAGCACGACCACCACGTGGCAGTTGACCGCGCACAGTGCGCGAATCAGCTCGTTTTGGCAGTCGGGCATCCGCAGGTGCGTGCGGTCGAAGCCCTCGGACTCAAACGAATCCGGCAGGCCGGCGAACACCACGGCGACGTCCGACTCCTTGGCCAGCGCGACCGCCTCGGCGAGCAGCGCGGGGTCGGTGTCGTTCGATTCGGCGGCATAGCCCGGCGCATAGGCGACCTTCGCCACCGAGCGCACCGCTTCGAGCGCCGAGGTGACTTCATAGGCGTTGATGTGCGAGCTGCCGCCGCCCTGATAGCGCGGACTTTCGGCGAACGCGCCAATGAACGCGATCTTTGCGTTCGACGAAAGCGGCAGGGTTCCGTCGTTCTTGAGCAGCACCGCGCACTCCCGCGCGACCTTGCGCGCCAGATGGTGCTGCGCGCCGAGCGAGAAGTCCGGATCCTTTTTGCGGTTTTCCACATAGCGAAAGACGACGTTCAGCACCTCGGCCACGGCTTCGTCGACGGCCTTTTCGTCGAGCCGGCCCTCGCGCACGGCGCGCACGACGCCGGCGTCGGCCGCGTTGCCCAGCGACGGCATGGCGAGGTTCAGGCCGGCGGCAATGCCGCGGACGTGGTCGTTGCAGGCGCCCCAGTCGGTCATCGTGAAGCCGTCGAAGCCCCATTCGCCGCGCAGCACGCTGCGCAGCAGCCAGGGGTTTTCGCTGGAGTAGACGCCGTCGATCTTGTTGTACGAGCACATCACCGTCCACGGCTTGCCCTTTTTCACCGCGCGCTCAAAGCCCGCCAGATAGATCTCGCGCATGGCGCGCTCGCCGCAGTTCACGTCGACGGTCATGCGGCGGGTCTCCTGATTGTTCATGGCGAAGTGCTTCAGGCTCGTGCCGACGTTTCGGCTCTGCACGCCCTGAATGTGCGCCGCGGCGATTTCGCCGGTCAGGAACGGATCCTCGGAGAAGTATTCAAAGTTGCGTCCGCACAGCGGCGAGCGCTTGATGTTCGCGCCGGGCCCGAGGATGACGGCGACGTCCTCCTGCTGGCAGAGGTCGCCCAGCGCCTGCCCGACCTCGCCGACCAGCTCGCGGTCGTAGGAACAGGCAAGCGCGGCGGCCGTCGGGAAGGCCGTCGCCGGCACGCTGGCGTTCAGGCCCAGGTGGTCGGCCTGGCCGGCCTGCTTGCGCAGTCCGTGCGGGCCGTCCGTGACCATGACCGATGGGATTCCCAGGCGGCCGACGCCCTTGAGATGCCAGAAGTCCAGGCCGTTGAGCATCCCGGCCTTTTCTTCCAACGTCATTGAGGAAACCAGCTTCTGCATATCCACAAAATGCACCTCCGGATCGGGAATTGGCAGCCTGTTCAAATGCGGCGCTGCCCTCGCTTCAATAGTACCGAATTCCAAAACAAATGTCAACAATAAAGTCGGTATGCCGGATAGTTTTTCCATCGTTTTGCCAAATGATGATAATTTTGCGGCAGAGGACCGCATTTCGGCCGGTTTCGGTTGCGCAAATGGCGGCGATGCGGTATACTGTACCTGAGGCTGCGCTGGAAAAACGCGGCCGGACGCTGGAGGTGGATCGCATGAACGAAAAAAAGGGGACGCCGTGGCTGATCTGTGCCTCGGGTGGCTTTGAATATCAGATGATTTCCGATGAGCGGTATCTGTATCTCGTCCGGTTGGGGCGGGAGAGGGGGAAGAACCGCTCGCGCGTGATTGACGACCCGGCTGAATTTGCGCCGATCATGGGCAATGTCCGGCTGGTGCGCTCGCAGATCGATTCGGTGCACTGTACGCTCAGCCACAACCGCACGGTCATCGAGATCGTGCATGGCGAGCTGTCCGACCGGTTCGTCGCGCATGAGCGGCTGGACGAGGAACGCCTGCTGGCCGTGTTTTCCGGGCTGCCGCTCAGGATGACGACGGCGCAGCGCCACGGCGGCATGCCGGTGTTTCTGCGGGTGGAGATCGCCATGTTCTTTGCCGCGTTTGCGCTGGCGCTGGCGGACATCGCCGCGAGCGGAATGCCGGCGCTCGACGGGCTTCGGAAGTGGATTCCGCTGGGCTGGATGCTCATCCCGCTGGTCTGGCTGGCCGGCAGCGCGCGGCGCACGGGCCGCAACCGCGTGCCCTTCGCCATTGGCGTCGGCGCGATGGCGAGCGTGTTCTGCTGCGTGTTCCTGTGGCTGACGCCGTCGTGGCGGCCGGATCAGTGGGGCCAGGCCGTGCTTCCGGCGCTGGTCGTGGCGCTGATCGCGGCCGTGCTCTATGCCGCCGGGCGGCGGAAATTTGAGCCGGTGCGGCTGGCGGTCGTGTTCCTCGCGGCGCTGATCGCCTATGCGCCGGGCACGGTGCTGTGTCTGAACAATCTGTCCGAACGCGTGGTGGCGAATCAGGCCGCCTCGGTGGTCGAAGTGGGCAGTGAGTACAGCCGGGGCGACTACGCGTACTATGTCGTTGTCGAGACTGATGGTGTGCAGTCCTATTATCAGGTTTCGCGCGATGAATATGCCGCGCTGAGCGAGGGCGCAGCGGTTCAGGTCGTACACCGCACGGGACTGCTGGGCATCGAGCATACCGACGTGGAGTGCCTGTGATCCGGCTGGCCGCCAGCCTGATCGCTGACCGCACGGGCGGTTGGGTGGAGCAGATTTTCGCTACGGACGACCGGTTCTACATCGTGCTGCTGGGCAACCGGCGGAGCTTTCACGCGCTCCGGCGCGCCATTGATCCCGCGCGGTTTGTCCCCGGGTCGGGCGAAGAAGTGCTGCCGAAGGCGGCGGTCGACTGGGTGCGCGTCCGGCGCGGCGCGGCCGAAACCGAGCTGTGGCTTCATCTGAGGTCCGGCCCGGAGCGCGTCTGGCGAATGAGCGAGCGCCTGCCCGACGGCGCGCTGCTCGAAATCTTTTCGGGCGTCCGCCTGCGCTGCGAGGAGATTCCTTCCGGCGGGGCGAGCGGCCGCGAGCGGGCCGCGCAGGTCTATGGCCGCGCAGAGGCGGAGAGCCGTTCGGAGGCGTCTGGTGGGAACTCGGAGGCGGGAAATCGTTCGGAGGTGCCCGGCGGAGATGCAGAGGCGGGAAACCATTTAGAGGCGTCCGGCGGGGACGCAGAAGCGGAGAACCGTTCGGAGGCGTCCGGCGGAGAGATGGAGACGGAGAGCCGTTCAGAGACGTCCGGCGGAGATGCAGATGCGGGGAACTGTTCGGAGGCGTCAGGTGGGAACTCGGAGGCGGGAAATCGTTCGGAGGTGCCCAGAGGAGACGCCGTCGAAGCGACTTCCTCTCCCTGCGGCGAGGCTTGCGGGTTCGATGAACGGAATCCGGAGGGGGAGATTTGCCGCAAATCTGCCGAATGCGGCGATTCGGAGGAAGCCTTTGACGTCCGCCCGGAGGGCGGTTTCACGCCGGATGCGCGCGATGAGGCGTCTGAGGGCGCGGCGGGATTCATGGCGTCGGTGCTGCTCGGCTGTCTGGCGCTGCTGCTGCCGACGCTGTGGTGGATTCGCCAGAGCCGGCTGCTGTTCTGGATGAATATGGCGGTGTTTCCTGTGGGCGCGCTGGCCATGGCGCGCTCGACGGGCCGGCTGGGACGGCCTGGCGTCTCGAAGTTGCTGTGGCTGGTTCCGGGAACGGCGCTGTTGCTCGCGAACGCAAGGGTCAATCTCGCAGATTGGCGGCAGGTGATCCTGCCCGCAGTGGGCGTTTCCGTTGCGATGGCGCTGTTCTGCGCGCTGCTCTGCCGAAGGCGGCGGCGCGTGCGCATCGCGGCGTTCGTGCTGGCCGCCTGCCTAGTTGGCTATGCGCCCGGAGCGGTGATGAGCCTGAACGCGTTTGACACAGAGGTGCTGCGGACGGCGTTTGTCCAGCCGTTGCGCATTTCGCCCGGCTGGATAGAGGTGTCGATGGACGATGCCGTGCGGCGGTTCTACGCCGATCCCACCGTCTGCGAGACGCTTTCGCTCGCCGAGCCGTGCAGGGTACAGCTCTGCCGCGGCGCGATGGGTGTGGAGTATTGGCAGGTGCTTCCCGAGGACCGCGCGGATCAGCTTTCGATTTAGGCGCGACCGGGAGGGAAAATCCACCGCTTCTTGGAGCGAATTTCCAGCCCAACTTTGCTTTGCACCGTCCAGCGGTTTTCCGCCGGGCGGCGCTTGATTTTTTTGCCCAGCGGACGTATAATGAAGTTCTACGGAGGTGCTTTGCACGATGAAGGGGATTCTCAAACGCGCGTTTTCACTCGTTCGA
Source organism: Candidatus Faecivicinus avistercoris (assembly GCA_018716805.1). Lineage (GTDB taxonomy): Bacteria > Bacillota > Clostridia > Christensenellales > Aristaeellaceae > Faecivicinus > Faecivicinus avistercoris. Next base: position 21,628 of record DVJL01000144.1, on the reverse strand, counting down.
GGCGGCTGGAAGACGCTGTTTTTGTTTGAGATCCTGTTTCGGCTGTTTGCGGCGTTTATCGTATTTCCCGCATGCCAGTGGCTGTTCAACAGCTGCCTGCGCTGGACGGGGCTGAACTACCTGACCGCCGAAAACCTCGGACGCTTCCTGACGGATCCGCTGATGCTCGCGTGTTCCGCGGCGATTCACGTGGCGTTTGCGCTGACGACGACCATCGAGGTCACCGGGCTCGTCACCTGTCTCCACGCCGCCGAGCTGCACGGCACGCCGACGATCGTCCAGCTCATCCGCGAAGGGCTGCGCGATGCGGCGCGAATTCTGCGGCCGAGAAATCTCCTGCTGTTGCTGTTTATGGCGTTTCTTGTGCCGATCGCGCAGCTGCCGACGAACACGAGCCCCCTGCGGCTGATTCACCTGCCGTGGCGGGCGCTGGCGGAATATGCGCTGAGCTTTCCCTATGTCCTCGCGGTCGCCGCTTATCTGGCCGCGGCGCTGGCGGCGGTCGGGCTGGCGATGTGCGCGTTTCAGTATTATGCGCTGGAGAACCGCGATGCGGGATCGGCCGTTCGGAAGGCGCTGGGCATGAGCCGCGGCGTGCGCCTGCGCGGCCTTTGCGGGCTGATCGCCTGGGTGGCCGTCGTCTGCGCCGCGGTGTTTGGCGGTTCGGCGCTGTTGACCGCGGGTTTGGAGACGCTGATCGGGCGGATTGCAGACGATCTGAATGCGCAATACCGCATCATGTTGCCGTTCAATATCGTGCTCAGCTTCGTCAAGAGCGCTCTGCCCTCCATTGCTGCCTATGCGTACATCAGCGCCGTCTACTACTGCCGCAAGGCGCGCATGGGCGAGCCGGTTCCCGCGCAGACGCTGCCCGTGCGGAAGAACGCCCGGCGCATGAACGCCGTCACGTTTTATGCCGTCGCCGCCCTGTGCGTGGCGGCCGTGGTGCTGTATGACACGGCGCTGCGCCCCGCGCTCGTCCGCATGAATGCGCTGGAATACGTCGCGGGTTCTTCGACGCTGGTCGTCGCGCATCGCGGCTATACGGAAGAGGCCGACGAGAACACGATCACCGCCTTTCGCGCGGCGATCGATCTGGGCGTCGACTATGTCGAGCTGGATGTGCAGCAGACGGCGGACGGCGTCGTCGTGGTCACGCACGACAATACGTTTCGCCGCGTGTTTGGCGTCGACCGCTTCGTCTGGGAGATGAACTACGAGGAGGTGCGCGAGCTGTCCTCGCCGCTGACGGGCGAGTGCCCGCCGACGCTTTACGAGGTATTGACGCTGTGCGATCCGACGGCGAACTTCCTGATTGAGCTGAAGAACAACGGGCACAACCCCGATCTCGCGAGCGCGGTGTATGAAATTCTCACCGAATGCCAGTGCCTGGACCGCTGCGCGATCCAGTCGCCGTCCTATCGAATGCTGCGCGAGTTCAAGCAGCTCTCGCCGGACACGCGCTGCGGCTATATCCTGTCGTTTGCGCTGGGGGAGTATGCGACGCTCAGCGCCGCGGACTTCTTCAGCATCGACTATGATTTCACCAACGAAAGCGTCGTCAACATGCTTCACCGGCAGGATAAGGACGTGTTTGTCTGGACGGTCAACGACGAGGCGCGAATGGAGTGGCTGATCTCGCTGGGCGTGGACGGCATCATCACCGACAATGCGCCGCTGGCCAAGACGCTGCTGCTTGCGACCGACGTCAGTCCGCTGGATGAGATCCTCGCGGAGCCGCTGGAGGCGGTCGTCGCCCCGGTTCCCACCCCCGATCCGGCCGGCTGATTCCGCGAAGAAGAGGAGACATCGGGGCTGCGCGGCGGCGCGGAAGAGACAAAAGCGGCGGATGCAAACAGAGCGTCCGCCGCTTGGCTTGTCTGGGACAGGCGTGCGGATGGCATCTCCGGCGGCACGTTTCTCTCGTGTTTCGATGCAATCTATGGGGTTCGATGGGCGCGGCGGTATTCCGTGGGGAGCATGTGTGCGATGTCCTTGAAGGCCTGCGCAAACTTTCCCTGCGATTCGTAGCCGACCTGCGCGGCGATGGTGGCGACGGTGTCGTCCGTCTCGCGCAAGAGCTGCATAGCGCGGCGGATCCGGGCTTCCTTCATGTAGGTCGCGATGGGCGCGCCGTAGACCGCCTTGAACCCCTCCTTCAGCGCGGAGGTGTTGATGAGGAACCGCTTGGACAGCTCCTCGATGGTCAGCCGCTGATCCAGATGCGTGGTCAGCAGACGGTGCACCTCGCGGATCTGCTCGGTCTGCTGCGCGTAGACGCGCGCCGGCTCGCTTGCGGCGGGCTGAAAGCCGCTCAGATAGAGCAGAAGCTCCTGCGCCTTCAGTTTCAGCCATGGCGCGCGCAGCGCGGGCGGCGCGGCGTAGACCGGCTCAAAGATGCCCTCGACGGCAGGGCAGGCTGGAATCGTAATCGGGCTGCGGTCCAGCAGCTTTTCGCGCAGCGCGCATGGCCGGAAGCCGGCGTCCCGCAGGATGTCCGGGCACTCCGAGGACAGCGCATCGAGGTCGATGGCCAGCGAGAGTCCCTCCGAGTACCCCAGCGGAAATACCATCGACGAAACCGCGCAGCGCGCCATGCCGTGCAGCGACAGGTCGCCCGCCCCGAGGTAGATCGCCGTGCCGTCGGGCATGTTCCAGCCGACGCGGCCGCAGCGGCAGTGATAGACCTCGAGCACGGAGACGCGCGGCTCGTGCCGCAGCTCGACGCCCGCGCCGAGGAAGGCGGTAAAGGCGGCTTCGATGCCCGGGAACACCGCCACGGTTTCCATGCGCCCTCTGCCGTCGGTGCGGGCGTCGATGGCGGAGCCGCCGCGAGGCAGGATTTCGAGCGTGCCGTCCGGAATGTCGCGAAGCGCGGCCTCGATCCGCGCTGCTTCCGCGCACTTCACGGCGCGCCTTCGCCGTCCGTCGGACAGGCGATCTCCACGAGATCTTCGATCATGTGATGCAGCAGCTGCGCCTGCTGGGTCAGCGTGGCCCGGTAGTAGACCTCCTTGCCCTCGCGGCGGCTGGTGATCAGGCCGCCCGCCTTGAGCTGCCGAAGATGGTGCGACACCGCCGGGCTGCTCATGTTCACCATCGCCGACAGGTTGACGACGCACTCCTCGCAGTGGCAGAGCAGCCAGAAGATGCGGATGCGGCTGCCGTCGCCGAGCTGCTTGAAGATGTCGGCCACCGTCTGAAAATTGTCGACGCTCGGGATGCGCTCCGGCGCCCATTCGATGGGCTGGTTGTGGTCGTGTGGCAGCGGTGCGTTTGGCATCGGACTCCCTCCTTTTTTCCTATTGTATCACATCGGCGGCGATTATGGAATCGCTTTTTGCCCAAATGGAAGAACCTTTTGCCCAAACGGCAGAATCGCGCGCCGGGGGATTGACGCGCGGGCCGCTTTGGCGTATGATAATACTGTGATTAAACGATTGCTTAATCGTTTTTGAAAAACACGCTGAAAGGAGATCTTTTCCATGAAAAAGACCTATAAGATCGACGTCGATTGTGCGAACTGCGCCAACAAGATGGAGAGCGCCGCGCAGAACACGGCGGGCGTGAAGAGCGCGGTGGTGAACTTCATGGCGCTGAAGATGGTCGTCGAGTTTGACGAGGGCGCCGACCCCAAGGCGGTCATGCAGGAGGTTCGCCGGAATTGCAAGCGGGTCGAGGACGACTGCGAGGTCTATCTCTGAGCTTTCGAACGTTGCAGGCGCGCCCCTGAAGACGCAGGCGGATTCAGGGGCGCCGCATTCCACAGAATAATTAAACAGATAATTATTTATTGAATTGATGCCGCTGGAAACGGCGGCGCTTGAAGGGGACGGTCGTTGTGAGAAGAAAGCAGAAGATCATGCTGGCGCGCATCCTTGCGGCGGCGGCGATGCTGGTGGTGCTGAATTTCATTCCGGCGACGGGCTGGCTGAGGTTTGTGCTGTACATGGCGCCGTATCTGACGGTGGGATACGACATCCTGATCAAGGCGCTCAAGGGCATCCGGAACCGGCAGGTGTTCGACGAGAATTTCCTGATGGCCATTGCGACCGTGGGCGCCATTGGGCTGGCGCTGTATGAGCGCAGCGGCGATTACCTCGAGGCCGTGGCGGTCATGCTGTTTTACCAGATCGGCGAGTGGTTTCAGAGCTACGCCGTGGGCAAGAGCCGCCGCAACATCAGCGAGCTGATGGACATCCGGCCGGACTATGCCAACGTCGAGCGGGACGGCAGGCTCGAGCGCGTCGATCCGGACGAGGTGGAGGTCGGCGGCGTGATCGTCGTGCAGCCGGGCGAGAAGGTGCCGATCGACGGCAAGGTGGTGCAGGGCGAATCGACGCTGAACACCGCCGCGCTGACCGGCGAGAGCCTGCCGCGCGAGGTCAGGGTGGGGGATGAGATCATCAGCGGCTGCATCAACATGACCGGCGTGCTGAAGATCGAGACGACGAAGGAATTCGGCGAATCGACGGTCTCGAAGATCCTCGATCTGGTGGAAAACGCCTCCTCGCGCAAGTCGAAATCGGAGGACTTCATCTCGAAGTTCGCCCGCGTGTACACGCCCGCGGTCTGCATCGCGGCGCTGGCGCTGGCGCTGCTGCCGCCGGTGGTGCGGATGCTGTTCTTGGGCGCTCCGGCGCAGTGGGGGACGTGGATCTACCGCGCGCTGACGTTCCTCGTCATCTCGTGCCCGTGCGCGCTGGTGATTTCGATTCCGCTCTCGTTCTTCGCCGGCATCGGCGGCGCGAGCAACGCGGGCGTGTTGGTGAAGGGCTCCAACTATCTGGAGACGCTCTCTCAGACGAAGATCGTCGTGTTCGACAAGACCGGCACGCTGACGCAGGGCGTGTTCGAGGTCAGCGGCATCCATCACAGCGAGATGGAGAACGCCAAGCTGCTGGAGTACGCGGCGCTGGCGGAGAGCGCGTCGTCGCATCCGATCAGCAAGAGCCTACGCAAGGCGTATGGCCGGGAGATCGACCGAAGCCGCGTTTCGGACATCCGGGAGATCAGCGGCAACGGCGTCGTTGCGAAGGTCGATGGCCGCGAGGTGGCCGTCGGAAACGACAAGCTCATGAACCAGCTGAACGTGCCGTTCATTCCCTGCCACAGCACGGGCACGATCATTCACATGGCGATCGACGGCCAGTACGCCGGCCACATCGTGATCTCCGACGTCCTCAAGCCGACCGCGCAGACGGCCGTCCAGTCGCTGAAGGCGTCGGGCATGCGCCGGACGGTGATGCTCACCGGCGACGCGAAGAAGGTGGCCGATCAGGTCGGCGCCGAACTCGGCATCGACGAGATCCACAGCGAGCTGCTCCCCGCGGACAAGGTCGCGAAGGTGGAGGAGATCCTGAGCGCAAAGCCGGAGCGCGAGAAGTTGGCGTTCGTCGGCGACGGCATCAACGACGCGCCGGTGCTGCGGCGGGCCGACATCGGCATTGCGATGGGCGCGCTGGGCTCCGATGCCGCCATCGAGGCCGCCGACGTCGTGCTCATGGACGACGATCCGCTGAAGATCGCCAAGGCGATCCGGATTTCGCGCAAGTGCCTGAGGATCGTCTATCAGAACATTGTGTTCGCCATCGGCGTCAAGCTGATCTGCCTCGCGCTCGGCGCGCTGGGCATTGCCAACATGTGGCTCGCGATCTTTGCCGATGTCGGCGTGATGGTGATCGCCGTGCTCAACGCCATTCGCGCGCTGTTTGTCAAGAACCTCTGAGGGATGGGTTGGATCTGCCGCGCCTCCGAAACGCCGTTTCGGGGGCGCGTTTTCCGCTCGATTCTTGCGAAAATTGCGGCTGAAATGAAAATAAATAGAAAATAAACGGTAAAATATTGGAATTATCCAGAAAATTGCTTGACGAAGGGGTGGGGGAACGTGGTATGATAGGCGCGGCTTCAGGGAGAAGCCAAACCACAGAGCAGAGGAGGATGAAAAATGTTTCAGATGCTGTTGACCTTGAACACGCAGAACCTGCCCCGGCGGTTGTCCGAAGACGTCGGCGTGCCCGAACTGAGGGATTGGTACACCAACATGCTCACCAGCGATAAGCGGGCGACGTCTGCAAACAGGAAGATCCGCATCCGCGCGTTTGAACACAGGGAAGCGCGGTAGGAGAGCTGAAAGGTTCCGCGCTGTTCCCCGGGCCAAGGAGGGCCCGGGCGTTTTTTGTATATGCGGTGAAAAAAACCGTTTTTCTGGAAACTTTGACATTTGCGCTTGTAATGTTCCGGGAAGTGTGCTATAATATGGACATCAGGCAGCAGAGATGAGAGAAGCGGCCGGTACGCTGGAGCAGGAGCTTCTGCGCGCGCTGTGCTTCTCTCTTTTTTCATGCCGAGAATCAAAAGGAGGAGTTTCCATGGCAGTCAACAAGTCGATTGTGGATTGGAAGACCATTACCAGTTTCGTGGTGGACGCGTTCGTCGGCTACGGCATCCCGCGCGAGGACGCCGAGATCTGCGCCGACGTGCTGCTCGAGAGCGACAAGCGCGGCATCGAGTCCCACGGCGTCAACCGCTTTAAGCCCATCTATCTCGATCGCATCAAGGATGGCATCCAGAGCCCCGTCACCAACTTTGAGATCGTGAAGGAGACGCCCACCACGGCGGTCGTCGACGGCCACGACGGCATGGGCCAGGTCATCGGCTACAAGTCGATGCAGATGGCGATCGACAAGGCGAAGGAATACGGCATGGGCATGGTCGTCGTTCGCAATTCCTGCCACTACGGCATCGCGGGCTACTACACCTCCATGGCCACCAAGCAGGGCTGCATCGGCATGACCGGCACGAACGCGCGCCCGTCCGTCGCGCCGACGTGGGGCGTCGAGGGCATGTTCGGCACGAACCCCTTCACGCTGGGCGTGCCGAGCGACGAGCCGTTCGACTTCAACTTTGACGCTGCGACTTCGATCACGCAGAACGGCAAGATCGAGTACTACGAGCGCATCGGCGAGGATGTCCATCCGGGCACCATCATCGGCGACGACGGCGAGCCCGTCTCCGGCGATGCGGGCGTCGCGCTCAAGCGCATCCGCAAGGGCACGGCCGCGCTGACCACGCTGGGCGGCATCGGCGAGGCGCTGGGCGGCTACAAGGGCTACGGCTTCGCGCTGTTCGTCGAGCTGCTCTCCAGCGTGCTGCAGGATGGCCAGTATGGCAAGGCGCTCAACGGCGTCGACGAGAATGGCAAGAAGTGCAAGTACCACCTCGGCCACTTCTTCATCGCCATCGACACCAACCACTTCATGGGCGAGGACGTCTGCCGCAAGAAGACCGGCGACATCATGCGCTCCATGCGCGCCTCCAAGAAGGCGCCGGGCGCCGAGCGCATCTACACCGCGGGCGAGAAGGAGTATGAGATCCGCCTGGCCCGCAAGGACGGCGTGCCGATCAACGAGAGCGTCCAGAAGGAAATCACCGCTGTGCGCGATGAGCTGGGCCTGACGCAGTACGTCTTCCCGTGGGAGAAGTAAGCAGGATTTTCCATGAAAACAGACCGGCGCTTCCGAGAGGAGGCGCCGGTTCCACCTGTCGCAGGGAGAATGGAAATGCGAAAACCGGCCGGGTGATTCCCGCCGGTTTTTTATTGCGCTTGCACAGGCCATTTGCCGCCGCGGCGCGCAAAAGCCCGCTTTCGCTGGCGCTTCCTGTTGTGTGTACAAGGTGGGTCATTCCAGCCCGGGAGAGGCACCGCGCCCGCGCGCTTCCTGAAGTTCTTTAAGCGTGGCGATCCACCTGCCGGGGTGATCGTCGAGCTGCCCTGCGGACGCGAGGGTGGCTTCGATCGCGCAGTCGATTTTCCCGGAAGGGATCTTCACGACGCGTTCGAAGAGCACCTCCCACGCGCCGGGCCAGTTCGGGTCGAGCGCCCAGTCGAGCAGGTCGGCGATGTAGCGCTCGAGGACGTCGTCGCTCGCGCCGCAGACGATCTTCGCTTCATCGCTCCACATCGGCTTGGCGCCCATCTGCAAAAACCATCGGATTTCGAGCGGATCTTCGTTGACGATGCGGATCCCCTCCTGAATGGCGCGGTTCAACGCCGCCCAGTCGCATTCGCCCCATGCGATGATGTGCGGGGCAGCCTCGCGCGCGTTGGCCCTCTGTTTGCGCCACGAGGCGTCGAGCACTTCAAACACCTCGCGCGCGGTCATCTGGCCTGAGCTTTGCATCCTCTGATTTGAGCGGGAAGGCGCGCCGGAACCGTCGGGCGATGCGGGCGTGCCCGACTGCGAGGAGGGAACCGCTTCGCCTGTGCGGGCATCCGTGGCGGTGATGCGCGCGCCGTTCCCTGCAGGGTCGCTCGCGCCGCAGGAGGGCGTCGCACCTGCATGGCTCTGCCATTCGGCGCGCAGGCTCCGCAGCGCGTCCGCCCACGCCGGATAGCGATACCTTTCCGCAAAGGCGATGCTGTCGTCGATGGCCTCGCCGGTCCCCCGGGAAGGGCGCAGTTGGAGAATGCGCGCCCGGATGCGCGATGCGCCGGGCTGGTTTGGGTCGGCCAGCCAGTCGAGCAATCCAGCGATGTAGCGCTCGAGGACGCTGTCATCCTGCGCCGCGACGACGCGCGCCTGATCCTCCCACAGCACTGGGAAGCGGGAAGTGCGCAGGAAGTCGCCGAGCGCCGCCGGCGCTCTTCGGACGCTCTCCACGCCCGCCTGCACGGCGCGCTCAATGGCCTCGCGGCCGGCCGGTTCCGCCGGAACCGGCGCGTCGTAAAGGCCGTATATCGCAAACGTCTCGCGGATTTTCCAGTAATCCATGGCGATTTCATCCCTTTGAATGAATTGAAAAAGGAACCGGCCGCTTTGTCCGGTTCCTCTCAGCGCGCTGACAAAGCCCGCAAACGCAAAAATTGCCCTGACAAGAGAGCAGCCAGCGGCAATTTTTGCTTCCAGCGTCAGCTGCACTTGCAGCCTGCGGTCACTTACGTCCAAGTAAGCTCCCTTGTCTGCCAGTTTGCTTCCCTGTCTTGCAGGCTTTCTCATCACTCTGGCAGTCTGTTGACTTTGTCAACATCCTGAGAGGAACCGGCCGCTTTGGCCGGTTCCTCTGCTTCGATTTAGTTCTTGCTCTTGATGTACTCGTCGATGGCGGCGGCGGCGTTCTTGCCCGCGCCCATCGCGAGGATGACGGTGGCCGCGCCGGTGACGGCGTCGCCGCCGGCGTAGACGCCCTCGCGGCTGGTCAGGCCGTCCTCGCCCTTGGTGATGATGCAGCCGTGGCGGTCGGCGTCGAGGCCGGGCGTGGTCGAGCGGATCAGCGGGTTCGGGCTGGTGCCCAGCGCCATGATCATCGTGTCGATGTCCAGCGTAAACTCGCTGCCTTCCTTGACGATCGGGCGGCGGCGTCCGGAGGCGTCCGGTTCGCCCAGCTCCATCTCGACGCACTTCATGCCGACGACCTCGCCGTTGCGCGGATCGCGCGGATCCTCGGGGTTGTTGTAGCCGAGCACCTCGACCGGGTTGGTGAGCGTCTTGAAGATGATGCCCTCTTCCTCGGCGTGCTCGACTTCCTCGCGGCGGGCCGGCAGCTCCTGCATACCGCGGCGGTAGACGATGTAGACCTCCTCGGCGCCCAGGCGCTTTGCGCAGCGCGCGGCGTCCATGGCAACGTTGCCGCCGCCGACGACGGCGACGCGGTTGCCGTGGCGGATCGGGGTCTTGCTGTCGGGCAGGTAGGCCTTCATCAGGTTGATGCGGGTGAGGAACTCGTTGGCGGAGTAGACGCCCTTGAGGCTCTCGCCCGGGATGCCCATGAAGCGGGGCAGGCCGGCGCCGGAGCCGATGAACACAGCCTCGAAGCCCATGTCGTCGAACAGCTCGTCGATGGTCAGCACCTTGCCGATGACCATGTCCGTCTCGATGTCCACGCCGAGGGCGCGGAGGTTGTCGACCTCGCTGTTGACGATCGCCTTCGGCAGACGGAACTCCGGAATGCCGTAGCTGAGCACGCCGCCGGCGACGTGCAGCGCCTCGTAGATCGTGACCTTGTAGCCCATGCGCGCCAGATCGCCCGCGCAGGTCAGGCCGGCCGGGCCGGCGCCGATCACGGCGACCTTGTGGCCGTTGGAGGCCGGCGGAACGGGCTTCTCGGCGTTGTGCTCGCGGTGCCAGTCGGCGACGAAGCGCTCCAGACGGCCGATGCCGACCGGTTCGCCCTTGATGCCGCGCACGCACTTGGACTCGCACTGCGTCTCCTGCGGACAGACGCGGCCGCAGACCGCGGGCAGCGAGGACTGCTTGTTCAGGATTTCGAACGCGCCCTCCATGTCCTCGTTGGCGACCTTCTCGATGAAGGCCGGGATGTCGATCTGCACCGGGCAGGCGGTGACGCAGGGCTTGTTCTTGCAGTGCAGGCAGCGGCGCGCCTCCTCGACGGCCATCTCATAGGTATAGCCGGTGGCGACCTCTTCAAACACCTTGTTGCGGTAATCCGGTGCGAGCGAAGGCATCGGGCACTTGGTCGGGCTCATATTTCTCTGCGCCATATTATTCGGCCTCCTTCTTGAACAGGTTGCAGGCTTCCTCGCGCTTGTGCGCCTCGAAATCGCGGTACATGGCGCCGCGCTTCATGGCTTCGTCGAAGTCGACGAGGTGGCCGTCGAAGTCCGGGCCATCGACGCAGGCGAACTTCGTCTCGCCGCCGACGGTCAGGCGGCAGCCGCCGCACATGCCCGTGCCGTCGACCATGATCGGGTTCATGGAGATCACGGTCTTGATGTTGTACTTCTTGGTGGTCAGGCAGACGAACTTCATCATGATGACCGGGCCGATGGCGATGACCTCGTCGTACTCGTTGCCCTCCTGAATCAGCTGCTCGAGCGCGACGGTGACGACGCCCTTCTGGCCGTAGCTGCCGTCGTCGGTCATCATGCAGACGCGGTCGGAGCAGGCGTTGAAGTCGTCCTCGAGGATGACCAGATCCTTGTTGCGGAAGCCGACGATCGAATGGACGACCGCGCCGGCCTCGTGCAGCGCCTGCGCGACCGGCAGCGCGATGGCACAGCCCACGCCGCCTCCGACGATGGCGACCTTCTTCAGCCCTTCGATCTCCGTGGCCTTGCCGAGTGGGCCAACGAAGTCCGGAAGCGAATCGCCCTCGTTGAGCGCGTTGAGCTCCATGGTCGTCGCGCCGACGATCTGGAAGATGATGTCGACCGTGCCGGCCTCGCGGTCGTAGCCCGCGATGGTCAGCGGAATGCGCTCGCCGTCCTCAGACGCGCGCAGGATGATGAACTGCCCTGCCTTTGCCTTCCGCGCGATCAACGGGGCTTCGATGACCATGCGGGTGACGGTCGGGTTCAAGGGCTCTTTCTTCAGAATCTTGAACATGGATCCATCTCCTCTGCCTTAAGAAAAATTCGTGCCGCTGAATTTGCCGGAGAGCGTTCGTCCGGCCGCGCGCTGGCGGCCTGCGCGGATGCGCCCCGGAGCCTGTTTGAAAAATTTCTGAAAATGCGCGTCCGGCGTCTTTTCCACCGCATCGCCCCGCCCAGTCCCTTCCCTGGCTTCGCCAGATCTGAAGACGGTTTGTGAAAGCGGACGGAATCGCCCGAAAAACGCGGATTTCCCCTTTTTCAACAGGCACCAAGATGGTTGTTGAAACAACTTCCCGGATCATATGGTATCACAATTGCGGGCAGAAATCAACACACGGAATTGTTAAGGATGATTTTTTATAAATCGGGCCGATTTATGAATAAATGGGAGGGAATCCCACATCGATGCGGAATTCCCTCCCGGGTGCCCAAAAGATCATTTGTCCTGCCCATAGGCGCTGGCGACGGCTTCGCAGACGTCTGCGAGCATGTACAGCGATCCGCACGCGCAGACGACGCCGTCGCGCCCGGCGAACTCGATGGCCGTGCGCACGCCCTCGGCGATGCTTTTGCAGGCCGTGACCGGCAGGCCATACGGCTTCAGATGCTCGGCCAGCCGTTCGGCGGGCAGCGCGCGCGGGTTTCCCGGCGTGACGGTGACGAACCCGGCGGCGAAGGGGACGAGGTCGGCGAACATCGCGCCGTAGTCCTTGTCGGCCATGCAGCCGTTCAAGAAGGTGATCTTCCTGCCGGGCAGGTAGTCGCGAAACGCCTGTACCAGCGCGTCGAGGCACTGCGGGTTGTGGCCGCCGTCGATGATGAACAGCGGGTCGCGCGCGAGCAGCTCGAAGCGGCCCGGCCAGCGAACCGAGGAAAGCCCCTCGCGGACGGCGGATTCGGGGATCGTCCAGCCCTTTGCGGCGAGCACCTCCAGCGTGGTCAGCACGGTGCTCGCGTTGTGCAGCTGGTGTTCGCCCAATAGCGGAATGTGCAGCCCGCCAAGCGTTTTCCAGTCGAACACCTGTCCGTCGAGCCCGTGCGAGACGAGCGTCAGCGGCTCCATGCCGGCGCGGTGCAGTCTTGCGCCGCGCTCGCGGCACGTCTGCTCGAACACGGCCTCGACCGACGGCTGCTGTGCGTAGAGCACGCAGTCGCAGCCGTCCTTGATGATGCCGGCCTTCGCGTGGGCGATCTCCTCCACCGTATCGCCGAGCACCTGCATGTGGTCGAGCCCGATGTTGACGATGACCGCCGCCTCGGGCGCCGGGATGACGTTGGTGGAATCGAACTCGCCGCCCAGGCCGACTTCGAGCACCACGATGTCGCACGCATGGCGCGCGAAATACTCCATCGCGATGCAGGTGACCAGCTCGAACTCGGTCGGATGTTCGTCGAGGGCGTCGGCCAGCGGCTGGACGCGGGTCGTGATCTCGGCCAGTTCGCCGTCGGAAATGGGTTCGTTGTCGATCTGCATCCGCTCGTTGAAGCGGATGATGTACGGCGAGGTGTACAGCCCCGTGCGGTAGCCCGCGGCGCGGAGCACGTTGGCCAGCATCGCGGCGGTCGATCCCTTGCCGTTCGTGCCGGCGATGTGGATGAATTTGAGCTTTTTCTCCGGGTTTCCCATGCGCGCAAGCAGCGCGCGGGTGCGGCCGAGGCCGGGGACGGAGCCCATCCACGATACGCTGTGGATGTAGGATAGCGCTTCAGTGACGTTCAATGAAATCCTCTTCTCAATCGGTCCTTTGGGGAAGGGTCAGGCGGCCTTCGGCCGGGCGACGCGGCGAAGCAGCGCGACCGTGCGCGGCGCGACGATCGTGTAGATCGTGCACATGATCAGCGAGTTGACAAAGCGGAAGACGATGACGAGGCCGGTCAGGCCAGACGGATAGCCCCAGAACTGCGCGTCAATGTACAGCACGACCGTCGTGAACAGCGCCGTCACCAGTCCGGCGGCGAACACGATGCCGGCCGTCTGCTTGAGCGACAGGCTGAGGCCGTGGCGCTGAGAGTACAGGCCGACGATCAGCGCGTGCAGCATCGGCGGCAGCATCCACAATAGCGTCGTCGGGCCAAAGCTGTAGAACAGCATCTGATACAGGAATTCGCCGATGCCCGCGACGAGCAGGCCGTCCGTCATGCCGAACAGCAGCGACGCGACCAGCAGCGGGAACGAGGCGAACGACAGCTTGATCTGGTCGCCCAAGATGTAGATGGAAAACAGGCTCAGCACGACGTGCAGCGCGATGAAAACGGCATCCATGGCCATGCGGTGCGCGCTCAGAAAGCGGCCGCGATCGGAAGAACGGAACATAAAAAAACCTCCTAAAATGCATTTAAGGAGGAGGTTAGACATTTCCCATGCGAGATGGGATGGGAAAGTGGGCGCGAGCGCCCGACGCCGTAGCAGCGGATGCGATCATGGCACCGCGGGACTCCCTCGTCCCTTCGCCCGGCGGCAACCTCCCATCCGCCGGTACTTAACGCACCATTCCTACTCCATACAGCGCTTCTGATTCAGTTCCTGCCCTCGCGAATTGACGAAGATACGCATCGGCTCTTCGTCGGCTGGCATCGTCCGCAACCCTCCTGTCGCGAACATTATAAACCGTTTGCCGTCATTTTGCAAGCCCCTGACGCGACTTTTCGACCGCAAACGCACGTTATTTCTGAAAACTGCGTCGCATGGCGAATTTCGGATCGAAGGCCAGGTAAAGATGTTCGCCATTCATGAAAAGATCGGAGATATTTGGAGCCAAAAAGGACGTGAGAGCGGCGGCGCAGCGGGAATTGCTTAAAAAATAACGCTCCGTTCGGAAGGAAGAGCGCCGCGAGGCGCAGAAAAGCTCATGCAGCAGCCTGCCCCGCCACAGAGGCGGCTGCGTGAATTCACGATGAGGGAAAGATGGCGCAATGATCGATCACATGGAAATTCGCGGCGCGCGGGTGCACAATCTGAAGAACGTGGACGTGGATGTGCCGCTGGGGAAGATCGTCGGCATCGCGGGGGTGTCCGGGTCGGGCAAGTCGTCGCTGGCGCTGGGCGTGCTGTATGCCGAGGGCTCGCGGCGCTATCTGGAGGCGCTGTCCACCTACACGCGCCGCAGGATGACGCAGGCCGCGAAGGCAGAGGTCGACGAGGTGCTCTACGTCCCCGCCGCGCTGGCGCTGCATCAGCGGCCGGGCGTGCCGGGCATCCGCAGCACGTTCGGCACCGGAACCGAGCTGCTCAACGGCCTGCGGCTGATGTACTCGCGGCTGGCGAACCACCGCTGCCCCAACGGCCACGATTTGCCGCCGACGCTGGCCGTCGCCGCCGGGCAGGAGCTGCAGTGCCCGGAGTGCGGCGAGCGGTTCTTCGCGCCGTCGGCGGAGGAGCTGGCGTTCAACAGCCAGGGCGCCTGCCGCACCTGCGGCGGAACCGGCGTGGTGCGCACGGTAGACCGTGCGACGCTGGTGCCGGACGAGAGCCTGACCATCGACGAGGGCGCCGTCGCGCCGTGGAATTCGCTGATGTGGTCGCTGATGACCGACGTCTGCCGCGCGATGGGCGTGCGCACCGACGTGCCGTTTTGCGAGCTGACCGACGGGGAGAAGCAGATCGTCTACGACGGCCCCGCCGTCAAAAAGCACATTCTCTACAGGGCCAAGAACGCCGACAACGCCAGCGAGCTGGACTTTACCTATTACAGCGCCGTGCACACCGTCGAAAACGCGCTTGCCAAGGTCAAGGACGAGAAGGGCATGAAGCGCGTGGAGAAGTTCCTCAAGCAGGACGTCTGCCCGGACTGCGGCGGCAGCCGCCTGTGCGAGGCGGCGCGCGCGCCGAAGCTGCGCGGCCTTTCGCTCGACGAGGCGTGCCGGATGACGCTTGCCGAGCTGGTCGGCTGGGTCGCCGGCGTGCCGGGCAGCCTGCCCGAGGAGATGCGGCCGATGGCGAAGAGCATCTGCGATTCGTTCCAGTCGGTCGCGCGGCGGCTGATGGATCTGGGGCTGGGCTATCTGGCGCTCGACCGCGCGGCCTCGACGCTTTCGACCGGCGAGCGCCAGCGGATGCAGCTCGCCCGCGCCGTGCGCAACCGCACCACCGGCGTGCTGTACGTGCTCGACGAGCCGTCCATCGGCCTGCATCCGTCGAACATCGTCGGCCTGACTGGCGTGATGCACGATCTGATCGCCGACGGCAATTCCGTCGTGCTGGTCGACCACGACGCGCAGATCCTGTCCGAATCCGACTGGATCATCGAGATGGGGCCGGGCGCAGGCGCGGACGGCGGGCGCGTGATCGCTCAGGGCACGGTTGAGTCGATCTCGAGGGATCCGCGGTCGAAGATCGGGCCGTTCCTGTCCGGCGCGGAGGTGGAGCCGCCGCGCGCACGCGCCGAAGGCGAGCTGTTCGCCGAGGGGCGCATCCACCTGTCCACCGGCGCGATCCACACCGTCCAGCCGCTGGAAGCTGATTTCCCGAAGGGGCGGCTGACCGTCGTGACCGGCGTGTCCGGCTCCGGCAAGACGACCCTGATCCTCGAGAGCCTGATCCCCGGGCTCGAGGCGGCGATCGCCGGCCGGAAGCTGCCCGAACACGTCCGCGCCGTCGAGGCGGAGGGCATCTCGCAGGTCAAGCTGATCGACGCCACGCCGATCGGCATCAACGTGCGCTCGACGGTTGCCACCTACGCCAACGTCCACGACGAGCTGCGCAAGATCTTCGCCCGCACGCCGGAGGCCAAGGCGATCGGCTATACCGCCGGCGATTTCTCCTACAACACCGGCCGGCTGCGCTGCCCCGTCTGCGACGGCACCGGTGTCATCAGCCTGGACGTGCAGTTCCTGCCCGACGTGGACATCCCGTGCCCCGCCTGCCGCGGCGCGCGCTATGCGAAGGACGCCAGCCGCGTGCACTGGCAGGACAGGGCCGGACAGGCGCATACGCTGCCGGAGCTGATGGCGATGGACGTCCACACGGCGCTCGGGGCCTGCCGGGAGATGAAGCTCGTCCGCCAGCGGCTTCAGGTGCTGGAAGACCTGGGGCTCGGCTACCTGACGCTCGGAGAGGAGACGCCCAGCCTGTCCGGCGGCGAGGCGCAGCGGCTGAAGCTCGCCAGCGAGATGGGACGGTCGCAGTCGGACTCGGTGTTCGTGTTCGACGAGCCGACCATCGGCCTGCATCCGCTCGACGTGCGCACGCTGCTCGGCGTGTTCCAGACGCTGATCGACCATGGCGCGACGGTTGTCGTCATCGAGCACGACCTGGACGTCATCCGCAGCGCGGACTACATCATCGACATGGGGCCCGAGGGCGGTTCAGAGGGCGGACGGATCGTCGCCACGGGCACGCCGGACGACATCCGCAGCGCTCCGGAAAGCCGCACAGGGCGGTTCCTGTAAAATAGAACTCTCCAGCGCATCGCGCCGGAGATCCAGCGTGTCAAAATCCATAGCTGAGCGCGAAAGGGCGAAAGCCCTCTCGCGCTTTCATCGTTTCCGGGTGGTTTTTTCGTACCGTCTGGCCTCGGGGTGTTTTCAGTTTTCGGCGGGGCAGAGTCCCAGCGTCAGCACCTGCCCGATGACGATCAGGTCCTCGTCGGGAATCTGGTTGATGGCCACCAGCCGGTCGACGGTCGTGCCGAAGCGGGCGGCGATGGCGGTGAGCGTGTCGCCGCGGCGGACGGTGTAGGTGTCGCAGCAGGCGATGGGCGTGTCGGCGGGCACGCGCAGGTAGAGCCGCTGGCCGGGGAAGATCAGGTCGGGGTTGTCGATGTCGTTGAGGCGGACGATTGCGTTGACCGTCGTGTTGAACAGCCGCGCGATGGCGGTGAGCGTGTCGCCATAGGCGACCGTGACGCAGATGAGCTTTGTGTCGCCCTCCGCGCCGGAGCCGATGCGCGCCTCGGGCGTGAACAGGCTCAGCGGCAGGTCGACCGCGCCTTCCACCGTGCCGTACTCGGCGTACTCCCAGCCCGTCCAGCCCTCCCATTTTCCGGAGACGACGGTTGGAGCGGCGACATTCGGATCCACCACCCAGAGCGGATACTGCTGTGCGAGGTCCCGATACCAGATCAGGTTCGCGCTCTGCGCGTCGGTCTTGATCAGCGGCGCCGCGCCGGTTGCCGAGGCGACCGTGGAGAGGAATGCCTCGCCGATGGCGTTGATCGTCTGAACGTCCAGCCCGCGGAAGCGGTCAAACCGCATCGCCGGGCGCATTGCCGCCTCCCTGCCCTCGATGGCCGAGAGGAAGAACTCCGCCTGGGCGCGCGCGGCCTCGGGCGTCCTCGCGGTCAGGTAGTGCAGATAGCCGATGTCCAGCCCCGCGGCGGCTGCGGACCGCGCGTTGGCGTTGAGCCGGCAGTCGACGTAATCCGCGCCCGCCGTCGCGCGCAGGTAGACGACGGAGAAGCCCGCGTCGCGCACGCGCTCGAAGTTCACCGAGCCGTCGGACTCCCGGACGGTGACGCCCTGAATTGTGGCGTTGCCCAGCGGCGGCAGCGCTTCGGTCCGGGTCGCAATGGTTTCAGTCATGCAATCACACCCTTTCCCCGCATCCTACGCCCGCGAATCCACGGATATGCCGCCCGGAGGGCGCATAGCTTGAAGGGCAGGGGAGGGAAGCCGCGTGAAGAGGGAAGTTCAGACGCGCGTGACCGAAGCCGCCCAGTACATCCTCAAGACGGGGGCGACGGTGCGCGCCTGCGCCGAGGCATTCGGCGTGAGCAAGACGACCATCCACAAGGACATGCGCGAGCGATTGCCCGGGCTCGACCCCGCGATGGCGCGGCGCGTAGACAGGGTGCTCAACAAGAACCGCGAGGAGCGCCACATTCGGGGCGGGCAGGCTACGAAGGAAAAATACGTCCGGCAGAGGGAAGAGGCGCGGGACGCGGAAGGCGAGTGAAGCCGCGCCGCCGGACGGCGGCGCGATTGCCGTGGAACAGCGATTGATCTTTTGGACGTTTTGTGATATGATAGAGGGGAATCCCAGAGGGTCACAAAGGAGGTTTGAACATGTTCCGCAAACTGTTTGCCATGGCGATGGCGGCGCTGATGATGCTGACCGGCACGGCCGCGATGGCCGATCCCTTTGAAGAGCTCCAGCCGGTCGCGCCGGAGGAGCCCATCGAGACCGACGCCGAAAACGTGCGCATCGTCGCGACCTACGATTCCGAGACCGGCCGGTCCACCTACCGGCTGACGCTCAAGGACGGCGCGGCGTTTGCCGATGGCACGGCGATCACGGCGCAGGACCTCATCTTTACCTATTATTACTATCTTGATCCCGGCTATGACGGCCAGACGAGCCTTGACGGCCTGGAGATCCCGGGCCTTGCGTCGTATCGGATGCAGTGTGCGCCGGAGCGGCTGGAGCAGCTGCTTGAGACGATGACCGCCATCGCCGCCGCCGGCGAGGATCACGTCTGGAGCGAATCCGACGGATGGAGCGAAGCGCTTCAGGAGACGTACTGGTCATTGTACGCCGACTATCGCGCCGCTGCGGACGCGCAGTTCCCGGTGCTCGCGCAGATGCTGGTGGATTATTATTCCGCCAATATTCCGTCCGGCGGCGCGCTGGGCTATACCGCCGAGGAGATTGCCGCGAGCGACGATCTGAAGGTCGCCTACACGATGGTGACGTGGGGATACGCGACCTATTCCGAGGACGCCGGCGAGCTGATCACCACGCGCTCGCGCCGGGTTTGGAACATTGCCGACGGCCTGCTGCCCAACGTCGATGACTTCGGCGCAGAGCTGAGCCTCGTCTACGATGGCGACCTCGCCGTCTGCTGGGCGACGGAATGCCCGGATCCGTCGGCGGCCGTGCCCGAGCTGCCGGACGTCGAGACGGAATTCCTCCGCGCCGCCATTGGCGATGCGCTCGATGAGGTCGGCTCCATTGACGGCATCCGCATGATCGACGACGCGACGGTCGAGGTCGATCTCGAAGGCATCAACGTCAGCTCCGCAGGCGCGCTGTTCGGCATCGACGTGCTCTCCCTGAGCGCGTGCGGCGACGCCAGCCAGTGGGATCCCGACGCGGGACTGTACGGCCACCCGTTCGGCGATGTCTCCGGCGTCCAGGCCGAGGGCGGCGTGCGGATCTATGAGGCGGACTCCACGTTCGGCTCGCTGATCTCCGGACAATGACGAAGCGCTTGATCCGGTTGGCCGCGCCCGCCGACGCGGCGGAGCTGGCGCGGCTGAACGCGCGGTTCAATGGGGAGGGCGTGACCTCGCCCGAGGAAGTGCGCGCCGCGCTTGAATCGAATGGCGGCGAGATCGTCGCCGTCTGCGAGGCGGACGGCAAGCTCGCGGGCTTTGCTTGTGCGCGCGTTGCGCGGTCGGTCTGCTACCGCCGGCCCACGGCGGAGATCACCGAGCTGTATGTCGAGCCGTCGTTTCGCCGCGAAGGAATCGCCCGGGAGCTGGTTGCCCTGCTGGAGGCGCGCTGCAAGGCGCTCGGCGCGGAGGAATTCACGATTCTGACCGGCAAGGACAATGCGCCCGCGCAGGCGCTGTACCGCGCGCTCGGATATGCGGAGTGCGACGAAGTGATGTTTGCCAAGACGACCGGCGCGTGATCGCCGACCCCCGCCCGCTGCTGCGCGGCGGGGGTTGGTCTGTTGGCGGCCTGCGAGGTCGAAGCCGCCGGTTCGCGCGCTCGCTGCGGGGAAATGGCGCTGCACGGTTTCGCATGGACGGCTTGAAGCCCGTCCGAGAATGGTCATGGCCTCAGGGGAGACTTTTTCGCCGGCTGGCGTTCCGGGCCTTTGTTCCGGCTGCCCGGGCTGTTTGCGGAAGCGGACAGAAAGTTCCCTTCAGAATTGCGGATTCGCGCCCTTTTCAGGCACCCTCTAGCAGAATTTACAGTCGAATTGTACAATGGAAGCACATTGCGCGACGCCCGTTCGCGCGCACGCGGGAGGAAGGCACATGAGCAAAATCAAGGAGCTGTTCGGATCGATGGTGTTCAACGATTCGGTGATGAAGGAACGCCTGCCCCACGAGGATTACAAGGCGCTCCGCCGCGCGATCGAGAGCGGCTGCGAGCTGGATCGCGACATCGCCGACGTCGTCGCCAACGCCATGAAGGACTGGGCGATCGAGAAGGGCGCGACGCACTTTACCCACTGGTTCCAGCCGATGACGGGCTTTACCGCCGAGAAGCACGACGCATTCATCACCCCGGTCAGCGACAGCGAGGTCATCATGGAGTTCTCCGGCAAGGAGCTCATCAAGGGGGAATCGGACGCCTCGTCGTTCCCGTCCGGCGGCCTGCGCGCGACGTTTGAGGCGCGCGGTTACACGGCGTGGGATCCGACGTCCTACGCGTTTATCAAGGACCGCACGCTGTGCATCCCGACGGCCTACTGCTCCTTCACCGGCGAGGTGCTGGACAAAAAGACGCCGCTGCTGCGCTCGATGGAGGCGCTCAACCGCCAGGCCATGCGAATCCTCAAGCTGTTCGGCGAGACCGGCGTCCGCCGCGTGATCCCGACCGCCGGGCCGGAGCAGGAGTACTTCCTGATCGACCAGGCGTTCTACGCGCGGCGTCCCGACCTGCGGTTTACCGGACGGACGCTGCTGGGCGCCCGCCCGCCCAAAGGGCAGGAGCTGGACGACCAGTATTTCGGCGCGCTCAAGAGCCGCGTTTCCGATTTTATGCGCGATCTGGACGAGGAGTTGTGGAAGCTGGGCGTGTTTGCCCGCACGGAGCACAACGAGGTCGCGCCCGGGCAGCACGAGCTGGCGCCGGTGTACACCAACGTCAACGTCGCTTCCGACCAGAACCAGCTGACCATGGAGCTGATGCAGAAGGTCGCGCGGCGGCACGGTCTGGCCTGCCTGCTGCATGAAAAGCCGTTTGCCGGCGTCAACGGCAGCGGCAAGCACAACAACTGGTCGCTGGCGACGGACGCGGGCGAAAACCTGCTCAATCCCGGGCCGAATCCGGCGAGCAACGTCCGCTTTCTGCTGTTCCTCGCCGCGGTGATCCGGGCGGTGGACGAGCATCAGGATCTGCTGCGCGCGTCGGTCGCCTCGGCGGGCAACGACCACCGCCTCGGCGGCAACGAGGCGCCGCCGGCCATCGTGTCGATGTTTGTCGGCGACGACATCGAGCGCATACTCGACGCCATCGTCAACAAGGCCGACTTCAGCCCCGACGGCGGCGGCTACATGGACGTCGGCGCGAGCGCGATTCCGAAGTTCCGGCGCGACGCGACCGACCGCAACCGCACCTCGCCGTTCGCGTTTACGGGCAACAAGTTTGAGTTCCGGATGCCAGGCTCGTCGTTCTCGATT